>NZ_DASQEU010000015.1:0-86602 GCF_035633495.1 Mycobacterium sp. | reverse complement strand
AACGCCGCCGCGACCTCCTGACCGAATACGAAACCAGCCCAGGAGAACACATGTGCTACCCCCAGAGATGCCCCACATGCGGCAAGACCGGCTGGGCCGGATGCGGCCAACACGTCGACGACGTGATGCACTCCGTGCCCGCGAGCCAACGGTGCACCTGCAACCGGGACGCCACGCCGCAGCCGCGCACCCGAGTTGGCGGTTCGCGGTGGCGCGCTGAATGCCCCGAAGCGAGCCGCACCTTTGCCGGTTCACGCAGAACTCTGATATACCAGTAGGGGTATAGCTTACCCAGTGGCGTTAGAGTCCGAGTGCCCATGGGTGACCCGAGCGAGTGGCGAACGCGCTGCTGGAACCTGCCGACTTCGGGCAGTCACCGTGAAGTCCTGTTAAAGGAGACCTGTTATGGCACTCGCACTATCTACCACACTGCGTGCCTCGTTCGACGACGCAGTGGAGATGACCCGAAAAGCGCTGTTTGAGCAGGGATTTGGAGTTCTCACCGAGATCGACGTCAGGGCCATCGTGAAGGCGAAGCTTGGCGAAGACATGGAGAACTATCTGATTCTCGGGGCGTGCAACCCAGCACTGGCGCACCGGGCAGTCAACGTGGATCGACGGATCGGGTTGTTGTTGCCGTGCAACGTCGTCGTGCGTTCAGACCCGAACGACGACGGCGCAGTGATCGTCGACGCGATGGACCCCGAGATCATGGTTCAAGTGGCCGACCAGCCTGGCCTGCGCGAGGTCGCCGACGACGCCTCAGCCAAGCTGCACGCTGCAATCGACGCACTGTCCCAGACCGCTCGGGCGGAGTAACCGGAACCCGCGATACGCGGGTGAGAGGCAATCGATGACCATCGGAATCACCCTCGCCCTCGGCGCCGTCATCGGCGTATTGCTGGGACTGCTCGGCGGTGGCGGGTCCATCCTCGCGGTTCCGGCGCTGGTTTACGTCCTCGGGCTGGGAATCGAGCAGGCCATTCCGATGTCGCTGATCGTGGTCGGCGTTGCCTCGGCCGTGGGCGCGCTACCCAAAATCCGTGCCCGGCAAGTGCAGTGGCGACTGGCCGCCATCTTCGCGGTAGCCGGCATCCCGGCTACCTTCGTCGGCACAGCCATCGGCAGACACCTGCCCCCAACGGCCCTTCTGATCGGCTTCGCCGTGGTGATGGTGGCCGCGGGAATCCGGATGCTGCAGGACAACGGCGACACCGGCACCGCGTGCAAGGTCGGCGATTCCGGAATCAACTGGCGCCGCTGCGCGCCGAGATCGATCCCCGCCGGGTTTGTCGTCGGTCTGCTCACCGGACTCTTTGGTGTCGGCGGTGGCTTCCTGATCATCCCGGCCCTGGTGCTGATGCTCGGGGTGGAGATGCCGATTGCCATTGGCACGTCGCTTCTCATCATCGTCGCCAACTCAGCGGCAGGCGTCGTGTCACACGTGAGTGGGACCAGCATCGACTGGTCGATCACCGGCGCATTCGTCGGCACCGCCATCGTCGGCTCGCTGATCGCAGGCCATTACGGCACCAAGCTCGACACCCGACGACTGCAGCACTGGTTCGCCTACCTGGTATTCGCCGTTGCGGCCTACGTCCTCGTCGACACCGTCTTCATCCACTAGAAAACCAGGGAGCCCCACGTGCACATTTCCATCATCGAAACCTCCAGCCTCGGAGATCGCAGTTACCTGGTCAGCGACGGCCGTAGCGCCGTGGTCATCGACCCCCAACGGGACATCGACCGCGTGCTGTCCCTCGCCGAAGACGGTGGGGTGACCATCACCCACGTCCTCGAGACCCACATCCACAACGACTACGTCACGGGCGGACTGGAATTGTCGCGCACCGTCGGGGCCGAGTACGTCGTGCCTGCCGGCGACGACGTCGCCTACGATCGCCGACCGGCGGTGGACGGTGCGATCATCGACGCCGGCGCCATCCAACTGCATGTTGTCCACACTCCCGGCCACACCCACCACCACGTCAGCTACGTGTTGCGCGACACCAGCGGCACCGTGTGCGGGGTGTTCACCGGCGGCTCGATGTTGCACGGCACCACCGGGCGCACGGACCTGCTCGGCGCCGAACACACCAACGACCTGACCCACGCGCAGTACCACTCGGTGCGACGCCTCGCCGATGAGTTACCCGACGAGACCGCGATATATCCGACCCACGGGTTCGGCAGCTTCTGCTCTGCCACACCCGCCAGCGGTGACTCGTCCACGATCGGCGATGAACGCCAAACCAATCCGGCGCTGACGGATGACGAGCAGACGTACGTCGACGATCTGCTCGCCGGACTCTCCGCCTATCCCGCGTACTACGCCCACATGGGCGCCATCAACAAGGCCGGGCCTGCACCGGTGGACCTGTCTCCGCCCGAACCGGTCGACCCCGTCGAACTGCACCGCCGAATCGCGGCGGGGGAATGGGTCGTGGATCTGCGGAAGCGCACGGCATTCGCCGCCGGGCACCTCGCAGGCACCCGCGGATTCGAGCTGTCGGACTCTTTCGTGACATACCTGGGATGGCTCTACGAATGGGGTCGACCCTTGACCCTCATCGGGGAAGGCACCGAACAGATCGCCGCGGCCAGAAGGGAACTCGTCCGAATCGGCATCGATGAGCTAGAGGGTGCCGCGGTCGGTGACGTCGACGGCCTTCGCGCGGGAACGGAGCTTCGTTCCTACCGAGTCGCGTCGTTCGCCGAACTCGCCGAGGTCCTCGGCACCAAGGACATAGTGGTCCTCGACGTCCGTCAGAGCCAGGAATTCGACGACGGCAGCATCCCCGGCGCGCTCAACGTCCCGCTGCACGAACTCCTCGACCGCATCGACGAAGTACCCGAGGGTGAGGTCTGGGTGCACTGCGCGTCGGGCTACCGGTCCTCCATCGCGGCTTCCATGATCGACCGGCCGGGCCGCACAGTCGTTCTGATCGACGACGAATACCAGAACGCTGAGGAACTCGGCCTCGCTGCCTGACGAGTGGCCGCGCACCCCGGCAGGGCACAATCACGAGCATGACCGAGGAGAGCTGCGCGAGTTCCTGCTCACTCCAGCGCAATTGAACGAGCTGATCACCCAGCTGGCACCCGCGGAGGCGGCGACCGACTTCAGCCATCCCAATCTGGTGGCATGGCGGGCGGTGGCCGACGCGGAAGCCGACGAGATCGCGGCCGTCTTCATCGGGTCACTCGACGACGAGCCAGCCGGACCGGTCGACGCGGCCCTGCGCGGCAAGCTGACCGGCGGCTGACCCACGTGTTCCGTGTGCACCGGGCCGCGCACGTCTAGGCCGTCGCGACGAGTCGCGGCTCTTTGTCGATGCCTCCTCAGCCCGGGCGCGAGCGTGCGTGATCTACGGAAATCCCACGCCGTGTCGCCCGCAGACACGCACTCTTGGCGAGGCGTTCTGGGGGAAGCCCAGTTCGATGCCACCGTGGCTGGGGCGGGGTTGGGTCAAGGGCGATCTTCACGAGTCATGCTCCCTTGATCGATTCGCGGGCCACCATCGACACCGCAGTGGGCTCGCCGGTCCGCAGTGAGGCCACACCGGCTTCGCACACAGCTGATGCGGCATAGCCATCCCATGCTCCAGGGCCGTCGACGTTCACTCCCGATCGCACGGCGTCCACCCACCGTTGGAACTCGGTGTCGTACGCCTGACCGAAGCGCTCGCGGAAGCCCGGCGTGATCTGGCCACCCCGGGTGTCCGGAGCGGTCTTTCGGACCATGCCGACGTCGAGGCCGATCATCGCGCTGCCCTTCTCGGCGACGACTTCGGTGCGCACCTCGTAGGCCACGCCGGTTGTCACGAACAGTTCGACGTCGACGTGGCGGCCCAAGGCCGTTCGCATGATCGCGATCTGCGGATCGGCCAGGCCGGCGGGTGCCCCAGGGTTCGCCGATGGTTTGACGATCTGAATCGAGGCGATCTCTTCGTCGAAGAGAAAGCGGGTGACGTCGACCTCGTGCACTAGTGAGTCGCGAACCACCATGGCGCTATCGAAGCTCGGCGGAACAGCGGGATTGCGATGCACGCAGTGCAGCACCAGCGCGCGGCCCAGATCCCCACTGTCCAGCAGCGCCTTGAGTTGGGCGTACTCGTGGTCGAACCGGCGCATGAAGCCGACCTGGATGAGGCGCCTGTCGTGCTCGGCTTCGCGCCTGACCACCTCCAGAGACGTATTGACATCAGTGGTGAGCGGCTTCTCGCACAGCACCGGCTTGTCGTGCTCGATGCAGGCCAGCAACTGCTTCTCATGGGTAGGCCCGGGCGTCGCGAGTACGACGGCGTCGACGTCCGAGTCGGCGATCGCGTCGAGAGGATCGGAGATGGCGCGGCAGCCGGGAATGTCGGCGGCGATCGTCTCCGCCTTTTCGGTGAGGTAGTCGTTGACGACCGTCACCCGGGCGCCGGAGATCGTGGTGGTCAAACGGGCGACGTGATCGGCGCCCATGATGCCGACGCCGAGCACGGCGACACGCAGTTCATTCCGGAAGTCGGGGGCCGAGCCGACCAGGGTGGTGCTCACGGGTCTCGCCTTCAGCTGTCTCGGGTTATTCGCTGGGCCGAACGAAGGGCCGCTGGATCTTCTTCCAGTCCGCATACGTCTGGTACGCGGACTGGGTGGACTCGAGAGTGGAGGTCTCGGATACCGCTACGTCCCACCAGGACTCGCTGTCCGGTGCGGCGATCAGGGGGTCGGTCTCGACGTGGATCACCGTGGTCCGGTCACTGGCCTTGGCCACCTTGACCGCATCGGTGAACTCGGCGGCGGTGACGACGCGAATGACGTCGGCGCCAAGGCTGGCGGCGTTCGCCGCCAGGTCGACGGGCAGCTTGGCACCGTCGAGTCGTCCGTCGTCGCTGCGGTACCGGTACGACGTGCCGAACCGTTGGGACCCCAGCGCTTCCGACAGTGAACCGATCGACGCGAACCCGTGGTTCTGCACCAGCACCACGATCACCTTGACGTTCTCCTGCACCGCGGTGACCAGTTCGGTGGCCATCATCAGGTAGGAGCCGTCGCCGACCATGATGAACACGTCGCGATCGGGCTCGGCCATCTTGGCGCCGATGCCGCCGGCCACCTCGTATCCCATGCAGGAGAAACCGTATTCGACGTGGTAGCCCTTGCGATCGCGCGTCCGCCACAGCTTGTGGAGATCACCGGGCATCGAGCCGGCGGCACAGACCACCACGTCGCGCGGATCGGACAACGTATTGACGAGCCCGATCACCTGGTTCTGGTTGAGCGCTGCGCCGTCATCGAACCGGTAGGCGGCGGAGACGGTGTCCTCCCACTCGGTGGCGAGTTCCGCGGTGCAGGTGCGGTATTCGTCACTGACCGAGTAGTCGCCCAACGCGACACCCAGTGCTTCGATCGCCTCGCGCGCATCCGAGACGACGCTGACTCCGCCCTGCTTGACCGAGTCGATCGACGCCACGTTGACGTTCACGAAGCGGACGTCTGGGTTGTTGAACGCGGTCCGCGATGCGCTGGTGAAATCGCTGTAGCGGGTGCCGATTCCGATGACGACGTCGGCTTCGGTGGCCAGCGCGTTGGCCGCCGTGGTTCCGGTCGAGCCGACGGCGCCGACGGACTGCGGGTGGTCGTAGGGGAGTGAACCCTTGCCCGCCTGGCTCTGCCCCACGGGAATCCCCGTCTTCTCGCAGAACGCGGCGAGGGCATCGGTGGCGTCGGAGTAGATGACGCCGCCGCCGGCCACGATCAGCGGCTTGCGGGCAGTGCGGATGACGTCGGCCGCACGGGCGATCACCGAGCGCTCCGGCATCGGACGTGCGACGTGCCAGGTGCGCTCCGCGAAGAGGGATTCCGGCCAGTCGTGGGCCTCGGCCTGGACGTCCTGCGGTATCGCGACGGTGGCCGCTCCGGTTTCGACGGGGTCGGTGAGCACCCGCATTGCGCCGAGCAGCGCGGCGGGCAGCTGCTCAGGGCGCCAGACGCGGTCGAAATAGCGCGACAGTGGCTTGAACGCGTCGTTGACGGTGACGTCGCCGGAGGACGGTAGCTCGAGTTCCTGCAGTACGGGCGAACTGACCCGCGTCGCGAAGGTGTCGGCGGGCAGCAGCAGGACGGGCAGGCGGTTGATGGTCGCGAGCGCGGCACCCGTCAACATGTTGGTCGACCCGGGTCCGACGCTGGCGGTGACGGCCCACGTCTGCAGTCGGTCCTTCTGACGGGCGAAGGCGACCGCACTGTGCACCATGGCCTGCTCGTTGCGGCCTAGCACGTAGCGAAGGGAGGGCTCGGTGCCCGCCTCGAACGCGGTGATCTCGTCCTGGAGCAAGGCTTGGCCGAGACCTGCCACGTTGCCGTGCCCGAAGATGCCGAACGCGCCCGCGAAGAACTTGGAGCGCTTGCCGTCGTGCTCGACGTACTGGTTGCCGAGGAACCGAATGGTGGCCTGCGCGACGGTGAGTCGCACGGTGACCTCGGCGTCGGGGATCTTCTCCGCCTTCTTCGGCGCAGTGGAAACCACGGTCATGCTCCTTGGGACGAGGGTGAGTGCAGTGGGAGTCTGGGGTCGACGTCCTGGTCGTCCCAGGTGCCGCGTAGCCAGGCGTGCTCGGGGTCGTCGACGATCTTCCAGGCGCGCTCGGCGCCCGGTCCGGCCATCACGTTCAGGTAGTACATGTGGTAGCCGGGCGCGGCGACCGACGGGCCGTGATAGCCGTGCGGTACGAGCACCACGTCGCCGGTGCGGACCTCCTCGAGCACCTCGATCGGACGGTCGGGGGTGCCGTACACGCGGTGATATCCGAACCCGCGAGAACCGTCGGGCCCGGCTGCGATCTCGAAGTAGTAGATCTCTTCCAGTTCCGATTGGGTCGGCGTGTTCTCGTCGTGCTTGTGGGCGGGGTAGCTCGACCAGTTGCCGCCGGGCGTGATGACCTCGCAGGCGATCAGTGAGTCGGCCTCGAAAACGCCTGCTGTGCCGAAGTTGTGGACCTGGCGGCTGCAGTTGCCCGCGCCGCGCAGTTCGACCGATACGTCACCGGCGGCTACCCGGCGGTTGGGAAAGGACCGCTTGGCCCTGGCGCCGCAGATCGCGAACCGACCCTCGCCACGCAGGGTGTACGTCTGCCCGATGCCGAGGTACACGAAGTCGGCGGGGCCGTCGAATACGGAGGCCCGCGGCGACAACTCGAGTCGCTCGCCGTCGCACTCGACGCTTCCGCCGCCGGACAGCGGCAGGATCATGACTTCGGTGTCGTTGGTGCGCAACGTGACTGGATCGACGACCTGCAGCACCTGGAGGCTCGACTCGGTCCAGCCTGCGGATTCCGGAGTGACGTCGACGGTGAACGGCAAGGTCGCGCTGCGCGCCGGGATGTAGAGCTTGCTGAACATGCTCACCTCACCATGGAAACAGCGGTCGCGACCGCGGAGCTGACGTCGTCGTCGGCGGGGTACAGAAGGGTGCGGCCGACGATGAGTCCGCGCACCGATGGCAGACCGAGTGCCTTCTCCCAGCTGGCGAATGCCTCGTCCGGGTCGGGCGGGTCGCCGCCGAGCAGCAGCGTCGGCAGGGTGGTGGACTCCATGACGCGATCCATCTCCACGACCACGGGCAGCTTCATCCAGGTGTAGGCCGACGTCGCGCCGAGCCCCTGGCCGATGTGGACGGACTTGATCACGGCGTCCGGGCTAAGGTCGTTGCGTACTTGGGAGTTGACGCGGCTGGACATGAACGGCTCGAGCATCGCGATGAGTCCACGCGCCGCGAGTTCGTCGACCGCCTGCGCGCAGGCCGCCATGGTGGCGACGGTGCCCGGATCGTCGAGAGCGATGCGGCACAACATCTTTCCGCCGTTCATCTTGGCGGTGGCCGTCGACTCGGCGGTGGCACCGGTCATCCGGTCGTCGAGTTCGAAGGCTGCGCCCGCCAGACCACCACGATTGAACGACGAGAACACCACCTTGTCCTCGAGCGCTCCGAGGAGCAGAAGGTCGTCGAGGATGTCCGACGTCGCGAGCACGCCGTCGACGCCGGGATCGGCGAGCGCGGCACGCAGCCGGTCAAGCAGGTCGGTGCGGCTGTTCATGGCGGTCGGACGGGTGCCGACCGCCAGTGCGCCGCGGGCAGGGTGGTCGGCGGCCACGATCATCAATCGGCCGTCGCCCCGGATGGTCGGGCGGGTGGTGCGGTCGTTCCACGCACGGGCGACCGCACCGGGGTCGGCGGCCCGCAGGTCGGTCACCGCGGCGTAGTCGGAGCAGAGCTGACTAGACATTCACGGCCTCCACTGCGGTCTGTTCGGCCAACGCCGCCACTTCAGCGGCGGTGGGCATGGCTGTCGAGCATTCGAGTCGTGACGCCACGATGGCGCCTGCGGCGTTCGCGTAGCGCAGTGTCTTCTCGAGTGGCCAGTTGCGCAGTAGACCGTGAATCAGGCTGCCGCCGAAGCTGTCTCCGGCGCCCAGGCCGTTGACGACGTCCACCTCGTTGGGACGGACGGTGACCGAGGAGTGGCGGGTCTTGCCCAGCACGCCGCGTGGTCCCTGCTTGACGATCGCTAGCTCGACGCCAAGGTCGAGCAGCGCGTCCGCGGCCTTGTGGGGGTTGCTCTCGCCGACTGCGATCTCACACTCTTCGCGGTTGCCGACCGCGACGGTGACGTGCTGCAGTGCGCGTTGCACCTGCTCGGTTGCGGCTGCGGGTGACTCCCAGAACATCGGGCGGTAGTCGAGGTCGAGGACGGTCAGGGGAGCGCGAGAGCGCGCCTCCCATGCGGCGAAATGTGCGCTGCGGCTGGGATCTTCGGACAAACCCGTCACCGTCGACCAGAATAGCCGCGCTGACCGGACGGCGTCGGCGTCGATCTCGTCGGGCGCGATCTGGAGGTCGGGGGCGCTCGGCTTGCGGTAGAAGTACAGCGGGAAGTCGTCCGGCGGAAAGATCTCGCAGAACGTCACGGGCGTCGGGAACGCATCATGCTTGGCGACGTAACGGTTGTCGACTCCGAGCCGGCCAAGTTCCGCGCGGACGAACCGGCCAAACGGGTCGTCGCCGACGCCGGAGATCAGCGCTGTGCGGTTGCCGAGGCGAGCAGCGGCGACCGCGACGTTGGCTGCGCTGCCGCCGAGGAACTTGCCGAAGGACTCGACCTCCTCTAGCCCGACACCAACTTGCAGTGGATAGATGTCGACGCCGCTACGCCCGATGGCGAGGACGTCGAACGGCTGTGAGTTGGACAAGTCAGCTCCCGGGTGCGGTGATCGATGGGCTTGCCTAAGACTGTGCCCCCCGTCACTCGGCCGTGTCAAGAGTTTGTCCTGACATTCGGACTTGCGATCATGCCGGTGCTACCCTTGGCGTCAATCTTGCCTGGTCACACGAGATCGGAGGCGACGTGCCGCTGGAGGTAGAGCTCGACCGGTCGAGCCCTGTTCCGCTGTATTACCAACTCGCCCAAGCGATCGAGGCGGCGATCAGGGACGGCCATCTCGTTCCTGGCGATCGTTTCGAGAACGAACTCGACCTGGCCAAGCGGCTGACGTTGTCGCGGCCGACGACGAGGCGTGCCATTCAGGAGATCGTCGACAAGGGCCTGCTGGTGCGCAAGCGCGGCGTCGGCACCCAAGTCGTACAGAACCCCGTTCACCGTCGTGTCGAATTGACCAGCCTCTTCGACGACCTTGCGCGTGCCGGCCAAGAACCAACCACGAAACTGCTCGACTACCAGGTCGGCAAGGCCGACGACGAGGTCGCCACCCAGCTGAGCCTGCCCAGTGGCCACGAGATCGTCACCATCCAGCGATTGCGCTGTGCCAACGGTGAGCCGCTTGCGGTGATGGTCAACTACCTCCCGATCGAGTTGGCGCCGGAAGCCGAAGAGCTCGAACGCAGCGGCCTATACCAGGCGTTGCGTGCGCGTGGCGTGCACATTCGCCTCGCCAGGCAGAGGATTGGCGCCCGACCCGCGACGCGGACCGAGGCCAAGCTGTTGACCGAGAAGGCCGGTGCCCCGCTTTTGTCGATGAGCCGCACTGCCTTCGACGACTCGGGCAAAGCCGTGGAGTACGGCGATCACTGCTACCGCGCCTCGCGCTACTACTTCGAGACGATGCTCGTCGACCGCTAGTTGGTCCGGGGGCGACGATTCAACGAGTTGGTTGGCTAACTTTGGCGTGTCTAGTTCCGTATGACCTGCAGTCCTAATGTCCGAACAAAGTGTTGACTTTCGGCTGTGACCCGTATTACATCGTTTTCAAGGCCGTGTCGCACGGCACTCACAGACAGGAGAGACGATGAAGTTTGTTCGGCTGGCAGCCGCCGCTGGAGCAGGGGTAATCGCCCTGGGACTCGTGTCGTGTTCGAGCACGGGCGGTAAGCCCGCCGATGCCGGTGGCGCGGGCGGAAGTGGCGGTGGAGTCAACACCCCGCGCGTGACGATCGCCATGGTCACCCACGCTGCTCCCGGAGACACGTTCTGGGATCTCATTCGCAAGGGCGCTCAAGTCGCTGCCGACAAGGACAACATCGAGCTCAAGTACTCGTCGGACAAGGAAGGGCCGAACCAGGCCAACCTGGTCCAGAACGCGACGGACAGCAAGGTAGCCGGAATCGCCGTGACACTGGCTCAGCCGGACGCGATGAAGGATGCGGTGAAGGGTGCAGTCGCCGCCGGCATCCCCGTCGTGGCCCTGAATGCCGGGATCGAGCAATGGCAGGACATGGGCATCATGGAGTACTTCGGCCAAGACGAGCGAGTGTCGGGCGAGGCCGCCGGAAAGCGACTCGCGAGCGACGGTTCCAAGAAGGCGATCTGCGTTGTCCAGGAGCAGGGTTCGGTCTCGCTTGAAGCCCGCTGTGCCGGCGTCAAGGCGGGTATGGGTGCAGGTTCGGTGGAGAACCTCAACGTCAACGGCACGGACATGCCGTCGGTGGAGTCGACGATCACCGCAAAGCTTCAGCAGGATCCGAGCATCGACTACATCGTGACGCTGGGAGCTCCGTTTGCCCTGAGTGCCGTGCAGTCGGCCAAGACGGCGGGGAGTAACGCCAAGATCGCGACCTTCGACACCAACGCCGCCCTGGTTTCGGCCATCAAGGACGGCAGCGTGCAGTGGGCCATCGACCAACAGCCCTATCTGCAGGGCTACCTGGCCGTCGATTCGTTGTGGCTGTACCTGAACAACAAGAACGTCATCGGCGGCGGCAAGCCGACGTTGACCGGCCCCTCGTTCATCGACAAGACCAACATCGATTCGATCGCCGCGCTGGCCGAGGCCGGAACCCGCTAGTCGGGCTCGGAAGGTAGAAACATGACAACCCAAGCAGACCTGGACCTTGGCACCCACAAGGTCGTCACCGATGAGCGGGTCAAGGAACAGAACCGACTGCAACGCTTGCTGATTCGCCCCGAGATGGGTGCGTTGGTCGGCGCGATCGGAATCTTCGTCTTCTTCGCGATCGTCGCACCGCCCTTCCGCAGCCCCGAGGCCTTGGCCACGGTGCTGTACGCCAGCTCCACGATCGGCATCATGGCAGTTGCCGTGGGGCTGTTGATGATCGGCGGCGAGTTCGACCTCTCCGCCGGTGTCGCGGTAACCACGAGTGCGCTAGCGGCGTCGATGATCTCCTACAACCTGCACCTCAACCTGTGGGTCGGGGCCGCGTTGGCGCTGTGTGTGTCCTTGGCGATCGGCTTCCTCAACGGCCTACCTCGTGATGAAGACGAAGATCCCATCGTTCCTGATCACCTTGAGCTCGTTCCTGATGTTGACCGGTATCAACCTGGCCGTGACCAAGCTGGTCACCGGTCAGGTGGCATCGTCGAACGTCGCAGACATGCAGGGCTTCGAGTCCGCGAGGACGGTCTTCGCTTCGTCGTTCAACATCTTCGGCGTCTCGGTCAGGATCACCGTGCTGTGGTGGATCTTGTTCACCGTCGTCGCCACCTACGTGCTGTTCAAGACCCGGGTCGGCAACTGGATCTTCGCCGTCGGCGGCAACCTGGAGAGTGCTCGCGCAGTCGGTGTGCCGGTGAACAAGGTCAAGATCGGCCTGTTCATGTGCGTTGGCTTCGCGGCCTGGTTCGTCGGGATGCACGTGCTGTTCTCGTTCAACACGATTCAGTCCGGCCAGGGTGTCGGCAACGAGTTCCTCTACATCATCGCCGCGGTGATCGGTGGGTGCCTGCTCACGGGTGGGTACGGCACCGCGATCGGCACCTTGATCGGTGCCTTCATCTTCGGCATGACCAACCAGGGCATCGTCTATGCCGGCTGGAACCCCGACTGGTTCAAGTTCTTCCTGGGCGCGATGCTCCTGTTCGCGGTCATCGCCAACAATGCCTTCCGTAACTACGCGGCGAAGAAGTAGGTAAGCGACCATGACCACTACTGCTGAAGCTCCGATCGCCGAGACTCCTTCGGGCGGCGACGTACCACTGATCGAGCTCAAGTCCGTCGGGAAGAGCTACGGAAACATCATCGCGCTCAAGGACATCAACCTCTCTGTGAAAGCGGGGCAGGTCACCGGCGTGCTGGGTGACAACGGTGCAGGCAAGTCGACGCTGATCAAGATCATCGCCGGCCTGCACCAGCCCACCGAGGGCGAACTGCTGGTCGATGGACAGGCGATGAGCTTCGCCTCTCCGAAGGACGCGTTGGCCAACGGCATTGCCACGGTGTATCAGGACCTCGCGGTCGTGGCGCTGATGCCGGTGTGGCGAAACTTCCTCCTAGGGCAGGAACTTCGGAAGAAGGGGATTCTGAAGTCGTTGGACATCAACGCGATGCGCGCCACTACCATCTCCGAACTCAAGAAGATGGGGATCGACCTACCGGACGTGGACGCCCCCATCGGCTCCCTGTCGGGTGGCCAGCGTCAATGCGTCGCGATCGCGCGTGCGGTGTTCTTCGGAGCCCGGGTGCTGATTCTCGACGAGCCCACGGCGGCACTCGGTGTCAAACAGTCCGGCGTGGTGCTGCGTTACATCACCGCTGCCAAGGAGCAGGGGTTCGGCGTCATCTTCATCACCCACAACCCGCACCACGCACACATGGTGGGCGACCACTTCGTGTTGCTCAACCGCGGACGGCAGAAGTTGGACTGCACCTACGACGAGATCACCCTCGAGCACCTCACCCAGGAAATGGCCGGCGGCAACGAGTTGGAGGCGCTATCGCACGAGCTCGGACGCAAGTAGCGGCTCGTCGTCAGCCCGGCCCCCTAGAGAGACACGGTCCCGTACGACCCGAGCGCACCGATCAGAGTGTGCAATTGGTCGTCCGCCGAACCCAGCGTCTGATCGATCGCGGTGAGCCTGGCGGCGTAGTGACCCACCGGGTATTCCGCGGTGACGCCGATGCCACCGTGGAGTTGGATCGCTTCCTGCGCGATGTGGCGACCCGACCGGCTGATCTGCAGCTTGGCGCGGGCGGCGATGAGCGGGTCGAAGTTCCCGTCGGCGATCGACATGGCGGCGTAGAAGCTCATGCTGCGCGCCAGTTCGAGCGAAACATACATGTCGGCGGCACGTTGGGTCAGCGTCTGGAAGCTACTGAGCGGCACACCGAACTGTTTGCGGCTCGTCAGATATTCGGTGGTGAGTCGCAGCGCCTCCTCCATTGCGCCGACCGCCTCGGCGCACAGCGCCGACTGATGGCGAATCAGTGCATTCTGCAGCTGTGTAGTCGCATCGCCGCCGGCGCCGAGTGGCTGCGCCGCTACCGAGTCCAAGTTCACCTGTGCGCCACGCTGCCCGTCGAACGTGCGGAAGGCGCGCCGAGTCACGGCATTGGCGTCGACGACGAACAACCCGACCCCGCCGTCGGGCAGTGCCGCGCTGACGAGGAAGACGTCGGCACAGTCGCCGGAGAGCACCGGGTTCTTGAGCCCGCTGAGGGCCCACGAATCACCTTGGCGCTCAGCGTTGGTGGTGACGCGCGTCGACAAGCCCCGTGCGGCGGGTTCCTGATGTGCCAAGGCCAGCAGCGTCCGACCCTCCGCCACGGCGTCTAGCAGCTCTCGTTGTTCGTCGTCGCCGAGTTCGGCGATCAACCCGCCCGGAATCAGTGCAGCCTGCGCAACCGGTTCGAGGGCCAGCCGTCGCCCGATCTCGGTGAGCACCACCATCAGCTCGATCTGGCCGGACTCCTCCGGAGCGAAGCCCAGGCCGAGAATGCCGGTCTCGGCCAGTTGCGTCCAGACGTCCCGGCTCCACCCGAGATCGGTGTCGGCGAACTTGAGTCGGGTCTCGACGTCGTAGGTGCGCTCGAGCAGCTCGCGGGTCACGTCGCGCAGCAGGCCCTGCTCGTCGGTCAGGTCAAAGTTCATGGCGCGTCCTCACAGTCCGAGAATCGTCGAGGCGATGATGGTGCGTTGCACTTCGTTGGTGCCGCCGTAGATCGAGGTCTTGCGGTAGTTCAGGTACTTCGGCGCGGCGAGCTGAGCCCAGGGTGGCGACGTGATCTCGTCACCTGCATTGACCGGCAGTGCGTCGGGGCCTGCTACGTCGACCAGTAACTCTGTGACCGACTGTTGAAGCTGACTGCCCTTCAATTTGAGGATCGATGATGCAGGGTTGGGCTTGCCGTCGGCCTCGGATCCACTGACCCGCAGCTGCGTCAACTCCAGAGCCAACAGCTCATTCTCGGCCTCGGCTACGCGGGCGGCGAACAGCGGGTCGTCGAGCAGCGTTCCGCGGTCGGTGAGCGTCTTCGCTGCCCGTTCCTTCACTTGCGACAACCACACCTTGGTCGTGCCGATCCTCGCGATTCCGGTGCGCTCGTTGCTCAGCAGGAACTTCGCGTACGTCCAACCGTCGTTCTCCTCGCCGACGAGTTGATCGGCTGGGACGCGGACGTCCTCGAAGAAGACCTCGTTGACCTCGTAGCCGCCATCGATGAGCTTGATCGGGCGCAGCGTGATCCCCGGCGTCGACATCTCCGCCAGCAGGAACGAGATACCCGTTTGCCGCTTGGGTGCGTTCGGGTCGGTGCGGGCGAGCAGGAAGATCCAGTCCGCGTACTGACCCAGCGTGGTCCACGTCTTCTGCCCGTTGATCACGTAGCTGTCGCCATCGCGGACCGCGGTGGTGCGCAGCGATGCCAGGTCCGAACCGGCTTCCGGCTCGGAGAAGCCCTGACACCACCAGATGTCGAGGTTGGCGGTCGCCGGCAGAAAACGTTCCTTGAGCTCTTGCGACCCGTACCGGGCGATCACCGGACCGACCATGCTGGCGTTGAAGGCCAGTGGTTCGGGCACGCACGCAAGCCGCATCTCGTCCGCCCAGATCTGCCGCTGCAGCGGCGTCCAGTCCTGACCGCCCCATTCCACCGGCCAGTTCGGAACGGCCACGCCGCGCTCGTTCAGGATTCGTTGTGTGGTGACGACGTCCTCGGGTAGACGGAGCTCGCCCTCGAACATGCGGGTGCGGACGTCGGCCGGTATCTGCGTGGTGAAGAACTCCCGCAACTCGTCGCGAAAAGCGGCTTCGGCGTCGCTGAGCGCCAACTTCACGGTGGAACCTCCAAGAATCTGCGAGCCCGGCACGATCGGCCGTACCGGGAGTACCCGATACTTTCGAAACTACCTCGCGGCCATGCGTGCCGACAGTCACAGGTGCGCCGAGGACGGCGCGGAAATGCGACCACCAGCGCACGTAGCCGGTTTTCAACCGGTCTGGGTGCCTAGCGCACTCGATCGCAGCGCCTGAGTGAGCCGCTGGGTCGGCTACGACAGCGGATCTTCTTGACCAAACCGCTTCATTGTCTGTGGATTGAACGCCAGGTTCTGCGGGCGCATCTCGATCATCACTTTGACGTCGTTCCCCTCGGCGAGCGCGTCGATCTCCTTTCAGAACGGCACGGCGACCTGCTCCTACGGGTATTCCGGGGAATCATCGCCAGACCGGAGGTGCTCTCGAGGCAGTCCGCGTCGATCAGTCCTGCGACGCGGGTCGCCTAACACAGATCCGCGCTCGTCCGCCTCGGCCGCACCACCCAGGGAGTTCACGGATAAGGTGAAGCACGTCACCAAGATCGGCATCGTGATGCACCATTGACGTGGCGCTTGGGCCGCCCCTCTGGCGGTTCGGGGACCCGTTCAGGGGGCCGTCATGGACTTCTACGCGACGCTCGACGAGGTGATCGAGCTTCTGCGAAGCCGTGGGCGAGTGTCATACCGCGCCTTGAGGGAACACTTCGACCTCGACGACGAACGCCTGGGCGCGCTCCGCGCCGAGTTGAGGTACGCCCACACCGACAGCGTGCGCGAGGATGGTCAAGGCTTGGTGTGGGCGCCAAGCGATCCGAACCCGGCGGGTGCCGAGCGGCGACAGCTCACGGTATTATTCTGCGACCTGGTTGGCTCGACCCCGCTCTCGGCGCAGCTCGACCCCGAGGAATTCCGCGAAGTGATGCGCGCGTACTACGACACGTGCGGCAAGGTGATCGCCCGCTTCGACGGCTTCATCGCCCAATACCTCGGCGACGGCCTGATCGTCTTCTTCGGACACCCCCTGGCACACGAAGACGATGCGCCACGGGCCGTGCGAGCCGGACTCGGGATCGTGGAGGCCGTCGGACAGCTCAACGTCATCCTCAGTGAGACGTATGGCGCCTCGCTGGCAGTGCGCCTGGGCTGCCATACCGGTCTGGTGGTGGTCGGCGAGGTCGTCGGCGAAGCACGCCACGAGATCACGGCGCTCGGAGAAACGCCAAACATCGCGGCTCGCCTACAGACTGCGGCGGCACCGAACACCTTGGTCATTGGCGCGCTGACTTATCAGCTTCTCGGCGGTCAGTTCAACTGTCGTTCGTTGGGCATGCCGGCACTCAAAGGTGTATCAGCGCCTTTGAGTGTTTACCAGGTGCTCAATGAAAGAACCGCTCGCACGAGACTGGAAGCCATGGGCAGCGTTGGCCTCACCCCGCTGGTCGGTCGCGCCACTGAACTGCGCTTGCTCGAAGGGTATTGGTCTCAAGCCGCAAGTGGTAGTGGGCAAGTCGTTCTCGTCACGGGTGAAGCAGGAATCGGCAAGAGCAGGTTGGTTCACGCATTGACCGAACACGTTGCCGAACAACATGGCTGGCTTACTCCGTGCCAGGGTTCGCCGTATCACCAGGACACGGCATTCCATCCGCTCATCGACCTGCTGGAACGAGTGGCCCTGCGCTTCGAACGCTCGGACTCCGCAAGTGACAAGCTGCGCAAGCTGGAAGGCTTTCTGGTGCAGATCGGTTTGCCCCTCGACGAGGCGATGCCCGTGCTCTGCTGTCTTCTATCCATTTCGCCGGCACCGGACTACGAATCGCCGGCCCTGCCTCCCGAACAGCAGAAGCAGAACACCATGCGGGCGCTTCTCGAGGTGCTGGTCCGCAGAGCGGCTACGCAGCCCCTGCTCTTCGTCGTCGAAGACCTTCATTGGGTCGATCCGACGACACTGGAGTTCCTCACTCGTGTAATAGAGCAGGCTCACGGCACACGCATACTGGCACTCTTCACGTGCCGACCGGACTTCTGCTCACCCTGGGCGGGAGATCCCAAAGTCACCGAGGTTGGTCTCACCCGGCTAGCGCCTGGTGATGCCGCCGAGCTGACTGGCCGCGTAGCCCAAGGCAAGTCGCTCCCCGACGAGATCGTGGAGCAGGTGGTGTCCAGGACCGATGGGGTGCCGCTCTTCGTTGAAGAACTCACCAAGATGCTGCTCGAGTCGGGGTTGCTCGACGAGCGCGACGATCGGTACGAGTTGAACGGTCCGCTACCGCCCCTGGCAATACCGAACACCCTTCACGACTCGTTGATGGCGCGGTTGGATCGCCTGTCAACGGTCAAGGGACTAGCCCAACTCGGTGCCGTGATCGGTCGCGAGTTCTCTTACGCGTTGTTGCGGGCAGTCTCTCCGTGGGACGAGGATTTACTACAAGAGGCGCTGGCCCAGCTGGTGGCCGCCGAATTCCTCTATCAGCAGGGTTCGCCGCCGCAGGCGACCTACCGCTTCAAGCATGCGCTCATCCAAGACGCGGCATATCAGTCGCTGTTGAAGAGCGCTCGCCGTCAGCACCACCAACGGATCGCCACCGCAATGGAATCCGGCTTCCCCGAGATCGTCGCAACCCAACCCGAGCTGCTCGCTCGTCACTACACGGAAGCCGGTTCGATCGTGCAGTCGATTCCCTACTGGGAAGCAGCCGGCCGCCGCGCGCTGCAGCGATATGCGAACCAGGAGGCAGTCAACCACGCGACCCGAGGTTTGGAACTGCTGGCCACGCTGCCCGAGAATCCGCAGCGCTCCAAACAGGAGCTCTCCCTGCAGCTTTTGCTGGGTCCTTCCGTGAGCTTCGTTCGCGGCCCCAATTCCGGCGAGCCGATCTACACCCGCGCGCGCGAGCTGGCGCGGCAGGTTGGCAGTACCCCCGAGCTGTTCCCGGCGCTAGCCGGACTGGCTTATGCCCACATCGTGGGCGGCCACATGCCCGAGGCGCGGGCCTTGGCCGAGGAGTTCCTGGAACTGGCTCAGCCGCATGACGATCCGCTCCTGCAGGCAGTCGGCCACTGGCTGCTCGCCTACGCGGCATGGTGGCAAGGCGATTTCGTCGATGTGCGCACGCACAGCCGGCAGGGCCTTGCGGTCTACGAAGCCGACCAACACCGCGCATTCGTTGCGGCCTATAGCCAGGATCCCGGCATCGTATGCGGATACCTCGCAGCGCTCTCCGACTGGGTGCTGGGTTACCCGACGCAGGCGGCCACGGCCATGGAGCAGACGGTGGCGCATGCACGTGGACTCGGGCACCCGGGGAGCATCGGCATGGCGCTGTTGATGTCCGCGCAACTGAGTCAGCTGCGTCGGGAGCCCGAGCCTGCCCGGATTCAGGCGGAAGAGGCGCTCGCGGTGGCAGCAGAACATGGGCTTCACGCCATTGGACTCTGGTGCCTGCTGCCTCGCGGTTGGGCCATCGCTCAGCTTGGGGACGCGCCCCGGGGTATCTCCGACATCCGCGACGCTATGGAACGCCGTCGGGCGTTGGGCGTCGGCGCAGTTTGGCCGTGGTTCTTGGCGATCTTCGCCGACGCGTGTGGCTCGATCGGTGAATTCGAACAGGCGTTGAGCGCATTGGCCGAGGCACAGGAATGGGCGCAACGCAATGACGAACGTCTGTATGCGGCAGAGGTGTGTCGGCTCGAAGGCGAGCTATTGTGTCGTCTAGAAATCCCTGATCTGGTCCAAGCGGAGGGCTGTTTCGAACGCGCGCTCGCCATCGCGCGGGACCAGCATGCTAAATCGTGGGAGCTACGCGGTGCGACGAGTATGGCTCGGTTGTGGTTGGAGAACGGTCGATCCGATGACGCACGTGCTCTGCTATCGCCCGTCTATGACTGGTTCACCGAAGGATTCGACACTGCTGACCTGATCGATGCCAAGGCGCTGCTTGAGCAGATGTCGTGATCGCTCGGCGACTGATTGCGTCGGCTGTTCCCTGATTGGGGGACACGGCTTTTCTCTGGCGAGGAGGCCGGAGCACTCCGACCGGGGATCGAAAAGCCACTCACGCCAGGAGAACTCGATGAACACCTTCGCCCGCCGGATCGCCGCCGCTGTCGCCCTTGCCGTCGCTCCCGCCGTGCTCGCCACTGGTTTCGCCACGACCAGCCAGGCCAGCTCGGTGGTCCCGAACCCGGGTCCGCAGACCTTCGCCGTTCAGCAGCACCATGACGGTGTCAACGGCACCCAGATCAAGCCGGGCACCGCCGAGCCCCACCGCCACCAGCAGAACCGCTAGCCAGGACAGCGGCTAAATAGTGAATGCCGCGCGGAACGCCTCGAGCGCGTCCACGTCGTCGCCCGCGGCGTAGCCCTCCAAGCCGACGTTGCCGCGATAACCCATGTCCCCCAATGCCTTCGCGACGGCCGGGTAGTAGATCTCGCCCGTGCCCGGTTGGCATCTGCCCGGCACGTCGGTCACCTGGATCTCGCCGATGGCATTGCCGCAGCGGCGAACGAGCTCGATGAGGTTTCCCTCACCGATCTGCGCGTGATAGAGGTCGAGCATCATCTTGACGTTGGGGTGTCCGACTCCCTCGACCAGCGCGAGGGTGTCCTTGGCGCGAGCCAGCGGCACTCCTGGATGGTCGACGATGGTGTTGAGGTTCTCGACGCAGAACGTCACGCCCGCCGACGCGCCCAGTTCGGCCAGCTTCTCGAGTGTCCGCAGGGCCGTGGTCCACATCGCCCCGGTCGCGCGCAGGCAAGGACGAGCCGGCAGGCCATCGAGGAACTCGGCCGTGTGTAGGTTGAGGCGCGTCACGCCGAGCCTCTCGGCGGCCTGGACGCTCAACTCGGCTGTCCGAACCACCTCGTCGGCGGTCTGAGGATCGATTAGGTCGCCACGCAGGTAGCCGGTCATCGAGGTGAACTTCGCACCGGTCGCGGCAAGGGCGCCAAGGTCCTTGTCGTCCCATCTCCAGATCTCCGCGGCGAAGCCAAGATCGCGGATTCGCCGCACCCGCTCGACGATCGGAAGCTCGGTGAACACCATCTCCGCGCTGACCGCCAGTTCGAACTCGCTCATATGCGTCAGTCTCGTGCTGATGCGCTCTGGTTTCAACGTCGGCGGCAGCCGTACGAGTTGGGTGATCGTTCATCGGCACGACGCCGTCCGGTGACGCGCGCCACCACGCGTGATGTCCAGTTGGCGGGCACAATCGACACGTGGACGTTGATCACGAACGCTTGGCGCGCTCGTCGGCCTGGCGTGACCCGCTGAGCCTGTCCTTCCGAGCGCACCGCCAGGTGCTGCTACTGCGCCTGCGCTGGCACGAACGCTCCGCAACCCGACCGCGGACCAGGCGCAGCGGACGGCGGCCCTGACGCTGGACTCGGTTCCGGTGCCTCGGGCCGCCGCTGCTCGTGTCGTCAGTTGAAGCTGTAGATGCAGTGCGCGTCGCCGCCGATGCGTTGTTCGACCACTACCTTGCCGTCGACGGTGATCCGGCAACCCGGGCCTGGATCGTTCCTGCCGGTTGCGACCACCTGAAGTAAGTCCTCGTCGGCCGCGACCGTCATGGTGCGCTTCCACGGGATTTTCGTGTGGTCGGGGACGATCGGCCCGCCCGGATCGGTCACGATGCCGTACACCTCACCGGATCCGGTGACTTCGAACACCACCGTGTGCGAACTCGCCGAGGTCTGCGGGGCCTGCTGTGTGGCACCGGGCTGGTTGGCCTGCTTGTTGTATTCGGCGGCAGCATTGGCCGCCAGCGTCTCTGAACGCTCTCCTGGCGTCACGCAGATGGTGTCGCCGCTGAACGCCTCCCGCCAGACGAAGCCCTGCGCACAGGTGTCCGGCCCCGAGGCGCCGCCCCCCGGGTTGGCGGTTGAGCGTGGGGTTCGCGTTCTCCTGCGCGGTGCGGTCTCGGGCGGCCGGGGTCACGCACACGGTGTCGCCGGTCCGGGCCTCCCGCCAGACGAGCCCCTGAATGCGGGTGTCCGGCCCATAGGGCAGCGGATCACCGATGGCAGGCGCTGGGGCGGCGACGGCAACGATGGCGAGCGCGGCCGTCAATGGAGGAAGAAGCTGGGATGCCCTAAGTGCTGTCACGGCTGGCATGACTCTCATGTTGTGTTCCTTGAGCTGAAGGGCTGGGTGACACCGCAACTCCGGATTGCCGCAGAGGTTGCGGGCGTGAGTAGTCCACTACCCGAAAATCGAGTGGCCCCTTCGCGAGAGTCCTACCGCGGCTGCATCCCTGCCGCCCGGTAGGCGTCGTCGACGAAGGTCATGTTCGACACAGCGTCCGCGGTGCCGAACGGAAGCGGAGCGCCGTGCTGCACGTGGGCGGCGAACGCCGCCAGCTGATACGTGTAGGACGCCCTGGTGCCGAGCCGTTCGATGGTGGTACCCGCCGGGGTGTTGATGGTGAGTCGATCGTCGTCGCCCGGCTTGATGAAGTCGTGCACCAGGAGATCGCCTGCCGTCCCGACGATTCGGATGGTGAACGAGTGGGCGCGTCCCACCATGGAGTGGGCAGCCAGACCGGTGGCGCCGCCGGGGAATCCGATCTCGACGTCGCACCAGGCGTCCACTCCCGGCGCGCGCTGCTCGGCGTGCGCACGCACGATCGACGGCCTCCCCTCGATCCCGGGGACCGCCAGACGGCCCAGCGAGCGCATCACGTGCAGGCCGTAGCAGCCCAGGTCCATCAGGGCGCCGCCGGCCATCTCCAGAGACCAGCGCGGGTCGTCGTCGCCAGGTGTCGGCATGGACATCCGGACCTCGACGTGCGTGATCTCACCTAGGGCGCCTGCGGCGGCGAGCGAGAAGGCGCGCCGAGTGACGGGATGGAAGGAGTAGTGGAAGCCCTCCAGTACCTGCACGCCCGCCGCGTCGGCCGCCGAAGCGACGCGTCGTGCCTCGGATTCGTTGCTGGCGAAGGGCTTTTCGCTCAGTATGGGCTTGCCTGCCGCGATCGCCACGAGGTTCCACGGCGCGTGCAGTGAGTTGGCCAACGGGTTGTAGACGACGTCGACCTCGGGGTCGTCGATCACCGCCTGGTAGCCGTCGAGCACTCGCTCGACACCATGCTTTTCGGCGAACACCTCGGCCCGCGATCGGTCGCGCGCCGCCACGGCCACCAACCGGTGGCCGAGTTCGGCGGCGGGGCCGACGATCGCCGACTGGGCGATCCGCGATGCACCGAGAACCCCGATGCGCAGGCTCACGACGTGACGGTGTGGAGGTAGGCCACACTCGCCAGTACGTCACGGACCGGACCTTCGCCAGCGGGCTCGCCGTCCAGAATCGTGTCCTGCTCCAGTACGAACCAACCGTCGAAACCGTTGTCCCGCAATACCGAGACGATTCCGGCGATGTCCACGTCGCCGGTGCCCAACGGGGTGTACATGCCAGCCTTCACGGCGTCGGTGTAGGTCAGCTCACCGGACTGAACCTTCGTCGCCAACGCGGCGTCCACGTCCTTGAGGTGAGTGTGGGCGATGCGGTTCGGCACGGCCTTGGCCAATTCCAGCGGATCGGTGCCGCCGATCAGCAGGTGCCCGGTGTCCAGGCACAACGGGATGGACGAGCCCGCGAGCACCCGGTCGACGTCGGAGCGGGTCTCGACGATGGTGCCGACGTGTGGATGCAGCACGGCCAGCAGACCCCGGTTGGCGACGATGGCCGCCAGCCGGTCCAGGTTGTCCAGCAGCGTCGCCCACTGGGCGTCGTCGAGGACCGGACGCGAGTCGTAGCCGTCGGATCCGGTGGCTGCGGCGAGCACCACGACACCGGCCCCTGCGGCGACCAGCGACTCGAGTGGACCGGCGAGGTCATCGGCGGGGTCGTGGTCGTCCTTGAACAGCACGACTGGGACGAAGCCGCCGACGCACGTCAAATCCTTTTCGCGCAGAACCGATTTCAGCTCGTCGGTGTCGGTCGGCAGGAAGCCCTCGGGACCGAACTCGGTGGCGGTGAGCCCGGCGCCGCGCATCTCGGTCAGCACCCGGTCGGGCTGCAGCTGGTAACCCCAGCCGGGCACCTCGCAAACACCCCACGAGATGGGTGCTCCGGCGATCTTGATGGCGCTCATGCGTTGCGAACCTCATTCAGGCGCACCGGCGCACCCCGTCGCAGGGATACGGTGGCGGCCTCGGCTAGCCACGCGACCTCGACCGCGTCGGCGACCGTCGCACCGGGAATCGCCTCGCCCCGAGTCACGCGCACGAACGCGGCCAGCTCGGTGCGGAACGCCTCGGTGAAGCGGTCCATGAAGAAGTGGTGCGGGGGTCCGGTAGGAAAGTCGTTCCGCGGATCCATGTTTCGCACCGGCACGCCCTGATCCCAGCCCGCGGCGACGCTGTCGTCAAAGCCGTGGACCTCGAGACGGCAGTCATAGCCGCGGGCGTTGTACCGAGCGGCCGAGACGAGACCCATGGCGCCACCGTCGAACTTGACGATCACCGCGGCGGTGTCGACGTCGGCGTACTCGGCGAACAGCGGGTCGCCCTGGACGGTGCCGGTCGCGTACACCTCGACGGCGCGCTGCCCGGTGATCCAGTTCAACACGTCGAAGTCGTGCACGGCACAGTCGCGGAAGATGCCGCCCGATCCCTTGATGTAGTCCATCGGTGGGGGAGCGGGGTCCATCGTGGTGCTGCGCACCGTGTGCAGGGTGCCGAGCGACCCGTCGTCGACGGCGCGCTTGGCCGCGGCGAACGCCGCGTCGAACCGGCGCTGGTAGCCGACCTGGACCGGCACGCCGGACTTGAGGATCACCTCGGCGACCCGGGCGCTCTCCGCTGCCGTCGAGGCAATCGGCTTCTCGCAGAACGTCGGGATGCCGCGCTCGACGGCAGCCAGGGTCAGCTCCGCGTGGGCGGGCGTCGCCGCGGCGACGACCACCCCGTCGACGCCGGAGGACAGGAGCTCCTCCACGGTCGCAACGTACTTGGCACCGTGCTTGGCGGCGACGGCCTCGGCGACGTCGGTGCGCTCGTCGGTGATCACCAAACCGTCGAGACCGTCTAGGGCGCTGAGGGTTTCGGTGTGGAAGGCGCCGATGCGCCCGAGTCCGATTACGCCGAGGGTGGTCATGGGATTCTCCTTGTCGTGTGCTGCACGAGTGCGATGTCCAGTGCGTCGGGGGTGAGTCCGTCGGCCAGGGCGGCGAGGACGGTGTCGACCTGGCTCGGCGGCGCCAGGCTGCCGATCGGTTGGTCGTGGTCGAGGTTCGTGGGGAACGCGTAGCCCTCGGCGGTCGCGTTCACCACGTTGCGGATGTCGCGATCCGAGCGGCGGGCGGCCTTCATCGCCAGGAGGGCCGGGTAGATGGCCCGCACCATCGCGGTGCGGTCCAGTGCCTCCATCGCACGCCCGAACGGTGAGGAAATCTGCAAGAGGTTGGCCATTCGGCGAAGGTCCGTCGACGTGTTCGCGCCCGCTCCGTGGAAGAGCGCGGGGTTGAAGAAGACCGCGTCGCCCGCGCGGAGCGCAACCTGCACCTGGTGGGCGGCGAAGTAGTCGATGAACTCGCGGCGATGGAACGCGACGTATCCGCCCGCGAACTTCTGCGAGTGCGGCAGCAGCATCGTCGGCCCGCTCTCCAATGGCATGTCGTCATGCGCGATGGCGCCCTGCAGGGTAAGGACCGCCGACATGCGGTGCAGGTGCGCCGGATATGCCTCCAGTTGGTCGGTGTCGACGAAGCCAAGGTGATAGTCGCGGTGCGGAACTTGCGGGGCACCATCGGGATTGACGACGTTGACCTGTGAGGTGACCTGATAGCGGGGGCCCAGCCAGGCCTGCGACACCATCGCGAGGGTGTCATTGGCGTAGTAGTCGGCGAACACCTCGGGGGCATGCAGTGCCAGTTTCTGCGTGGCATTCCAGACGCGGTCATTCGCGCCCGCCTTGCCGAAGTGGTCACCCGCCGCCGCGCCGTTCGCGCGTTGAGCCTCGATGATCGCGGTGAACGCGGCACTGGCACGATCCACCGCGTCGTGATCGAACGCGCCCTCGAACACCACGACACCGGGTCCGTCGGAGAGCGCCCGGATCCACTCGGTCTGCAGTTCGTGTCGATCGGCGCTCGCCACAGCCTCGGAGCAGTAGACCAGCACGCCGTGGCGGACGTCGGTCGAGAGCGGGTAGTCGCCCGCGTCGGTGTCGGTGGACACGAGCGCGCGGAAGTCTTCGAGATCGCAGTCTGACGCCCCGATCCACGCGCGGTGCGCAGTGGTTGTCGGTGAAGCCATGCCCGTTAGTCTTGTGGTGACTTGCGCCGCAATCAACACCAAAAAACAGTCAAAAAGACCTCACGATTTGGCGCGAGCAGACGCAAAGGTCCCCACCTTGCGGCGCGTCGGGGCACATTTGCGTCTGCTCGCGAAGGGGAAGCGTCGTGCCGCATCGCTACAAGGTCCGTGAGATCGCCCAGCAGTCGGGGCTGAGCGAGGCGACCGTCGATCGCGTCCTCAACGGCCGGCCCGGCGTTCGGGAGAACACCCGTGCCGAGGTCGCCCAGGCGATCGCGGACCTCGACAAGCAGCGCGCTCAGCTGCGCCTCAACGGCCGCCGCTTCCTGATCGACGTCGTGATGCAGACCCCGCAACGGTTCTCCGATGCCTTCCGCGCGGCCGTCGAGGCCGAACTGTCCGCCTTCGCCCCTGCAATGTTGAGGGCCCGCTTCCACCTCTGGGAATCCGGTTCCACCGGGCAGATGGCCGACGCGCTGTCCCGGATCCGCGGCAGCCACGGCGTCGTGCTCAAGGCGCAGGATGCCCCCGAGGTGGCCGAAGCGGTCGACCGGCTCGTCGGCGCGGGCGTTCCCGTCGTGACCTACACGACAGACGTGCCGACCAGCGCGCGGTGCGCCTACGTCGGCATCGACAATCACGGCGCGGGTGTCACGGCCGCGTATCTGATGGACCAATGGCTGGGCTCGGCCTCGTCGACCGTTGTGATCACGCTGAGCGGCACGGTGTTCCGTGGTGAGGGGGAACGCGAGGTCGGATTCCGGTCCGCTCTGCGAGGCTCCGGCCGCGACGTCGTCGAGGTGAGCGACAGCGACGGCATCGACGCCACCACCGAGCGGCTGGTGCTCGACGCCCTCGAACGGCACCCGACGGTGGAGGCGGTCTACTCACCCGGCGGCGGCAACACCGCGACGGTCGCCGCGTTCGAGAAGATCGGCCGCGTCTGCCGGGTCTTCATCGCGCACGACCTCGACGCCGACAACCGCCAGCTGCTGCGCGAAGGACGGATTTCGGTGGTGCTGCACAACGACCTGCGCGCCGACGCCCGCCTGGCGATGCGCCAGATTCTGCAGTGCCACGGCGCCCTGCCCGCCGAGCCGGTGCGACCGACGCCGATCCAGGTGATCACCCCCTACAATCTGCCGAGCTGAGCTCCAGGTCGTCGATTCGCAGCGTTCCCAGATACCATTTCGCCTCACGGCGACTCCGGCGCGCCGACGGACAGCAGGAGACTTCGAACGGTGCGGCCACAGCTGGTAAACGGTGTGACCGTCCTCGGCAACCTCGCGATCGACGTCATCGACGGGGCGCCGCCGAGCCCGGGTGGCTGTGCGTCCTTCGCCGGTGTGGCGCTGGAGTACGCGGGCGGAGTCGGCCAGATCGTGGCGATGGGCGCGCCTCGGGACCACCAGCTGTTCACCGGCGTCCTCGACCGGTTCGGGTCCCTCGTCCGCATCATCGACTCGGATCGGACCGCGGGATTCCGGCTGGACTACGTGGACGTCGACCACCGCGCGATGTCCGTCGTAGCGCTCGGACCCGTCTGGGGTGCACCGGAGATCGAGGCCGCCAACCCCGAGACCACCTGGGTGCACCTGGCCCCGCTGCTGCGCGCGGACTTCCCCGAGAGCACGTTGGCGCTGCTGGCGGACCGCGGACACCGTGTCGCCTACGACGGCCAGGGACTCGTCCGTGCGGACCGGGTGGGTCCACTCACCGTGGACCGGGACTACCCGCACAGCCTGCTTCGCGACATCAGCGTCCTCAAGCTGGCCGAGGACGAGGCGGTGATCGTGGCCGACGGCGAGTTCGACGAGACGACGGCCGAACGGCTGGGCGTGCCGGAGATCCTGGTAACCCTGGGCTCCGAGGGCTGCGACATCTACACCGAGGGCGCCGTCGTGAGAGTGCCCGCCGCCTGGCGGGTCACGGGCGTGCAGGCGACGGGCGCGGGCGACATGTTCACGGCGTGCTACGTCGCCAACCGGGCGGCAGGCGCCGAGCCCGTCGCGGCGGCCGAGCGCGCCAGCCAACTCGTCGCGCGCGAGCTCGAGAAGCGACTGAAGATCTCGTCACCCGACAGGGTGTAGCCGCAGGTCGTGGCTTGGATAATCGACACGTGTCAAGTTCGTTCGAAAGGCGCTAGTACCTAGGCTACTGGCGGGTAGCTTCATTCTTAGGATTCAAACCTCACCGAACGTGATGAAAACCACAAGATCGGTGCGCGTCCGTTGGCTTCAACCGTTGATCAGCACGTTTTGCTGCACTTAACGTGCTGGACACGCGGCGGTCCGGTAAGGGTCAGCCTAAGACCAGTGCAATAATCGGTACTGCCAGTGACAGATAAGAACAGGTTGACGTCAACCCAGCGGCGCGGGCGCGAAAGCGACCTTCATTGCGACACGGAATCACCTCAACCTCACGACGCGTGAAAGGCAGGGGGTCGTGACTTTGAGCGGCAGCGAAGCCGGTCCGAACTCCACCCCGCAGAAGCTCGAGAAGGTGGTCATCCGCTTCGCGGGTGACTCCGGTGACGGCATGCAGCTGACGGGGGACCGGTTCACCACCGAAGCCGCACTGTTCGGCAATGACCTTGCGACGCAACCGAATTACCCCGCCGAGATCCGCGCGCCACAGGGCACGCTGCCCGGTGTGTCGTCGTTCCAGATCCAGATCGCCGACTTCGACATCCTCACCGCCGGTGACCGTCCCGACGTCCTCGTCGCGATGAACCCGGCGGCGCTCAAGGCCAACGTGGGCGACCTGCCGCGCGGCGGGCTCGTCATCGCCAACTCCGACGAGTTCACCAAGCGCAACATGGCGAAGGTCGGCTACGACGCCAATCCGCTGGAGACCGACGAGCTCTCCGACTACGTCGTGCAGGCCGTTCCGATGACGACGCTGACGCTGGGAGCCGTCGAAGAGATCGGCGCATCGAAGAAGGACGGTTCGCGGGCCAAGAACATGTTCGCGCTCGGACTACTGTCGTGGATGTACAGCCGCGAGCTCGAACACAGCGAGCGCTTCATTCGAGAGAAGTTCGCCCGCAAGCCCGAGATCGCCGAAGCGAACGTACTCGCGCTGAGGGCGGGCTGGAACTACGGCGAGACCACCGAGGCGTTCGGCACCACCTACGAGGTGTCACCCGCCAAGCTGAAGTCCGGTGAGTACCGCCAGGTGTCCGGCAACACCGCGTTGGCGTACGGCATCGTCGTCGCGGGCCAGCTGGCCAACACGCGGGTGATGCTCGGCAGCTACCCGATCACCCCCGCGTCGGACATCCTGCACGAGCTGTCCAAACACAAGAACTTCAACGTCCTGACCTTCCAGGCGGAGGACGAGATCGCGGGCATCGGCGCGGCACTCGGCGCGTCCTACGGTGGCGCGCTCGGCGTCACCAGCACCTCGGGTCCCGGTGTGGCACTCAAGGCAGAGGCCATCGGCCTCGGCGTGATGGCCGAACTCCCGCTGCTCGTCGTCGACGTTCAGCGAGGCGGCCCCTCGACCGGCCTGCCTACCAAGACAGAGCAGGCGGACCTGATGCAGGCGCTGTACGGCCGCAACGGTGAATCGCCCGTCGCGGTGCTCGCGCCCCAGTCGCCGTCGGACTGCTTCGAGATCGCCGTCGAGGCCGCACGGATCGCACTGACGTACCGCACACCCGTAATCCTGTTGTCGGACGGCGCGATCGCCAACGGCTCCGAGCCGTGGCGCATCCCGGACGTGACGACGTTCGAGCCGATCGACCACACGTTCGCCAAGCCCGACGAGCCCTTCCAGCCCTACGCCCGCGACCCCGAGACCCTGGCCCGCCAGTTCGCGGTCCCCGGTACCCCCGGCCTGGAGCACCGCATCGGCGGACTCGAGTCGGCCAACGGATCGGGCAACATCTCCTACGAGCCGAAGAACCACGATCTGATGGTGCGGCTGCGCCAAGCCAAGATCGACGGTATCGCCGTTCCCGACCTGGCCGTCGACGATCCGAGCGGCGACGCGGAGCTACTGATCGTGGGCTGGGGCAGCTCCTACGGGCCCATCGGTGAAGCGTGCCGACGCGCACGGCGCAAGGGCGTCAAGGTCGCGCACGCGCAGCTCCGCCACCTCAATCCGCTGCCCGCCAACGTCGGCGACGTTCTGCGCAGCTACCCGAATGTAGTCGTGCCCGAGATGAATCTGGGCCAGTTCGCCCTGCTGCTGCGCGGCAAGTTCCTCGTCGACATCCAGTCGGTGACGAAGGTCGAAGGCATGGCGTTCCTCGCCGAGGAGGTGGAGGGCATCATCGATTCGGCCCTCGACGGGACGCTGCGCGAAAAGGAAAGTGACAAGGCCAAGTTCGCCCGGTTGGCGGCCGCCACCGTGGACATTGGCGTAGGAGCGGATGCATGACTGACTTGATCGGCTCGGACTTGGGACTGACGCCCGTCGGTCTCACCAAGGTCAGCGGCGTGCCGACGACCGACGAGCCGCAGAAGGCCAAGGACTTCGCCAGTGACCAGGAGGTTCGCTGGTGCCCGGGTTGCGGTGACTACGTCATCCTCAACACCATCCGCAGCTTCCTGCCCGAGCTCGGGCTCAAGCGCGAGAACATGGTGTTCGTCAGCGGCATTGGCTGCTCCAGCCGGTTCCCGTACTACCTCGAGACCTACGGTCTGCACTCCATCCACGGACGTGCCCCGACCTTCGCGACCGGTTTGGCGCTGGCCCGCGACGATCTGTCGGTCTGGGTCGTCACCGGTGACGGCGACGCGTTGTCCATCGGCGGCAACCACCTGATCCATGCGCTGCGTCGGAACGTGAACATCACGATTCTGCTCTTCAACAACCGCATCTACGGTCTGACCAAGGGCCAGTACTCACCGACCTCCGAGGTCGGCAAGGTCACCAAGACCTCGCCCATGGGGTCGTTGGACTACCCGTTCAACCCCGTGTCGCTGGCACTGGGTGCGGAGGCGACCTTCGTCGGTCGCGCGCTGGACTCGGACAAGAAGGGCCTGACCGAGGTGCTGCGGGCCGCGGCCTCGCATCGTGGCGCTGCGCTCGTCGAGATCATGCAGGACTGCCCGATCTTCAACGACGGCTCCTTCGACGCGCTCCGCAAGGAAGGCTCGGAGGAACGGCTGATCAACGTGTCGCACGGTCAACCGATCACGTTCGGCGCCGATGGCGAGTACTGCGTGGTGAAGTCGGGTTTCGGCCTCGAGGTCGCCAAGACCGCGGACGTGTCGGTCGACGAGATCGTGGTGCACGACGCGACGACCAACGATTCCGCCTATGCGTTCGCGCTGTCGCGACTGAGTGAGCAGAACCTCGAGCACACGGTCATGGGCATCTTCCGTCAGGTGTTCCGGCCGACGTACGACGAGATGGCGCACGATCAGGTGACCTCTGCGATGGAATCCAAGCGCCACGACGCCGACGCTCTGCAATCCTTGCTTCGTGGCAAGGACACCTGGAACGTCGAATAGCAGCGAGGTCCTCGAGACCTCATCCGATCCGCTGGCGGCGATCGTGCTGGCGGGCGGAGCCTCGCGGCGCATGGGCCGCGACAAGGCGACCCTGCAATTCTCCGGGCGCACGTTCGTCGAGCAGGCCGTGACGACGCTGAAGACCCGCTGTTCGCCCGTGTTCGTGGTGGCGGCGCCTGGTCAACCGCTGCCGGCGCTCGATGCCGACGTGCTGCGCGACGAAATCCGCGGCGTCGGTCCACTGCTCGCGACGGCCAGGGGGCTGCGCGCCGCAGCCGACGCCGGCGTGGAACGGGCCTTCGTGTGCGCCGTCGACATGCCCTACCTGACCGTTGAATTGATCGAGGAGCTGGTCGGGCCGTCGGTGCGTCTGGGGGCTGATGTGGTGCTGCCGTGGGACGGTCGCGATCACTACCTGGCCGGCGTCTACCGCACCGACCTCGCGTCGCGAGCCGAGGAGCTGGTGGCTTCTGGTGCGCGCAGCATGCGTGCCCTGGTGGATGCCGTCGACACACAGCGTGTCGTGATGCCCGAACAACGCTCGCTGACGAATGTGAATGCGGCTGCCGACCTCAGCTGAGTGGTCAGCAAATTGTCAATTCTGACGGGAAGAATCGCGAATTTCCCGGTTGGTGCATGAATTCCGAATTAAGCTGACTTAATTGGAACGTTGTTCGAGTATCAATTCGTGACCTGAAATTCACCCTGCAGCGGGACTGATCGCCAATGTCAACGGTAATGCGTTGCGGTTGAGACGATCTGGCCGACATTCAGTATGGGGATGTGCTCGAATTGGCGGCGGAGCATTCCGTTCGTCGAGCACTTGGGCCGCGAATGGGACGGGTCAGGGTTCAGGTCAACGACTTAGGCTCATGCGTGGTGGCTGGTCGCTCCCCATCGCCATCGTCGATTGAGCGATGCAGAGGCTGAAAGATGCTCGCAAAAAGGTCATTTGGACTCCACGGTAGAGGACTCCGGTCGCCGATGATCACATACCGGTGATCGTGAGATTGACATAAAGCATTGCAGCGCTTGATATTTCGGTTCTCCGAACGCCGCGCCGAGTTGGATTCGCCTCAGCGAACAATGCGGGTATGGTCCACCCGCGCATGACCAATGATGCTGGTGGAGAGTCGGATTCAGTGAAGGATGTGACATATGATGTTGAGCGGTCGTGTGCCAGATCACAATAAGGGCGTGATTTGGCTCACCGTCGGGTGGTCAGGCTGCGGTTCCCCTGCGTGCGGTGATCGCCACTTGACCTGCACGTACGCTGGCCGGTGCCGCCGTGATCTGTCCGTTATCAAACGGCGACACACGCTTCACCTCGTGTGACTTTCCTGAGAAACGTTTGTACCTTCCAGATGTCTCCATAACCGGAGCAAATCATTTCAAAACCACGAACCTGCGTGTGAGTGGGGCGGCTGTTGGCCCGGGACTGATCCCGCGCCCTCGCTGCCGCCGGGCGTGATGCCCGGCGTGGCATGTCTGGCCGCCCACTGTCGTGCCCGACCGAGACGGCACGGCCCAACCCCTCCGCCTGTCTGACAGGCAACCCACGCCCGCCTTTCGCGGGCGTCGTTGGCGCGCGCTTGGCGAAAGGATCGAAGTTGAAGAACATTCGCAAGACGTTTGGTCTGGCCACCATCGCCGGGGCGCTTGCCGTGGCCCCGATGGCGCTGGGCACCGGTACCGCGAATGCGGACGGTGGCGTGAACTGGGATGCCGTTGCAGCCTGCGAGTCGGGCGGCAACTGGAACACGGCCACGGGCAACGGTTACTACGGTGGCCTGCAGTTCGCGATGGGTACGTGGCACGCCAACGGGGGCAGCGGCTCGCCCCACCAGGCGAGCAAGGACGAGCAGATCCGCGTTGCCAACAATGTGCTGAAGAGCCAGGGCATCGGTGCATGGCCGGTCTGCGGCCGGCGGGGATAGTCTCCGCACGACGATTGCGCGAGAGCGGCGCTGGGCGACACGCCCGGCGCCGCTTTCTCTTTTGCCCCTCCTACCTCAACATTCTCTGAAATCCATCACGCCCCGATAAAGAACTTTCGTCTCTTGTGTAACACGTGAGATCTGTCACACGAATTACTGGTTGACCGCGTCAATTAGGCAACGCGTTGCCGCGGTCCTCGTGTCGAACGGTCGGGGAAGGACCGCACTCATGAAGATCAACGTTATCGGCAAGGCAATCACCAACAGCCTGAAGCTGGTCGTGCTCACCGGCGCATTCGCCATCGCCGCGATGGCCATGTCGACCGCGATGTCCGCAGCTACCGCCCACGCGGACTCGATGAACTGGGATGCCGTCGCGCAGTGCGAGGCGGGCGGCAACTGGGCTGCCAACACCGGAAACGGCCACTACGGCGGGCTTCAGTTCAAGCCGGCGACCTGGAGCTCCAACGGCGGCGTCGGATCACCTGCGACGGCCTCGCGTCAAGAGCAGATCCGCGTGGCCGAGAACGTTCTGGTCAGCCAGGGCCCCGGCGCGTGGCCGAAGTGTGGCTCCCGCGGTGGCACTCCCGCGATCTGGAATGCCTCGACTTCGACGACCGCTCCTGCCGCGACGGGCTGCCAGGCCATGCCCGTCAACGGCCTGCTCGGGTTCGTGAACTTCCGCCAGATGTGCACGGCTCTGCTCAAACCGCTGGGCGCCCTGACCGCTCAGCGCTGAAGTCGTTGCCGTCGGGGTCGGTGAACCCGCCTTCACCCGACGGCACGGCGCCGGCGTCGACCAAGCGGTCGCTGCCGGCCACGACGCTCCACCGCCATCTGTTGAGCGCCACGCGCTCGTCATCCACCTCGACGAACTTCCAGATCACGTCGGACCACCCGGCGCAGCCGTGCAGATAACGCGGCACTCCGTCCGGCCCGGGACGGACCTCTGCGCCGACGAGCGACGCCCACCATGCGCCCACGTCCGCAGGTCTGTCGCTGTCCGTGCACACCGCGAACACCCGCCCGCGGCTCGGTGTCGCGGTCCGGATCGATGAACACGCAGAACTCGTTGCCCTCGACGTCCGCGAGCGTGGCCCTGGTCGGCGGGTAGTCGTCCAACACACGGGCGCCGAGGTCCAACAAGGGCGCCACGTCGCAAACGTAGAGGTCGAGGTGGACCCTGTTCTTGACCACCTTCGGCTCCCGCTCGGGCTCGATCGTCAGGTGACGCCCGAACTCCGCGTCGCCGAGAACGGTCCTCCAGAAAGTCGTGACCGCCGCGGGGTCGGCTGCACCGACGGCCAGGGGGCCCAGGCGGGTAGTCATCGTGAGCCGGGCAAGACGAAGGCCGAGCGCCCAGCGATCGACGCCAGGTGTCGCGTCAAGATTGCCTCGGGCCGCAGGGACGACGCGCGCATGGCCGCGGCGCCTAGAAGGGCGGGCCGCGCGTTGACGATCCGGCCCACCAGTCTGGACTCTCTGGCCAGCGATTGCGCCCGCGGCCGCCGCAGCTCCGTGAACTGCGCGAATGCTCCTGGCAGGTCGTCGACGGCGTCGACGCAATGGGCGAGCGTGGCGGCGTCCTCCAACCCCTGACAGCCGCCCTGGCCGAGGTGCGGCCGCATCGGGTGGGCGGCATCGCCGACCAAGACGACGGGCCCACGCGACCACTGCCGAGCCTCCTCGCGATCGTAGAGATCGTTGCGCAGCACGTCGGCCGGATCGGTGGCAGCCAGGAGGGCGGGAATGGGGTCGGCCCACGTGCCGTACTTCGAGCGGAGGTAGGGCAGCTCGCCGTCGGGGGAGTCGCTATCCGCGGGTCGACGTTCGGTGCCGAACCAGTAGGTGTGGTCCGGTCCGAGCGGTACATGACCGAATTCGGTTCCGGTGCCAACGGTTTCGCCCGCGAGGTCGAGGTCCAGTGCGTACTCGGCGACACGACGCCACGCGGTGTATCCGGTGTAACGGCGACGCAGCGTGCCGTTCAAGTGGCGTGCCACCATGGAGCCGACCCCCTCGGCGCCGATCACCGCGTCCGCCTCGCGCGTGGTGCCGTCCGGACGCCACGACGGCACCGGCCGCGTCCGTGACGACGCCTTCGGTGAAGCCGACACGCGAACCGCTCTTGATGACGGTGCCGGTCGCGGTGAGCAGTCCGCCGTGAATCGCGCCGATCGGGTTGTACGCCGACTCGTCGGGTTGGCAGGTGAAGACGACGCGGCCGGGTTCGGCGGACGCCATCGTGAACGCCATCAGCCCGGAGATCGGTGGGGGCGGGAGCTTGCCATCGACCATGGCGCGCAGATAGTCGATGCCCGCCATGGACAGGCCAGTGGTCGTCGTCGGTGCCGGGTCGTGCCAGCTGACGACCTTGGAGCGCATCTCGCCCCACCCCGCGTCGGTCATCGAGTCTCCCGGTCGTCGGACGCGATGGCGTGCGCGTTGCCCCAGTCGAGCAGGGCGTTCAGGGTCGGGATCAGGGCGCGACCGGAGTCGGTCAGCCGGTACTCGTCCCGCCGGGGGTGGTCCTGATACGGAGTCCGCGTGACGACGCCCGCGGCCTCCAGGGTCTTGAGGCGGGCGGAGATCCGGTCGCGAGGTGCACCGGTGCCTGCCACGATCTCGCCGAACCGGTGGGCGCCGAAGGCAATCTCGCGGACGACCAACAGCGCCTACTTCTCACCGACGACCTCCAATGCGGCGGCGATCGGGCACGGCCGACCCGGGTGGTTGACGAGGGCGATGGCGGGCACGTCACCAGACTTCAAGCCGTGCGTTTGAAAATCAAACTGACTCCGCTGACGTCCGGGACGTCGGATTCACCTCCGCGAGACGGATCTGTGGTTTCCTCGGGAGAGATTCCTCATGACACCTGCCATCGAGTTGACGAGCGTGCCCACCTGGGCTGTTGCGCCCACTCGTCCCGACACCGACCTGTCCGGCCGGTACTGGACGGTGGTCGCGTTCGTCGACGGAGACTCCCAAACGGCAGCGGTGGCCGAGATCGTCAACGGCTGGATCGCCCAGATCGAGGCCCGTCAACCCGGCGCCGCCCCCCGCGTTCATCGCGTCTGCGACGACGTCGCGGCGCGAGACGCGCTCACCGCGGACATGGCCACCGCACTCGTCGGTTGGCGGCTGATGATCGCGGGACCAGCGGACGCCTGCCTGCGACTGAGGGCACACGCTGTCAGGAACCACGTGGGCGACGACGAGATCACCGTGGCCAGCACCGACGTGGCGCATCGCGACGTGCACTGTGCGCACTGCCGCTCGGTCACCCGCGCAGCGGTGGAGCTCGAGGGTATCGTCGCATGCGTCGGGTGCGGCCGTCACCTCGTTGTCCACCAACATGTTTCGCGTCGAATCGGTGCGCATCTGGGGGTCATGACGTGAGTGTCCTGGAATTGGTGGTGACCGGTGTCGACGATCGAATACCCGGCATTCGTGCTCTGCGGCTGTCCCGTGGCGACGGCGGGCCGCTGCCGTCGTTCACGCCGGGCAGTCACCTCGTCGTCGAGTGCGGCCCCGCCGTCAACGCGTACTCCCTGACCAACGACGGCGTCTCACCGACGACCTATGCCATCTCGGTCCTGGAGTGCCCCAACGGGTCTGGCGGATCGCAGTGGATCCACCGTGAACTGCGCGCGGGTGACACCGTCGTCGCCCGCACGCCCCGCAGCGCCTTTGCGCCCGTATTGCGGGCGGCCAAGCATCTCCTGGTGGCGGCGGGTATCGGAATCACGCCGATGGTGTCCCACCTATGTAGCGCCCGCCGCTGGGGTCGTGAGGTCGAACTGCTCTACATCCACCGCGAGGGACGCGGGGCACATGTCGACGACGTCAACGCCCTCACCCACAACGCCACGGTCTTCACCGACCGCGGCCCGTTCACCGCAGCGCTGACCGCCGCATTGGCCAGTCAGCCACTCGGCACCCACGTCTACCTCTGTGGCCCCAGCTCGTTCATGGATGAAGTCATCAAGCTGGCAACCGATTTGGGGTGGCCCCGGAGCAGGGTGCACGTGGAACACTTCGGGATCGCCGCGATCGACCCTGGTGAGCCGTTCGAGGTGTACCTGAGAACGACCGGCGACAGCTTCACCGTCGAAGCCGGGGTCTCGCTGCTCGCGGCGTTGCAGGCTCGCGGCCACGACGTCCCCAACCTGTGCAGGCAAGGCGTGTGCGGCGAATGCCGGATCACCGTAACCGGAGGCGAGATACTGCATCGAGACCTTTATCTGAGCGAGCCCGAGCGGGCGACCGGGGACTCCCTGATGTGCTGCGTGTCCAGGGCGGCCGGAGACCGATTGGAGTTGGCGCTATGACGACCTCGGCGCCGGACCTGTTCGCCACCTTCCCCTTTCCGTTCCCGGCCGACAGCTATCGGTACAGCACGAACCTGGCGCCGGCAGGCACCGCGGTCGTGACCCCGGCCGGTCAGTGGGGCGAACGGGTCGTCGACGTCGACAGTGAATACGAAGGCGAGCTCGCCGAGCGGGCCGCGATCCTCGCTGCCGACCCCACCCGCCATGCCGTCCTGCCGCACATGCGGCCCGCGTGCTGGGACACGATGCTCACCCTCATGCGCGAGCTGGCCACCGCGTATCCGGAAACCATGTCGCTCATCGGCGATGGCGCCACCTGGCACTGGCGCAACTCCCGTCTCGGAGTGTTTCAGGACTTCGTGTTCGGCGACGAGTCGACGCTGCCCGTCGAGCCACTGGCCTACATCGCCGGGCAGGTGCAGGAGGACATCGTCCTCCTCGATCAACGCGACGGTGAGTTGTTCGGCGACGCAGGCGTCGTGACGTTCGCCGCGGGATGGTCGTTCGGATTCGACGTCGGTATGGAGTTCCTCGAAATCCACGGCCCAGTCCCGCGTCTCCGCGAGAGTGGAGTCATCACCCGAGCCCGCGACTTCATCCTGCGACTGCAACCCAACGAGGCCTTCCGGCGGACCAACTGGTCGATGGCGATCGGTCGCCGCCTCGACCTCTCGATGGAGCGCTATCCCGAGTGGGCCCCCGAACGGCGGTTGGCGACCACCGTCGACGATGAGACGTTCGGCCGCCTCATTCACCTGCGGGTGGAGGCGCAACACCTGATCAGGCTGCCGGAGTCCGGTGCCGTCTGCTTCCTGATCCGCACCTACATGCTGCCGCTCTGCGACCTCGTCACCGTCGAGCCGTGGCGGCTGCGCATGGCGGCGGTGCTCGCCGAACTACCCGCTGACCTCGCCGACTACAAGGGCATCACCGCGTACCGCGGCCGCGTCGTCCACTGGCTGCAATCCCATGGACCGCCATGATGGACAGCCCCTTTGCCGATCTCGACGAGTTCTTGGCGCTGCCCCGGGTGTCTGGTCTGGCTGTGTCGGCCGACGGATCCCGCGCGGTCACGACGGTCAGCGAGCTCAACGAGAAGCGCACCGAGTACGTCACCGCGGTGTGGGAGCTCGACGTCACGGGCGAGCGGGCTGCTCGACGCCTCACCCGCGGCGCGAAGGGGGAGTCGTCGCCGGTGTTCGCCGCGGGCGGAGACCTGCTCTTCGTCGCCACGCGCGACGTCCCCGGCTCCGATGGAGGCGACGAACCGACGGCATCGTTGTGGCGGCTACCGGCTCGAGGTGGAGAGGCCGTCGCCGTCCTCGAACTCCCGGGCGGGGTGAACGCGGTCCACACCGCGCGCGACGCCGACGTCACGCTGGTCACCGCGTCACTGATGCCGTCGGCCCGAAGCGTCGAGGACGACAAGCGGCTGCGCGCGCTGCGCAAGGACAACAAGATCACCGCATTGCTGCACACGGGGTATCCGGTTCGCCACTGGGATCACGACATCGGCCCCGCCCAGCCGCATCTCGTCGACGTGACCGGTGTCCGCGACCTGACGCCCGACCCCGGACGGGGCCTTCGCGAAGCGGGCATCGACGTCAGCGCGGACGGTCGGTTCGTCGTGACGTCGTGGGCGGTGGCCGGTCCCGGTGCCTCGCTCCGCGACGTGCTGGTGCGGGTCGACGTCGCCACCGGTGAGCGCACGACGATCGCAGACGACCCGCCGGCCGATCTCGGCGCCCCGGCTATTTCGCCCGACGGCTCGGCGGTGGCCTTCGTCCGCGAGGCGCACTCGACGCCGGACCAGGCACCGCGGATCACGCTGTGCCACATGACGTTCGGGGATCCGTTCAGAGAGGTCGCCACGGACTGGGACCGGTGGCCTACTTCCGTGGCGTGGGCCGCGGACGGCTCGCGGCTGATCGTCACGGCCGACGAAGCGGGTCGCGGGCCCGTCTTCCTCGTCGATCCCGCCGACTCCTCGGTGACCCGACTGACCCACGACGACTTCAGCTACACGAACGTGTGCCCCGCACCGGGCGGCGTGGTCTTTGCACTGCGCAGCTCGTACGCGTCGCAGCCACACCCCGTGCGCATCGATCCCGACGGTGCCGTCACGCCGCTGCCCTGTGTGGACATGCCGCCTCTGCCGGGCGAACTGACCGAGGTAACTGCCGTCGCGGACGACGGGAGTCACGTGCGCTCGTGGCTGGTGCTTCCCGACGGGGACGAGCCGGCACCGCTGGTGCTGTGGATCCACGGCGGCCCACTCGGGAGTTGGAACACCTGGCACTGGCGCTGGAATCCCTGGCTGCTGGCGGCGCGCGGTTACGCGGTGCTGATGCCCGATCCGGCGTTGTCGACGGGCTATGGCCAGGAGTTCATCCAACGCGGCTGGGGCGCTTGGGGCTTCGCGCCGTACACCGATCTGATGGCGGCCACCGACGAGGCGCTCGAGCATCCGAGGGTCGACGCGACGCGCACCGCGGCGATGGGTGGGTCGTTCGGCGGATACATGGCCAACTGGATCGCCGGCCACACCGACCGATTCGACGCGATCGTCACCCACGCCAGCCTGTGGGCGTTGGACCAATTCGGGCCGACCACCGACGGCGGCTACTGGTGGGCCCGAGAGATGACGACGCAGATGGCCGAACGGAACTCGCCACACCGTAGCGTGGCCGAGATCTCCACCCCGACGCTCGTCATCCACGGCGACAAGGACTACCGGGTGCCGATCGGCGAGGGCCTGCGGCTCTGGTTCGAGCTGCTGACGGAGTCGGCGCTGCCCGCCGCGGACGACGGCACCAGCCCGCACCAGTTCCTGTACTTCCCGACCGAGGGGCACTGGGTGCTCGCACCGCAGCACGCCAAGATCTGGTATGAGGTCGTCCTCGCCTTCCTGGGGCGCCATCTTCTCGGCGAAGACGTCGAGCTTCCGGAAACGCTCGGGTGAGGCACCGGTAGCTTGGGTTCATGACCGAACCGCAGCGTGAATTCGACATCGTGCTCTACGGGGCGACCGGGTTCGTCGGCAAGTTGACGGCCCAGTACCTGGCCAAGGTCGGCGGCCAGGCCCGCATCGCACTCGCAGGCAGGTCCGTGGCCAAGCTCCGCGACGTTCGTGAGTCACTTGGTGCGGCGGCGCAGTCGTGGGAGCTGATCGAGGCTGAGGCCGGCCAGCCGTCCACGCTCAACGACATGGCGGCCCGTACGCGCGTGGTCGTCACCACGGTCGGGCCGTACACGAAGTACGGGCTGCCGGTCGTCGCGGCGTGCGCCGCGGCGGGCACCGACTACGCAGATCTCACCGGTGAGACGATGTTCATCCGCGAGAGCATCGACCTGTTCCACAAGGAGGCGGCCGACAACGGCGCCCGCATCGTCCATTCCTGCGGATTCGACTCCGTTCCTTCGGATCTCACGGTGTATGCGCTCTACAAGCGGGCGCTCGCCGACGGCTCGGGCGAGCTCGGGGAGACCAACTTCGTGCTTCGCGGCTTCGCCGGTGGCGTGTCGGGTGGCACCGCCGCCTCGATGGTGGAGGTCATGCAGACCTCGTCGACCGACCCCGAGGCGCGGCGGGCGATGAACGATCCCTACACGCTGACGACGGACCGGAGCGCCGAACCCGAGTTCGGCCACCAGTCCGACACCCCGTGGCGGCGTGGGCGTGACATTGCGCCCGAACTGGACGGCATCTGGACCGGTGCGTTCGCGATGGGCGCGCCGAACGCGCGAATCGTGCGGCGCAGCAACGCGTTGCTCGACTGGGCGTACGGCCGCACGTTCCGCTACGCGGAGAACATGAGCGTGGGGTCGTCGGTGGTGGCGCCCGTCGCGGCGGCGCTGGGCACCGCGGCCAATGCCGCCGTCCTGGGCCTCGGCAGCCGATACTTCGACAAGTTGCCCCGCGGCCTGGTCGAACGCGTCCTACCCAAGCCGGGCACGGGACCCAGCGAGCGCGCTCGCGAGAACGGCCACTACCGGGTGGAGACGTACACCACGACGTCCAGCGGCGCGCGATACCGCGCCACCATGGCGCAGCAGGGCGACCCCGGATACAAGGCCACTTCCGTGTTGTTGGGGGAGTGCGGGCTTGCGCTCGCGTTCGATCGCGACGCCCTCTCCGATCTCCACGGCGTGCTGACACCTGCGGCGTCGCTCGGCGACGCGTTGCTCGCCCGGCTTCCCGCCGCAGGCGTGACGATGGAGACCGAACGGCTGTAACACGAGATCGTTGCGGCTACTGTCGCAGTCGCGCTCGTGCACATCCAACGATGAAGGTGGACAGGTCATGGCTGGTCTCGACGAACTCTTCAACGAGATTCCCACACAACAGATTGCCAGCAAGCTGGGCGCCGACGAAGGCGAGGTGAACAGCGCGATCCAGACGCTGGTCCCGCTCCTCCTCGGAGGCCTGCAACAGAATGCGCAGGATCCGGGCCACGCCTCCAACATCGAGAACGCGGCCAGCACCCACGCTGCCAGCGGACTGCTCGATGGTGGCGTCAGCGTCGACCAGGTCGACGAGGCCGACGGGTCCAAGGCGATCTCCAAGATCTTCGGTGGCAACGACACCGGCCAGGTCGCTGCGGCGCTCTCGGGCGGCGGTGCGGGCAATAGTGCCCTGATCAAGCAGCTGTTGCCGATTCTCGCGCCCATCGTGCTCGCCTACATCGGCAAGCAGCTCACCAAGGGTTCGGCCCCGGCTGCGCCCGCCGAACCGCAGGCGCAGGCCGCGGGCGGTGGCGGGATCGGCGACATTCTCGGCAGCATCCTCAGCGGCGCTGCCGGGGGCGGAGGCGGCAACAACAACCCGCTCGGCAGCATCCTCGGCAGCGTGCTCGGCGGCGGACAGGGTGGCGGTGGACTCGGGGACATTCTCGGCGGGCTTCTGGGCGGGAAGAAGTAGCCCCTGCGAGCAGACGCAAAGGTGCTCAGATACCCGGCGTGTCGGGGGCTTTTACGTCTGCTCGCGAGTTCTTCCTAGAATGTCCAGGTGACCGTCAGCCCAAAATCCGCAGATAGCCCAGGGGTGCAGTCCCTACCCAAGTCGTGGGATCCGGCCGCGGTGGAGACCGACCTGTATCAGGGCTGGGTCGATGCGGGCTATTTCCAGGCCGACGCCTCGAGCGAGAAGCCGCCGTATTCGATCGTGCTGCCGCCGCCGAACGTGACGGGCAGCCTGCACATGGGCCACGCGCTCGACCACACGCTGATGGATGCACTGACCCGGCGCAAGCGCATGCAGGGCTACGAGGTGCTGTGGCTGCCGGGCATGGACCATGCGGGCATCGCCACCCAGAGCGTGGTGGAGAAGCAGCTCGCCGTGGACGGCAAGACGAAGGAAGACTTCGGCCGTGAGCTGTTCATCGACAAGGTGTGGGACTGGAAGCACGACTCCGGCGGCACCATCGGCGCGCAGATGCGGCGACTCGGTGACGGCGTCGACTGGAGCCGGGACCGCTTCACCATGGACCACGGTTTGTCGCGCGCGGTGCGAACGATCTTCAAGCGGCTCTACGACGCCGGCCTGATCTATCAGGCCGAGCGGCTGGTCAACTGGTCGCCGGTCCTCGAGACGGCGATCTCGGACCTCGAGGTGAAGTACGAGGACGTCGAGGGGGAGCTGGTCTCCTTCCGCTACGGATCCATGGACGACTCACAGCCTCATCTGGTGGTGGCCACCACCCGTATCGAGACCATGCTCGGTGACACGGCGATCGCCGTGCACCCGGACGACGAGCGGTACCGGGCGCTGGTCGGACAGACCCTGCCGCATCCGTTCCTCGACACGCAGGTCGTGATCGTCGCCGATGCGCACGTCGACCCCGAATTCGGTACTGGCGCAGTCAAGGTCACGCCTGCGCACGACCCGAACGACTTCGAGATCGGTGTCCGGCACAACCTGCCGATGCCCTCGATCATGGACGGCAAGGGCCGCATCGCCGGTACCGGAACGCGGTTCGACGGCATGGACCGCTTCGACGCGCGCGTCGCGGTGCGGGAGGCGCTCGAGGCAGAGGGTCGAATCGTCGAGGAGAAACGGCCCTACCTTCACAGCGTCGGCCACTCGGAGCGCAGCGGGGAGCCCATCGAGCCCAGGCTTTCGCTGCAGTGGTGGGTCAACGTCTCGTCGCTGGCGACCGCCGCAGGTGACGCGGTGCGCAACGGTGACACCGTGATTCACCCCGCCAGCCTGGAACCGCGATGGTTCGCCTGGGTGGACGACATGCACGACTGGTGCATCTCGCGTCAGCTGTGGTGGGGGCATCGCATCCCGATCTGGCACGGCCCGAACGGCGAGAAGGTCTGCGTCGGACCGGATGAAACCCCACCGGAGGGTTGGGAGCAGGACCCCGACGTACTGGACACGTGGTTCTCGTCTGCCCTGTGGCCGTTCTCCACGATGGGCTGGCCCGATCGCACGCCGGAACTCGAGAAGTTCTATCCCACCAGCGTTCTCGTCACCGGTTACGACATATTGTTCTTCTGGGTGGCCCGAATGATGATGTTCGGCACCTTCGTGGGCGACGACGACGCCATCACCGTCGGCGGGAGCCGTGGGCCGCAGGTGCCGTTCGAGAACGTCTTCCTGCATGGCCTCATCCGCGACGAGTTCGGCCGCAAGATGAGCAAGTCCAAGGGCAACGGCATCGACCCGTTGGACTGGGTCGACACGTTCGGCGCGGATGCGCTGCGGTTCACCCTGGCGCGAGGGGCCAATCCCGGCGGCGACATGTCGATCGGTGAGGACCACGCCCGAGCGTCGCGAAACTTCGCCACCAAGTTGTTCAACGCCACTCGGTTCGCGTTGATGAACGGGGCGGCGCCCGCGCCGCTGCCCGAGGCCGACGGGCTCACCGATGCCGACCGCTGGATCCTCGGTAGGCTGGAAGAGGTTCGTGCGGAAGTCGATTCGGCGTTCGACGGCTACGAGTTCAGTCGGGCCTGCGAGTCGCTGTACCACTTCGCCTGGGACGAGTTCTGCGACTGGTATCTCGAGCTGGCCAAGGTGCAGCTGGCCGACCAGCCGGACGGGCCGACCAACGCCGTGCTGGCGGCCGTTCTCGACAGCCTGCTCAAACTGCTGCACCCGGTAATGCCGTTCGTCACCGAGACATTGTGGAAGACGTTGACCGGCCGCGAGTCGCTGGTGATCGCAGAGTGGCCGGAACCGTCCGGCATCGGCGTGGACGCACGGGCGAACGGCCGCATCGCCGACATGCAGAAGCTCGTCACCGAAGTTCGTCGCTTCCGCAGCGATCAGGGGCTCAATGACAGGCAGCGCGTGCCGGCGCGACTGGTCGGCGTCACCGAGGCGGATCTGACCACCCAGGTCGCCGCCGTCACCTCGCTGGCCTGGCTCACCGAACCCGCCGACGGCTTCGCGCCGTCGGCCGCCGTGGAGGTCAGGCTCTCGCATGGCACCGTGCTCGTCGAGCTCGACACCTCGGGCACCGTCGACGTCGCGGCCGAGCGACGGCGGCTGGAGAAGGACCTGGCCGCCGCCAAGAAGGAACTGGCCCAGACCGCCGGGAAGCTGGGCAATGACGAGTTCCTGGCCAAGGCGCCCGACGCCGTCGTCGACAAGATCCAGGGCCGCCAGCAGGTCGCCGGCGAAGAAGTGGAGCGGATCACGGCCCGCCTGGCCGGGCTCTCGTGACCTCACCCGACCCCACGCCCGACGAGATCGCCTCACTCCTGCAGGTGGAGCACCTGCTCGACCAGCGCTGGCCCGAGACGAAGCTCGAGCCGAGCACCACTCGGATCGCGGCGTTGATGGAACTGCTGGGATCGCCGCAGCGCGCGTACCCGAGCATCCACGTCGCGGGCACCAACGGAAAGACGTCGGTGGCGCGGATCATCGACGCGCTCCTGACCGCCCTGCACCGGCGCACCGGGCGCACCACCAGCCCCCATCTGCAGTCGGCGGTGGAGCGCATCTCCATCGACGGCAAGCCGATCACCCCGGCCCGGTACGTCGACACCTATCGCGAGTTGGAGCCGTTCATCGAGCTCGTCGACAAGCAGTCCGAGGAGGCCGGTGGTCCGCGGATGAGCAAGTTCGAGGTCGTCACGGCGATGGCGTTCGCGGCCTTCGCCGACGCGCCGATCGACGTGGCGGTGGTCGAGGTCGGCATGGGCGGTCGGTGGGACGCCACCAACGTCGTCGACGCGCCCGTCGCGGTCATCACGCCCATCAGCCTCGACCACACCGACTATCTCGGCGACACCATCGCCGAGATCGCCGCCGAGAAGGCAGGCATCATCGTCAAGCGGCAAGACGACCTGGTAGGCACCGACACCGTGGTCATCATCGGCCAGCAGGAACCAGAGGCGATGGAAGTCATTCTGGCGGAGGCGATTAGAGCTGACGCGTCAGTGGCCCGCGAGGGTTCGGAGTTCGCGGTGCTGCGCCGTCAGGTCGCCATCGGCGGGCAACTGCTCGAACTGCAGGGGCTCGGCGGTGTGTATCCCGAGGTCTTCTTGCCGCTACACGGCGAGCATCAGGCCCACAACGCTCTGGTCGCGCTCGCCGCGGTCGAGGCGTTCTTCGGTGCGGGTGCGGAGCGGCAGCTCGACGCGGACGCGGTGCGCGAGGGTTTCGCGGCGGCGGCCAGTCCCGGTCGGTTGGAACGCATGCGCAGCGCCCCAACGGTGTTCATCGACGCGGCGCACAACCCGGCTGGCGCGGCCGCGCTCACCCAGGCCCTGGCCGACGAGTTCGACTTCCGCCACCTGGTCGGCGTCGTCTCGGTGATGGGCGACAAGGACGTCGACGGCATCCTGGCCGCCCTCGAACCGGCCTTCGACCAGGTGGTGGTGACGCACAACGGTTCACCGCGTGCCATGGACGTCGAGGGTCTGGCGATGCGCGCCGAGGAACACTTCGGTCCCGACCGGGTGATCACGGCGCAGACGCTGCCGGACGCCATCGAGACGGCGATCGCGCTGGCCGAGGAAGGCGGAAACGACATGGACCTCTCCGGAGCCTTCCCCGACGGCTTCTCGGGTAGTGGCATCGTCATCACGGGGTCGGTCGTGACCGCAGGCGCGGCGCGGACTCTCCTGGGGAGGGACCCGTCATGAGCGAGTCTGTGGAACAGCAGCCGGTCGGCCCCGACCCGTGGAAGAGCTTCCGCGGCGTCATGGCGGGCACGCTGATCCTCGAGGCGATCGTGGTTCTCCTTGCGCTGCCGGTGGTTTCGTTCTCCCACGGCGGCTTGACGTGGAGCAGCGGCGGGTTCCTCATCGGCATGGCGGGCGTGCTCATCCTGCTGGCGGGCGTGCAGGGCAGGCCGTGGGCGCTGAAGGCGAACCTGGCCGTGCAGGTGGTGCTGATCGGTGGGGTGGTCATTCACGCCGCGATCGGCTTCATCGGCGTGGTGTTCGCCGCGTTGTGGTCGCTGATCGCGTACCTGCGAGCCGAGGTCAAGCGGCGTCAGGACCGCGGCCTGTTGCCCGGTCAGCAGCCCCCGCCTACTGACGGGTAGGCTTCGACGCCGTGACTGAGCGGACGCTGGTGTTGGTGAAGCCCGACGGCGTGAAGCGCCTCCTCGTGGGAGAGATTCTCAGCCGAATCGAACGCAAGGGCCTGACGATCGCGGCCCTGGAACTCAAGGACGTCAGCGAGGATCTGGCCCGGCAGCACTATGCCGAGCACGAGGGCAAGCCCTTCTTTCCGTCGCTGCTCGAGTTCATCACCTCGGGTCCCGTCGTGGCCGTCATCGTGGAAGGGCCGCGGGCCGTTGCGGCGTTCCGTCAGATCGCCGGCGGGACCGATCCGGTCGAGAAGGCTGCCCCCGGGACCATCCGCGGCGACCTGGCCCTGGTCACGCAGGACAACCTCGTTCACGGCTCGGATTCGCCCGATTCCGCGGTCCGTGAGATCGAGTTGTGGTTTCCCGGACGTTAGCTGTCCGAGGGGCCTAGATCGGCACCTCGTCGGAATCCGCGCCGCGGTGTGGGATACTGGCCAAGGGTGACCTGCTTCATGACGGAACTGGACACCCGGATGAAGACTTGGACGAGCGCGACCACCTAGGACATTTCCGAGTGCGGCGCGGAGTCCAGTCGTCATTCAGCCAGGCACTGAGGGTTCGTCACGAGCCGCTCGGAGCGAGACCATGACAAGCCCGGGAAGAGTTCCACGGGTCCATAGCGAAAGCCCTCGCGTGGCCGCGTCAACACGACGCGCCCGGGGGCTTGAGGAGAGTACGTGGCTGACGATGCCCCATTCGACCTATCAGAAGACACTCGGCGCGACGAGGAGCTATCGGCTCAGCTGAACCGCGAGCCCGCCGCCGTCTTCACCGAGAGCGTCGCAGCCACCGTCCCGGAGGCCGCGGAGGCCCTCGAGGTGGACCCCGAGCCGCCACCGGTGCCGGAGCCGCTGCCCGAGAGCTCTGCACCTGCGCCCTACATGCCGCTGTTCGTCGCGCCGCAGCCCGTCGCGTTCGTCGCTCCCAAACCCGTCGTCGTCGCCGATGACGAGGACGAAGAAGACGAGGACGACGACGTCTTGGACGACTCCGACGACGAGCAGGGCGATCGACCCGCGAACCGTCGCCGCCGCCGCGGTCGTCGTGGACGTGGACGTGGGCGCGGAGAGCAGAGCGCCGACGAGGATGGCGATAACGACGCGGCCGACCTTGGCGAGTCGGATGACGCCGCCGAGGACGAGGACACCGACGACGACGGCGCCGATGAGGAGAACGCGGGCGGGGACGGTGCCAACCGTCGTCGCCGCCGCCGTCGCCGCCGCAAGACCAGCGGTGGCGAGGGCGACGATCCCAGCTCACCCGACGACCCCCCGAACACGGTCGTCCACGAGCGCCAACCGCGGGCCGAGAAGCCTGCGAAGGACACCAACGAGATTCAGGGCATCGCCGGGTCGACCCGGCTGGAGGCCAAACGCCAGCGTCGCCGCGACGGCCGGGACGCGGGCCGGCGTCGCCCACCCATCCTGAGCGAGGCCGAGTTCCTGGCTCGGCGCGAAGCCGTTCAGCGGATGATGGTGATCCGCGACAACGTCCGTACCGAACCGCCGCACGAAGGTGACCGCTACACGCAGATCGCCGTGCTGGAGGACGGCGTCCTGGTGGAGCACTTCGTGACGAGTGCCGCGTCGGCGTCGCTGGTGGGCAACGTCTACCTCGGCATCGTGCAGAACGTGCTGCCCTCCATGGAGGCGGCGTTCGTCGACATCGGCCGCGGTCGCAACGGCGTGCTGTACGCAGGTGAAGTCAACTGGGAGGCCGCCGGACTCGGTGGCGCGCAGCGCAAGATCGAGCAGGCGCTCAAGCCGGGCGACTGCGTCATCGTGCAGGTCAGCAAGGATCCCGTTGGCCACAAGGGCGCCCGGTTGACCACGCAGGTGTCCTTGGCGGGGCGGTACCTGGTCTACGTGCCCGGCGCCTCGTCGACGGGCATCAGCCGCAAGTTGCCGGATACCGAACGGCAGCGGTTGAAGGAGATCCTGCGGGAGGTCGTGCCGGCGGATGCGGGCGTGATCATCCGCACCGCATCGGAGGGCGTCAAGGAAGACGACATCCGCACCGATGTCAACCGATTGCAGGAACGCTGGACGCAGATCGAGACCAAGGGCGCGGAGATCACCGCGAAGGCCGCAGGCGCCGCCGTGGCCTTGTACGAAGAGCCGGACGTCCTCGTCAAGGTGATCCGCGATCTGTTCAACGAGGACTTTACCGGCCTCATCGTGTCCGGTGACGAAGCCTGGAACACCATCGGTGACTACGTGACGTCGGTGGCGCCGGAGCTGCTTCCGCGCATGAGCAAGTACGAGCCCGCCTCGAACGACGGCCCCGACGTGTTCGCCGTGCACCGGATCGACGAGCAGCTGACCAAGGCGATGGACCGCAAGGTGTGGCTGCCGTCCGGCGGAACCCTGGTCATCGACCGTACGGAGGCGATGACCGTCGTCGACGTCAACACCGGCAAGTTCACCGGCTCGGGCGGAAACCTCGAGCAGACCGTCACGCGCAACAACCTCGAGGCTGCGGAGGAGACGGTCCGGCAGCTTCGGTTGCGCGACATCGGCGGCATCATCGTCATCGACTTCATCGACATGGTCCTGGAGTCCAATCGCGATCTGGTGCTACGCCGGCTGACTGAAGCCCTCGCGCGGGACCGCACCCGCCACCAGGTATCCGAGGTGACCTCGCTCGGGCTGGTGCAGTTGACCCGCAAGAAGCTGGGCACCGGGCTCATCGAGGCCTTTTCGACCACCTGCCCGCACTGCGCGGGGCGCGGCATCATGCTGCACGGCGATCCGGTGGACTCCAACTCGACAGCGGGCCGCAAGAACGAGCCCGGCACGGGGCGCCGGAGCAAGCGTGGCAAGAAGGGTGGCCGGACCGAAGAAGAGGTGCAGGTCGCCAAGGTCCCGTCACACACACCGGGTGAGCATCCGATGTTCAGGGCCATGGCCGCGGCCACCGGTCGCGAAGAGGGCGACGAGGACGGCGCCCCCGAAGCCGGCGAAGACACCGAGGACATCGTCGTCGAGGGTGCCGAGGACCTGGCGGCGACCGAGCCCGTCGAGGAGGTCCTGGCGGAAGAGTCCGATGACGAGGACGACTCCGATGACGACGACCTGGACGACGAAGAGGACGAGGACGAAGAGGACGACGACGACATCGAAGTCATCGACGTCGATTCGGACGATGACTCCGACGACGAGGATGACGACCTCGACGACGAGGACGACGACGAGGACGAAGACGACGACGAGGATGACGACCTCGACGACGAGGACGAAGGCGACGACGATGAGGACGACGACGATGAGGACGACGAGCCCCTCGTCGCCGTGACCGGCCGTCCGCGGCGGCGTCGTGCGGCCGCCCGCCCTGCTGGTCCGCCGGTTTCATGAGGTCGACTCGCCGCGGGGCGGGGCGCGGTTTGACCCTCTACCCGCTGGTCACGTAACCTTGCACAGTTGTCTGCAGGCCCCTTGACGACGGGGGCCCCTGACACGCGGGGCATTTGACCCCGCACCCCAGATCCGCGTTCGCAGCCTCCGGGTGGCGCGCGCCCGCAAGCGAAGCAGAGGATGACGCAAACGATGGCGACGTACGCAATCGTCAAGACCGGCGGCAAGCAGTACAAGGTCGCGGTCGGTGACATAGTCAAGGTCGAGAAGCTGGAGCTCGAAGCCGGCGACTCCGTCTCGCTGCCAGTGGCGCTCGTCGTCGACGGCGCGAAGGTCACTACCGCCGCGAAGGATCTGGAGAAGGTCGCGGTGACGGCCGAGGTTCTCGAGCACACCAAGGGCCCGAAGATCCGCATCCACAAGTTCAAGAACAAGACCGGTTATCACAAGCGCCAAGGCCACCGTCAGAAGCTGACGGTCGTCAAGGTCACCGGAATCAAGTAGCAAGGGAGCGAACCAATGGCACACAAGAAGGGCGCTTCCAGCTCACGCAACGGTCGCGACTCCAACTCTCAGCGCCTCGGCGTGAAGCGGTTCGGCGGTCAGGTCGTCAAGGCGGGCGAGATCATCGTTCGCCAGCGCGGCACCCACTTCCACCCCGGCGTCAACGTCGGCCGCGGTGGTGACGACACCCTGTTCGCGACCGCTCCCGGCGCCGTCCTCTTCGGCGTCAAGCGTGGGCGCAAGACGGTCAACATCGTCCGCACCGTACGCACTGAGTCCTAGAAGTTCGAGGACTTCTCCGCGAATGTGAAGCTGCCGCGAGTTCTCGACTCGATCTGGCATAGCTTCACATTCGACGGAAGGAAAGTCCGATGGCTCGATTCGTCGATCGCGTCGTCATTCACGCGCGCGCAGGCAGCGGCGGTAGAGGCTGTGCTTCGGTGCACCGCGAGAAGTTCAAGCCGCTCGGTGGACCCGACGGTGGCAACGGCGGTCGCGGTGGCAGCATCGTGCTCGTCGTCGATCCTCAGGTCCACACGCTGCTCGACTTTCACTTCCACCCGCACGTCGACGCTCCGTCCGGCAAGCAGGGGATGGGCAACAACAAGGAAGGCGCCAACGGTGGCGACCTTGAGTTGAGAGTCCCCGACGGCACCGTCGTGCTCGACGAGCAGGGGCGCCTCCTCGCCGACCTGACCGGCGAGGGCACGCGATTCGAAGCCGCTGCCGGCGGCCGCGGTGGACTGGGCAACGCCTCGCTGTCCTCGCGGGCCCGCAAGGCGCCTGGTTTCGCGCTGCTCGGCGAGAAGGGGCGGGCCCGCGACCTCACCCTCGAGCTCAAGACCGTGGCCGATGTCGGTCTGGTCGGCTTTCCCTCGGCGGGCAAGTCCTCGCTGGTGTCGGTGATCTCGGCGGCCAAGCCGAAGATCGCCGACTATCCGTTCACCACGTTGGTGCCGAATCTCGGTGTCGTCTCTGCGGGGGAGCACACCTTCACCGTTGCCGACGTCCCCGGTCTGATTCCCGGCGCGTCCGAGGGCCGCGGACTCGGCCTGGACTTCCTGCGTCACATCGAACGCTGCGCCGTGCTGGTGCACGTCGTCGATTGCGCGACGATGGACCCCGGTCGCGATCCGATCTCCGACATCGACGCGCTGGAGGCCGAACTGGCCGCGTACACCCCGACGTTGCAGGGTGACTCATCGCTCGGTGACCTCGCCGAACGGCCACGTGCCGTGGTGCTCAACAAGATCGACGTGCCGGACGCGCGCGAACTCGCCGACTTCGTCCGCGCGGAGGTGGCCGAGCGATACGGCTGGCCGGTCTTCGAGATCTCCACCGTCAGCCGGGACGGGTTGCGGCCGTTGATATTCGCGCTGTGGGAGATGGTGGCGGCGTATCGCAAGGCGCAACCCGTCGTGGCACCGCGGCGCCCCGTGATTCGGCCGATCCCGGTCGACGAGAGTGGCTTCACCGTGTCGTCCGACGGCGAGGGTGGCTTCGTGGTGCACGGCACCCGCCCCGAGCGGTGGATCGGCCAGACCGACTTCACCAACGACGAGGCTGTCGGTTACCTGGGCGACCGGCTGGCCCGACTCGGCGTCGAGGACGAACTGTTGAAGCTGGGCGCGAAGCCCGGTTGTGCCGTCACGATCGGCGACATGACCTTCGACTGGGAGCCGCAAACGCCTGCGGGCGTGGACGTCACGATGTCGGGTCGCGGCACCGACCTGCGGTTGGAGCAGGACGATCGGGTTCGGGCAGACGAGCGAAAGATCGCCCGCAAGCAGCGACGGGAAAGTCGCGGAGACGACGAGCAGTCGTGACCAGCCCGCACCGCGAGGCCATCCGAACGGCCCGCAGCGTTGTCGTGAAGATCGGCACCGCCGCGCTGACCACGCCCAAGGGCGTGTTCGACGCAAGCCAGCTCGCCTCGTTGGCCGACGCCATCCAGGCGCGGATGAAGGCGGGCTCCGACGTCGTGATCGTGTCGTCGGGTGCGATCGCCGCAGGCATCGAACCGTTGGGGCTTTCCCGTCGGCCCACCGACCTCGCCACCAAGCAGGCCGCGGCCAGTGTCGGTCAGGTGGCCCTGGTGAACGCCTGGAGCGCCGCGTTCGACAGGTACGACCGCACGGTCGGCCAGGTACTGCTGAGCGCACACGACATCTCGATGCGCTTGCAGCACACCAATGCTCAGCGCACCTTGGATCGGTTGCGCGCCTTGCACGCCGTCGCGATCGTCAACGAGAACGACACCGTCGCCACCAACGAGATCCGATTCGGCGACAATGACCGTCTGTCGGCCTTGGTCGCGCACCTCGTCGGAGCCGACGCACTTGTCCTGCTCTCGGACATCGACGGTCTGTACGACGGAGACCCGCGCAAGGCGTCTACTGACAGCCCGGCCCGCTTCATCTCCGAGGTGGCGGGGTCCGACGACCTGGATGGCGTGATCGCGGGCGGGGGCAGTCGACTCGGTACCGGGGGCATGGCGTCCAAGCTGTCATCGGCCTTGCTCGCGGCCGATGCCGGGGTGCCGGTGCTGTTGGCTGCCGCGGCCGAGGCGGGCGCCGCGCTGGCCGATGCGTCGGTGGGAACGGTGTTCGCGCCGCGGCCCGAACGCATGTCCTCGCGCCGGTTCTGGGTCCGCTATGCGGCCGAGTCGACGGGTGCGTTGATGCTCGACGACGGCGCCGTGCGCGCAGTGGTCAAGCAGCGCCGCTCACTGTTGCCCGCGGGCATCACCGAGGTTTCCGGCCGGTTCCACGGTGGTGACGTGGTCGAACTGCGCGGTGTTGACGGCACGGTGGTCGCGCGCGGTGTAGTGGCCTACGACGCAACGGAATTGAGCACCATGGTCGGTCGCTCGACGTCTGACCTGCCCGCCGAGATGCGCCGCCCCGCGGTGCACGCCGACGATCTGGTCGCCGTCTAGGGCGCTTCGAGATGAATTGCGGCCCAGACGAGTTGGGTCAGGGTCGCGGCCAGTTCGGCGTCGTAGGATTCCGGCCTGCCCGGCAGGTTCTGCTGGCAGGTTCGCTCGACCATCCAGGTGAGGCTGCTCGCGGCAGGCTCCGCCGACGGTTCGCGCCGGATGGAGCCGTCGGACTGGCCTTCCTCGATGACGGTCTGGAGGCGGGCCGCGATCGCGGTGAGAATCTCTCGGTAGGTGGCACCGACCTGCGGGTCGTAGGCGGCCATCTCGTTGAGCGCGACCAGCAGCGGTTGGTGCCTGCGGTAACTGGCGACGAGTGCGGTCATGGACGCCAGCACGAAGGCGATCGTCGGCGAACTGCTGACCCAACTACCGGGCATCGAAGCGGGCGAGCCGTCCTACGTCGCGGGCAACTTCCTCCACGGCGTCCGCTCGCTGTCGGTCACGTTCTAGCGACCTCTCGTCGAAACTACGGTTGTTGATCGAAATCTCGCGATTTCCGTCAACAACCGTAGTTTCGACGCGCGTACAAGGAGGGGCGGAGATCGGTGAGAGTTCGTCGGCGAGCAGCACCAGTAGTTCCGAGCAGCCTGCGTCGAGCTTGACGGTCGCCAATGCGTCGCCGCGAGTGGGCCCACGGTTGATGATCGCGACGGGTGTGCCGTTGGCCGCCGCGTGTCGGACGAATCGCAATCCCGAGAACACCGTCAGCGACGAGCCGGCGACGAGGAGCGCGTCGGCGTCGTCGACCATCGAGTAGGCCTGCGCCACTCTGTCTTTCGGAACGCTCTCGCCGAAGTAGACGATGTCGGGCTTCAACATGCCACCGCAACGTGGGCAGTCGACATAGCGGAACGACGACGTCTCGGTGACCATCGCGTCGGCATCGGGGGCCACCGCGATACCGCCGGCTCGTTCGGCGCGTTCGAGGAAGCCGGGGTTCAGTGCCTCGAGTTCGTCGGCCAACTGCGCGCGCGTCAACGTGAACCCGCACGCCAGACACACCACCTGCGCATACGTGCCGTGAAGATCGACGACGGCCCCACTGCCCGCCTTGGTGTGCAGCAGGTCGACGTTCTGGGTGACGAGGCCCGTGACGACGCCTGCGCGCTCCAGCTCGGTGAGGGCGCGGTGCCCGGCGTTGGGGAGCGTGTCGTGCATGTGGCGCCAGCCGACGTGGTTTCGCGCCCAATACCGCTGGCGGAAAGCCGGGTCGGACGTGAACTGCCGGATCGTCATCGGATTGCTCGGCGGCGAGTCCGGACCGCGGTAGTCGGGGATGCCCGAATCGGTGGACATGCCGGCGCCCGTCAGGACGGCCAGCCGGCGACCTGCGAGCACGTTGACCAGTTCGGGAGCTGTGGGGCCGTTCATCTCTGTCCAGGATAGGCGGCCTGAGACAATCGAGGCGTGGACTTCTACTCCGCCTACCGGCACGACTACGTGCGGGTGGCTGCCTGTACCCATCACACGACGTTGGCCGACCCGAAGGCGAACGCCGAATCGGTGCTGCGGTTGGCACGCGAATGCCACGACGAGGGCGTTGCGCTGGCGGTCTTTCCCGAGCTGACGCTGTCTGGATACTCGATCGAGGACATCCTCCTGCAGGACACCCTGCTCGACGCCGTCGAGGAGGCCATCGATGAGCTGGTGTCGGCCTCTATGGACCTGCTGCCGGTGCTGGCGGTCGGTGCGCCACTGCGCCACCGCAATCGCATCTACAACACCGCGGTCGTGATCCACCGCGGGACCGTGCTCGGTGTCGCGCCGAAGTCGTACCTGCCGACCTACCGCGAGTTCTACGAACGTCGCCAAGTGGCGCCGGGCGACGACCAGAGCGGTGTCATCCGCCTCGGCGGGAGCGAGGTGCCGTTCGGTCCGGATCTGCTGTTCACCGCCACCGATCTGCCCGGTTTCGTGCTGCACGTCGAGATCTGCGAGGACATGTGGGTCCCCATCCCGCCCAGCGCCGAGGCGGCCCTGGCGGGTGCCACCGTGCTGGCGAACTTGTCCGGCAGCCCGATCACCATCGGCCGCGCCGGCGACCGAAAACTGCTGGCGCAGTCGGCGTCGTCGCGGTGTCTGGCCGCGTACGTCTACGCCGCGGCGGGGGAGGGGGAGTCGACCACCGACCTGGCCTGGGACGGCCAAACGATGATCTACGAGAACGGCGTCCTGCTCGCCGAGTCCGAGCGGTTTCCGAAGGGCGAACGGAAGTCGGTGGCCGACGTGGACACCGAACTCCTTCGCGCCGAGCGGCTGCGCATGGGCACATTCGACGACAACCGGCGCCACCACCGCGATCTCACCGACCGCTTCCGTCACGTCGAGTTCGTGGTCGACCCGCCCGCGGGTGACATCGGGCTGCGGCGGGCGGTCGAGCGATTCCCGTTCGTACCGTCCGATCCCGAACGGCTGCAACAGGATTGCTACGAGGCCTACAACATCCAGGTCGCCGGCCTGGAGCAGCGGCTGCGGGCGCTGCACTTCCCGAAGGTCGTGATCGGCGTGTCGGGTGGGCTCGATTCGACCCACGCATTGATCGTCGCGGCTCGCGCGATGGATCGCGAGGGTCGGCCGCGTGGCGACATCCTCGCCTTCACCATGCCCGGCTTCGCGACCGGCGACCGCACCAAGGGCAATGCAATCGCGTTGAGCAAGGCCCTCGGCGTGACGTTCGCGGAGATCGACATTCGCGACACCGCCTCGCTGATGCTGACGGAGCTGGACCACCCGTTCGGCCGGGGCGAGAAGGTCTACGACGTCACGTTCGAGAACGTCCAGGCCGGCCTGCGGACGGACTATCTGTTCCGACTCGCCAACCAGCGCGGCGGCATCGTGCTCGGCACCGGTGACCTGTCCGAGCTTGCGCTCGGCTGGTCGACCTACGGCGTCGGTGACCAGATGTCGCACTACAACGTCAACGGTGGCGTGCCGAAGTCGTTGATCCAGCACCTGATCAGGTGGGTGATCGCCTCCGGCCAGTTCGAGGACGACGTCAACACCGTGTTGCAGTCGGTGGTCGACACCGAGATCACTCCTGAGCTGGTGCCCGCCGGGGAGGACGAGGAGATCCAGAGCAGCGAGGCCAAGGTGGGTCCCTATGTGCTGCAGGATTTCTCGCTCTTCCAGGTGCTCCGCTGGGGCTTTCGTCCGTCGAAGGTCGCCTTCCTGGCGTGGCACGCGTGGAGTGACGCCGAACGGGGTGACTGGCCCGCGGGCTACCCGCTGGACAAGCGACCGGAGTACACGTTGAGCGAGATCCGGCGCTGGCTGCAGGTTTTCGTGCAGCGCTTCTACTCGTTCAGCCAGTTCAAGCGCTCGGCGCTGCCCAACGGACCGAAGGTGTCCGCGGGTGGGGCACTGTCGCCGCGCGGTGACTGGCGCGCGCCGTCGGACATGTCGGCCCGGATCTGGCTCGACGAGATCGACCGCGAGGTGCCGGAGGCCTGAGCGTCCCGCAGGCCTGCCCTAGAGCCGTCCGTCGGTCCGCAGGTCTGGATGCACCCATTGGGCGACCGCCTGCCCTTGAACGCGAGGAACCCTTCTCTGGCCTCCTCGCCGCCGAAGCTGGCCTTCATGCCGATCCGGTCGAAGAGGCCCATGTAGTTGTCCAGACTCGACTTCACCACCGAGCGCGCGCGAGGCGCGGTGCGACAGCACTGGGCCAGCACCTCGCGGGCCGCCCCGGCGAGCTCGTCGTGGGGCACCAACCGACCGACCATGCCCCAGTCGACTGCTTCCTCCGCCGTCAGGGTGCGACCCGTGAACATCAGGTCCCTGGTCCGGACCGGCCCGATCATCCGCGCCAGCATCTGGCTGTAGTAGGTGTCGGCGATTCCGCGGTACAACTCGGGAACCCGGAACGTCGCACGATCGCTGACGACCGCCACGTCGCTGCACATCGCGATCTGCAATCCGCCGCCCTGGCAGAGCCCGTTGACCGCCGACACCACGGGTTTGACTGACTGGCGCAGTGTTTCGAACGGTGTCACGTCCATCGAGAGGGCCGCGCCGAAGCTCATCCAGTCGTCGACGCCGTCACCGCCGCCGAGGTCGCCGCCGGGGGCGAAGACGTCACCCGTGCCGGTGATCAGCAGACCGGCGAGGTCGTCGTCCGCCTCCACGTGGGTGACGGCGTAGCGGATGCCGAAGTACATGGCGGGGGTCATCGCGTTGCGGGCCTCGGGCCGGTCCAGGGTGACCACCGCAAAGGGCCCCTCGCGTTTGAATCTCAGGAAGGGCGTGCCCAGCCAGTCGCCGTCGGGTGGGCGCGGATCGGGGGGGACGGTGGTGGACATCGGTCTCCTCAATCGTCGAGTACGTCGTCGATGGCTTCGGCATATGGTGCGCAGTCGCCGGCGCCGGACGTCAGCGTCGCCAACGCTCCCGCCGCGCACGCCCGTCGCAGGGCGATCTCGGGGCCGGAAAGCCACTCTGCGGCAAGAACTCCGGCGAAGACGTCGCCCGCACCGGTGGTGTCGACGGCTTCGACCGGCGGAGCGGGAACGTCGAGACTGGTCTCATTCCCTCGGTACCGTGCACCGGCCGATCCTCGGGTGACGACGAGATGATCGACCGGCCAACGCCATTCATCGGCTTCGACCTCGTTCACGACGACGACGTCGACCACCTGGGCGAGCGCGGCGAGCGCGACGGGGTCCGCGCCCGACGGCGACGCGTTGACGATCACCAGGGCGCCCGCCTCGTGGCCCACTCGTGCGCCCGCGAGCACCGCCTCCACGGGAATCTCCAACTGCAGCAACACCACGTCGGCGTCGGCCACCACCCGCCTGGCCTCCGCGGTCGCCATGGACAGATGTGAATTCGCTCCCGGTGCCACCACGATGGTGTTCTCGGCGCTGGCATCCACGACGATGGCCGCCGCCCCGCTCGGTCCGGGCACCGTCGCCGTGCCGTCCAGTCCGACGTCGTTGGCGCGGAGGTGGGAGCGCAGCTGAGACGCTGCGGCGTCGTCACCCAGTGCGGCGACGAGCTGGACCGAGGCGCCCGCGCGGGCCGCGGCGACGGCCTGATTGCCGCCCTTGCCTCCCGGCGAAGACGAGGACGACGAGGCCAGGACAGTCTGACCCGGCCGAGGCAACCCGTGGACGGAGAAGGACTGGTCGAGGTTCACGCTCCCGACCACGCACACCCTCGCCACGCGCATACCGTAACCCCAACGGGGTCTTTCGCGGGATACCTCGTTAAGCTGGCCTAATGAGCGTTGAGGCTCCTCCAAGTAGCGATCTGCGCCAGCAGGTGCACGACGCGGCGCGCCGTGCGCGTGTCGCTGCCCGCACCCTCGGCACGCTGAACACGGAGACCAAGAACCGGGCGTTGCACGCAGCCGCCGACTCCTTGCTGGCCCGCGTACAAGAGGTCCTTGCCGCCAACGCCGCAGACCTCGAGACCGCCCGCGCCGCGGGCACGCCCGACGCCATGCTGGACCGGTTGGCGCTGAACCCACAGCGCATCGACGGCATCGCCGCGGGTCTGCGGCAGGTCGCCGGCCTGCCCGACCCGGTCGGCGAGGTCCTCCGCGGCAGCACCCTGCCGAACGGGTTGCGGATCCGGCAGCAGCGCGTACCGCTCGGCGTCGTCGGCATGGTCTACGAAGGTCGGCCGAACGTCACCGTCGATGCGTTCGGACTCACGCTGAAGTCCGGCAACGCGGCGCTGCTGCGCGGTAGTTCGTCGGCCGCCCAGTCCAACGCGGCCCTGGTGTCGGCGCTGCGGGCCGCCTTGCTCGGCGAGGGACTGTCGGAGGACGCCGTGCAGCTGTTGCCCAGTGCGGACCGGGCCAGCGTCACGCACCTGATTCAGGCCCGCGGTCTGGTCGACGTCGTCATCCCGCGCGGGGGAGCGGGGCTCATCGACGCGGTCGTGCGCGACGCCACCGTGCCCACCATCGAGACCGGCGTCGGCAACTGTCACGTCTTCGTGCACGATGCGGCCGATCTCGACACCGCCGAACGAATCCTGTTGAACTCCAAGACCCGTCGCCCCAGCGTGTGCAACGCCGCCGAGACTCTGCTGATCGACTCCTCGATCGCCGACGTCGCGCTGCCGAGGCTGGTGAACGCGCTTACACGCGCGGGCGTCACCGTCCACCTCGACCCGAGCGAAGAGGAACTGCGCGCCGAGTTCCTCTCGATGGACATCGCGGTGGCGGTCGTCGACGGCGTCGATGCGGCCGTCGCCCACGTCAACGAGTACGGCACCGGCCACACCGAGGCCATCGTCACGACGGATCTGGCTGCCGCACAACGCTTCACCGAGCGGGTCGACGCCGCAGCGGTGATGGTGAACGCCTCGACGGCGTTCACCGATGGCGAGCAGTTCGGATTCGGCGCCGAGATCGGCATCTCCACCCAGAAGCTGCATGCCCGTGGACCGATGGGTCTGCCAGAATTGACCTCAACCAAGTGGATTGTGTGGGGAGACGGCCACACCCGCCCTTCGTGACAGGAGTACATCTCGCGTGAGTGTCCCCGCCCTACCCGCCCCGCTCTTCACCGACATCGACGATGTCGCCAAGCGGCTCGCCGAAACCGGCTATCTGCCCGACACCGCCACGGCCACAGCCGTTTTCCTCGCCGACCGGCTTGGCAAGCCGTTGCTCGTCGAAGGCCCCGCCGGTGTCGGTAAGACTGAGCTGGCACGCGCTGTCGCGCAGGCCACCGGCTCGGGTCTGGTGAGACTGCAGTGCTACGAGGGTGTCGACGAGGCCCGCGCGCTCTACGAGTGGAACCACGCCAAGCAGATCCTGCGCATCCAGTCCGGTTCTGGCGATTGGGACCAGACCAAGATGGACGTCTTCAGCGAGGAGTTCCTGCTGCCGCGACCGCTGCTGACGGCGATCCGTCGCACCGACCCGACGGTGCTTCTGATCGACGAGACCGACAAGGCCGACATCGAGATCGAAGGCCTGCTGCTCGAGGTCCTGTCCGACTTCGCCGTCACCGTGCCGGAATTGGGCACCATCACGGCGACGCGTAAGCCGTTCGTGCTGCTGACCTCCAACGCGACGCGTGAGCTGTCCGAAGCGCTCAAACGTCGTTGCCTGTTCCTGCACATCGACTTCCCCGACCCGGATCTGGAGCGGCGGATCCTGCTGTCCCGCGTTCCGGAACTTCCGGAGAAGCTGGCAGAGGAATTGGTCCGGATCATCGGGGTGCTGCGCGACATGCAGCTCAAGAAGGTGCCTTCGGTGGCGGAGACGATTGACTGGGGCCGCACCGTGCTGGCGCTCGGCATGGACACGATCGACGACGAGATGATCGCCGCCACCCTGGGTGTGGTGCTCAAACATCAGTCCGATCAGGTGAAGGCCAGCGGGGAGCTGAGGCTCAACTAATGGCCGTCCGCCGCACGCGCCCGCCGCAACCCCTTGCGCCGCATGGACTTCCCGGACATCTGGTGGAGTTCGTCGAAGCACTGCGCAGTGTGGGAATCGCGGTGGGACCGTCCGAGACGGTCGATGCCGGACGGGTGATGACCGTTCTCGGACTCGGTGACCGCGAGGTACTGCGCGAAGGTCTGGCTTGCGCCGTGCTGCGGCGCTCGGACCACCGCGGCACCTACGACGCGATGTTCGACCTGTGGTTCCCCGCGGCGCTCGGCGCGCGCACCGTGGTGTCCGACGACGACGCCGACGGGGACGGTGACCCCGACGCTCTGCCGACACAGGACGTCGAGGGGCTGCGCGCCGCGTTGGTCGAGATGCTCTCGGGCAACGAGGACATGGCGAACATCGACGATCGGTTGGCCGCGATGATCGCCCAGATCGTCGAGGCGTTCGGCAAGTACAGCTCGAGCCGTGGACCGTCGTACTCGTCCTACCAGGCGCTCAAGGCGATGGCCCTGGACGAGTTGGAGGGCAGGCTGCTGGCCGGGCTGCTGGCGCCGTACGGCGAGGAGCCCACGCCGACGCAGGAGCAGATCGCCAAGGCGATCGCCGCGAAGCGCATCGCCCAACTGCGTCAGATGGTGGAGGCGGAGACCAAGCGCCGCACCGCCGAACAACTCGGTCGCGAGCACGTCCAGACGTACGGCATTCCCCAGCTCGCCGAGAACGTCGAGTTCCTTCGGGCCTCGGGCGACCAGTTGCGCCAGATGCGCCGCGTCGTCGCGCCCTTGGCCAGGACGCTCGCCTCCCGGCTGGCCGCGCGGCGCAGACGCTCCCGGGCGGGCGAGATCGATCTCCGCAAGACGCTGCGCAAGTCGATGTCCACCGGCGGCGTGCCGATCGACGTCGTGCTGAAGAAGCCGCATCCCGCCCGCCCGGAACTCGTCGTGCTGTGCGACGTATCCGGGTCGGTCGCCGGGTTCAGCCACTTCACGCTGCTCCTGGTGCACGCGTTGCGCCAGCAGTTCTCGCGCGTCCGCGTGTTCGCGTTCATCGACACCACCGACGAGGTCACCGAGCTGTTCGGTCCGGACTCCGACCTTGCCGTCGCCGTGCAGCGCATCACCAGGGAGGCCGGCGTGTACACCCGCGACGGCCACTCCGACTACGGGCACGCGTTCACCTCGTTCCTGGAGAAGTACCCCAGCGTGCTGTCACCGCGTAGCTCACTGCTGGTCCTCGGGGACGGGCGCAACAACTACCGCAACCCAGAGGTCGAGCTGCTGACCCATATGGTGACCGCCAGCCGTCACGCGCACTGGCTCAATCCCGAGCCCAAGCACCTGTGGGGCAGCGGCGACTCGGCGGTGCCGCGGTACGAAGACGTCATCACCATGCACGAGTGCCGGTCGGCCAAGCAGCTCGCCTCGGTGATCGATCAGCTCCTCCCCGTCTAAGCTGCCTATTCGTGACTCGACGCAGGCTGGGGGTGATGGGCGGGACGTTCGATCCCATCCATCACGGTCACCTGGTCGCCGCCAGCGAGGTGGCCGACCTGTTCAACCTGGACGAAGTCGTGTTCGTACCCACCGGTCAGCCCTGGCAGAAGCGCGAGCGGGCCGTCACCGCCGCCGAGGACCGATATCTGATGACGGTCATCGCGACCGCAGCCAATCCGCAGTTCTCGGTGAGTCGCGTCGACATCGATCGCGGCGGGCCCACCTATACCAAGGACACGCTGCGCGACCTCGGAGCGCTCAATCCCGACGCGGACCTGTTCTTCATCACCGGCGCAGACGCCCTCGGGTCGATTCTGTCCTGGCAGAACTGGAGGGATCTCTTCTCCATGGCGCGATTCGTCGGCGTCAGCCGACCCGGCTACGAATTGGACGGCGAACACATCGAGGCGGCGATGAAGGAACTGCCCGCGGATGCGCTGAAGCTCGTGGAGGTGCCTGCGTTGGCCATCTCGTCGAGCGACTGCCGCAAGCGGGCCGAACAGGGCAGACCCATCTGGTACCTGGTGCCCGACGGCGTCGTGCAGTACGTCACCAAGCGCGGTCTGTATCCCGCGACCGTTCTTGCGACAGGGGACCGCAGACCATGACCGCCTCTGAAGAAGCCATCCGCATGGCGATCATCGCCGCCAGGGCGGCGTCGGCCAAGCTCGCCGACGACGTCGTCGTCATCGACGTGTCCGAACAACTCGTCATCACCGACTGCTTCGTCGTCGCGTCGGCGTCCAACGACCGCCAGGTCAACGCGATCGTCGACGAGGTCGAGGAGAAGATGCGGCTGGCCGGGTACAAGCCCGCCCGCCGCGAGGGCACCCGCGAGGGGCGCTGGGTGCTGCTCGACTACGTCGACATCGTGGCGCACATTCAGCACCAGGACGAGCGCAACTTCTACGCCCTCGACCGGTTGTGGCGGGACTGTCCACTCATCCCCGTCGATCTGGAGGCCGATGAGCCGCTTGCGCGAAGAGAAACGGACGGTGCGGAGTGAGGATTCGCCGCCTGGTGCTGCTACGGCACGGTCAGACGGAGTACAACGCGGGCAGCCGCATGCAGGGCCAGCTCGACACCGATCTCAGCGACCTGGGCCGAGAGCAGGCGGCCGCCGCCGCCGAGGTGCTGGCCAAGCGGCAGCCGTTGGTGGTCGTGTCCTCCGATCTGCGTCGCGCCCTCGACACCGCGACCGCGCTCGCCGCGCGCAGCGGCGTCCCGGCATCGGTCGACACTCGACTCCGGGAAACGCACCTCGGCGACTGGCAGGGCCTGACGCACCTCGACGTGGATGCCACCGCACCCGGCGCCCGGCTCGCCTGGCGCGAGGATGCCAGGTGGGCCCCGCACGGGGGCGAGAGCCGGGTCGACGTGGCCAAGCGAAGCGCGCCGCTGGTCGCCGAGTTGCTTGTCCAGCTTGGTGATTGGGGCTCCGATGGGGCGGGGGACGCGTCGGACCGGCCGGTCGTCCTGGTGGCTCACGGCGGGCTGATCGCCGCGCTGACCGCCGCTCTGCTGGAACTGCCGGTGGACAACTGGCCCGTGCTGGGCGGGATGGGAAACGCGAGCTGGGTGCAGCTGTCCGGGCATTCGGCGGACGACGCGGCGCCGGACGACGTCCGATGGCGTCTCGACGTGTGGAACGCCTCGGCTCAGGTCGCCAACGATGTCCTCTAGCGCTCCTGCCCGCCGCACGCTGCTCGTCTTCTGCGACTCGCTGTCCTACTACGGACCGACCGGCGGACTGCCCGCGGACGATCCCAGGATCTGGCCCAACATCGTGGCCTCGCAACTCGACTGGGACGTGGAGCTGATCGGTCGGATCGGGTGGACGTGCCGCGACGTGTGGTGGGCGGCCATTCAGGATCCCCGCGCGTGGGCGGCGCTACCCCGGGCAGGCGCCGTGGTCTTCGCGACGTCCGGCATGGATTCCCTCCCTTCGCCATTGCCAACCGCCGTGCGCGAACTGATCCGCTACGTGCGTCCACCCCTCGTGCGTCGATGGGCGCGTGACGGGTACGGCTGGTTGCAGCCCAGGCTGTCGCCAATCGCCCGACCTGCGCTGCCGCCCCACCTGAGTGCCGAATACCTCGAACAGACGCGCGCCGCAATCGACTTCAACCGCCCCGGCATTCCCTTCGTGGCGTGCATCCCCTCGGTCCACGTCGCCGAGACCTACGGCAAGTCCCACCGGTGGCGTGAGGGCACGGTCGCCGCAATCACCGAATGGGGACGCGAGCACGGCGTGCCGATCGTCGATCTCAAGGCCGCGGTCGGCGAGCAGGTGATGAGCGGGCGTGGAAACCCCGACGGCATCCACTGGAACTTCGAGGCGCACCGCGCGGTGGCCGAACTGATGACGAAGGGGCTCGCCGAGGCGGGAGTGACCGCCGTGGGCACCGGCGGCTGAGCATGGCCGTCACGGTGGTGACCGATTCGTCGGCGCGTCTGCATCCGGAGGAACTGCAGCGGTGGGGGATTCGACAGGTTCCGCTGCACGTGCTCGTCGATGGCACCGACCTGCGGGACGGCATCGATGAAGTGCCCCATGACGTTCATGCTCACGCTCACGTCACGACGGCCGGCGCCACTCCCGCCGACCTCGCCGAGTCCTACCGCCAGGCACTGGCCGAGAGCGGTGGCGACGGGGTCGTCGCGGTGCACCTGTCCGCTGCGCTGTCGAGCACCTTCAGCTCGGCCGTCGGGGCGGCCCGTGAGTTCGGTCCCGCAGTGCGCGTGGTGAACTCGCGATCCGCCGCGGCCGGTGTCGGATTCGTGGCCCTGGCCGCTGCGCGTGCTGCTGCTGCCGGCGGAGACCTCGACGCCGTCGAGGCAGCGGCGAGGGCGGTGGTGCCTCGAGGTCACGCGTTCATCGTCGTGCACCGGCTCGACAATCTGCGGCGCAGTGGCCGGATCGGTACCACCGCTTCGTGGTTGGGGACGGCACTGTCGCTCAAGCCGCTGCTGTGTCTGGACGTCGATGGACGCCTGGTGCTGTCCCAGCGCATCCGCACCGTCACCAAGGCTCGTGCGGCGCTGGTGGAGGCGGTGGCCGAGGTCGTCGGCGATCGCCCGGCGACGCTGGCCGTGCACCACGTCGACAACCAGGACGGGGCGGCCGAGATCGCAGCGGCCCTCACCGCGCGGTTGCCCCAGGTGAACGCGCCGTCGATCACCGACATGGGACCGGTGCTCTCGGTGCACGTCGGTGGCGGGTCCGTCGGGGTGTGCGTGACGGTGGACGGTTGAGGAGACTCGATGTCACCGCTGGACCTGGCACGGGAAGAGCGGGAGGACTTCGCCGACCTCCTGGCGGGCCTGACGCCCGAGCAATGGGAGAGTCCGTCCCTGTGTGCGGGTTGGTCCGTGCGGGACGTCGCCGCGCACTGCGTCAGCTTCGAGGGAATGTCCCCGCGGGAACTGACCGCCCGATTCCTCAAGGGCCGTCTGCAGACCGACCGCATCAACGCCCTTGCGGTGGAGGCACTCGCGGATCGTTCGTCCGACGAGCTGGTCGGCATCCTGCGGGACAACGCCGAGCCCACGGTCTCGGTGCCGGGTTGGGTGGCCGGGTCGCACTGACCGACAACATGATTCATCAGCAGGACACCCGGCGTCGGCTCGGGATCCCCCGCACGATTGCGCCCGCGCGTAGCCCTTGACTTCGCCCGGTTTGCGCCGCTGATCCGTGGTGCGTGGCGCGCCCGCGGCCTTCGGTTGGTCGCCACCGACCTGGACTGGTCCCACGGCACCGGACCGGAGGTGCGTGGCACCGGTGAAGTGCTGCTGCTGATCATGGCCGGCCGCCAGGACGCGCTGGCCGAACTCGACGGACCAGGCAGGGCGAGGCTCGCCGCCAGGTTCTAGCGTGCGCAACGTCCCGTCACGGGCGGCAGGTCCTTGAGCGTGACGATCCCCGCCGGGGCGGCCACGACGGCGGGCACGGCGTTCGTCACCGGCATCGCGGTGTAGATCATGCCGAGACCCATGAAGCCGGGTTCATTCCAGTCGCGGGGTGGTAGGCAGTGCAGCACCGTACGCATGTTGGGCGTGCCGAACACCTGGATGACGTGGCCGTGCTCCAGTGGCTTCGGCGGCGTGACGTGGCTGCCCATCGTCCAGTTGAATCCGACACTGACGACGTTCTTCTCGCCGACCCAGCCGCGGTGGTAGCCGTAGACCCCGCCGACGGTGCCGCTGGGGATCTGCATGAACCCCAGGTCGCTGTCGCCGGTGGCCGTCGTGAACTCGACGTCGAACGTCAACCTGTCGAGGGTGGCGCCGATGGCGTCGGCCATCATCGCCGCCGACTCCGCGAACACCTCGCTCTCCCGCCGTACGCTCTCGGCGAGATCGGGCGTCGCTTGGTCCTGACCGAAGCCCATCGCGGCCTGCGTGCCCGCCGACTCGTAGGTCGAACAGTCCACCGACTCGGTGATCCGAATCTCATCGACCTTCTCGCATGCCCCGGAGAGCACCATCCCGACCATGTTCGTCATGCCGGGATGGGCGCCACTGCCGAAGATGGTGGAATTGCCTGCCGCACAAGCCGTCCGAATCCTGTCCAAATCCTCGGGACTCTGCTTGCCGCCGGTGATCCAGGCCGCGCTGGAGCAGACGTTCACTCCCGCCTCGAGCAGCTTCGTGAGCTCGTCGACGTCCGGCCACAAGGGGTTGTAGCAGCACGCGTCGGGCTTCAACGCGATCAGCGCGTCGACGTCATTGGTCGCCGTCACCCCGGTGGGCTGGGCCCAGCCGGCCAGTTCCGCGGCGTCCACTCCCACCTTGTCCGCGCCGTGCGCGTACACCCCGACCAGCTCCATGTCGTCACGTCCGATGATGGCGTGCAGGGAACGCTTCCCGATGTTGCCGGTGGTCCACTGGATCACCCGCAGCGGCCGGTCGGTGGCGTTCGTCGTCATGTGCGCCTCCTCGTTGCAACCCGGATCTATAGACACCGTTGGTGAATATGTATACCCGGCCGCGTCTGCAGATCTCACCGATGGCGACGCAGGCGGCCAGCGTTAGCGCAACCGCCGCACCGCCGGCGACGCCGCCGCGATGGCACTGCTCGCCAGCACCAGTGAGCCGCAGGCGACGAACATCACGGTGCTGGTCACTACTGGGCTTCGGCCAAGGCGGTCATCGGCATGCAGGCATACCCGCGGATCGCATTACCCGGTCGGCGGCGCGCGCCATCGGTCATCTGCAGTGCCGGCACCCGCTCGGCGAGCACCTGAATCGCCACCTCGGCTTCCAGTCGGGCCAGGGGAGCGCCGAGGCAGTAGTGGATGCCGCTCGAGAAGGCGAGATGGTCGGTCCCGCCGCTCCGGGTGATGTCGAACCGTGCCGGGTCGGGGTGGGCCGCGGGGTCACGGCCCGCGGCGGCGAGCATCAGCATCACCCGGGTGTCGGGCGCCAGCAGTTCACCGTCCAATTCGACGTATTCGTGCGGGACCCGGACGGTGAGCTGGACGGGCGGATCGAACCGCAAGGTCTCCTCGACGGCTGCGGCGGCCAGCCCCGGATCGCGGCGCAGCAGCTCCCACTGCTTGGGATGACGAGCCAGCGCTGCTACTGCGTTACCGATCAGGTTGACCGTCGTCTCGAATCCGGCGATCAGCAAAAGCCCGCAGGTGGCCACCAATTCGTCGCTGCTGAGCCGGCCGTCGACACGGGCAGCGCGCAATAGGCTCAGGACGTCGTCGCCGAGACTGTCCTCGCGTTCGAGCCGAACGAACAACGCGACCAGGTCATCGCTGGCCGCGCGCAGCTGCTCGGCCTGGGCGAGGCTGAATACCCCGCCGATGGACTGGCCGACTATGGCGCCATATCGGGCGAACCGCGCGGTGTCGACGTCGGGAATCCCGAGCAGGTCGGTGATCACCGTGATCGGCAGCGGGGCCGCGAGGTCACCGACGAGGTCGAACGACTCCCGCTGCAGTGCCTTGTCGAGCAACTGACGAGCCAGGGCGTCGACCCGGTCGCGGTAGCCGCGGATCACCGCGGGACGAAACGCCGGGGCGACGAGCCGGCGCAGCCGAGTGTGATCGGGTGGATCCTGTTCCAGGAAGGACCCGGTGAGCGGCCCGCCCACTGTCGCCTCCCACGGATCGGCATCGGCGGGAACACCTTTGGAGTCACGTATCACGAAGCGCGGGTCGCGCAGCACCTGGTCGCACAGGGCGTGCGAGGTGACCGCCCGTGCGCCGGTGCGGCTGCGGTAGACCGGTCCGTGGGCGCGCATCCGGTCGTAGAGGGCGTAAACGTCCTTCCCGCCCGGCTCCAGCACCTCGGCGAGCAGGTCGCCCGAACGGGCCAGCGTCCACAGCGCGGCTCGGCCCGCAGCGATCCGGCCGGCGGTGATCAGGCGGCGCATCTCAGTGCTCGCCGATCGTGACGGCGATCCCGTGCAGCACCGTTCGCATGACTAGGTCGGGTGCTGCGACCGGGGCGAGACGGCCCAGCGCGATCTGCTCCCACGCCGCGTAGACCAGCGAGTTGATCGCCGAGACGATCCACTCGTCGGTCAGATCGGCGCCCAGGACCCCGCCGGACTGGGCGCGGCGGACGGCGGCGCGGACCGGCGCGTCCAGGGCTTCGAGGCGAGTCAGCAGCTCGGGCTCGATGTCCAGCGACCGCTCGCGCAGCAGAAACTCCAGCCGTGGTCCCATCGGGATCATCGCCGTCACCAACCGGCGCAAGGCGGCCGGTACCTCGTGGCCCGGCACGTCGAGGCCGACCTCCGCGTAGGTGCTCTCCAGCAGATCGAGTGCGTCAACTGCCAGCGCGACCAACAAGGCGTGACGGGTTGGGTAGAGCTTGTGCAATGTGGTGCGGCCGATGCCGGCGGCTCTGGCCACGTCCGCCAGGGAGGCAGCCGGATCGGTGACCAGGACCTCGGTGGCGGTCTGCAGCAGGGATCGAGTGGACGATGAAGCACCAACGCGAACAATCATGTTCACCAGAGTACATGACTGTTCTGCTCGGTCAACGCGGACACGGCGCTGCAGCGGCAGTCGATGCGCGGCCTCCGTCCCGTCACCATCGGGCGACGCCCCGACCGACCGCGGCCCCGTTCACGACGACGGGTGGGCTAGCATCCGTTCGCGATCCACAGTCCGACGTCCATCCACAGGGGTGGATCGGCGGCCGCCGTGCGAGCCTGCCGCGTCCACCGCAACGCCTACCGTTCGCGGCATGCGTACCGAAAGAGCGGTCGACAGGGCAGAGCGCCGCCTCGCCGGGCCACGAGCCCCCGACGAGGAGACATCCGAAGGCACCGGCGACGGCGAGGAGTCCGACACCTCGCTGTCGCGATGGTTGCCCGAGGCCACGGCCGGTGGGGCGGCCGGTTGGCTCACGACGGTGCGCGCCGACCCGGGGAGGGCAGGGGTCATCGGACTCGGAATCGTCGGTGCCGTCGCGGTGCTGGTCACCGTGTTCACGTTGATGCGGGACGACGGCCCCGCGGTAACGTCGGCGAAACTGCCTCCGGTGCAGATGGTTTCGTCCACCGCGTCCGTCCCGGCGGACGGGGCGCCGGCGGACGGGCAGGTCGTCGTCAGCGTGGTCGGGTTGGTGCACCAACCCGGTCTGGTGACGCTCGGTGCGGGTGCCCGCATCGCCGACGCGCTGACTGCTGCCGGTGGCCCACTGGACGGCGCGGATCTGGTCGGCATCAACATGGCGCGTCGGGTCGGTGACGGGGAGCAGATCGTCGTCGGCCTCTCGTCGCCACCCGGTGCGCCGCCGGCCATGGGGAGTTCGATCACCTCGCCGCCCGATGCAGCGCCGACCTCGGCCACCCCGAACGAGAAGCCCACTGCACCAGACGGTTTGGTCAACCTGAACACGGCGACGGTCGAACAGCTCGACACCTTGCCCGGCGTCGGCCCCGTCACCGCCGCGGCGATCATCGCGTGGCGGGACGCCAACGGGCCCTTCGCGGGCGTGGACCAACTCGGCGAGGTCGATGGCATCGGCCCCGCGCGGCTGGAGAAGCTGCGTGCCCTGGTCACGGTGTGACGCCGAACCCGTCCGTTGCCACCACGCCCGACGTGCGTCTGGTGCCTGCCGCGCTGACCAGTTGGGCGGTCACCGCGGCGGGCATCGTGTGGAGTCCGCCGGCGGCTTTCTGGGTGGCGGTCCTCGCGGTGCTCGCGACGGCGGTGATCGCGTGGCGGTTGCACCGCGCACCAACGACGTTCGCGGCCATCTGGCCTTCCTTGGTCGCGGTCGCGGCGGTCGGCGTGGCCTTCGCCGCGGCCGTGGCACTCCGGGTGGACGACGTGCACCACCATCCGATCGTGTCGCACTACGGTACGACGGCGACGGTCGTCGTGGTGCCCAGCGAGTCGCCTCGGTTCCTCGGCGCCACTCGGATGATGTTCCGCGGCACGGTCATATCGCTCGACGGGCAACGGACCGGTGGTCGCGTCGTCGTCTTCGCGTCGGCCATCGACTACGGCGACGTGACCGCGGGTCGGCCGGCGGCCTTCCATGCCAGGATCTCGCGGCCGACCCGACGCGATCTGTCCGTGGCGGTGCTGATCGCGACCGGAAGGCCCACGCTGGGGACAGCGAGCGCGGTGCAGCGCGCGGCGGCAGGGGTGCGGTCCGATTTCGCCGCTGCGGCACGGGCGGTGCTGCCCGCCGACCAGGCGGCGATGCTGCCCGCGTTGGTGCTCGGGGACACGTCCGCCCTGAGCGTCGAGACGGCGAACGAGTTTCGGGCCGCGGGTTTGACGCATTTGACGGCGGTCTCCGGGGCCAACGTCACGATCGTCTGCGGTGCGATTCTGCTGGCGGCCGGACTCGTCGGCCCCCGGGTTGCGGTCGCGTCGGCTGCGGTGGCTCTGATCGTCTTCGTCGTGGTGGTGCAGCCGTCCGCCAGTGTGCTGCGCGCTGCCGTCATGGGTGCGATCGCCCTGTTCGCAGTCATCTCGAGGAGGCGGCGACAGGCGATACCGGCGTTGTCGGCCTGCGTCCTGGTCCTCGTGGTCGTGGCACCCGAACTCGCCGTCGACCTCGGGTTCGCGTTGTCGGTGTCGGCCACGGCCGCACTGGTCGTCATCGCGCCGGTGTGGTCGCGTCGACTCGTCGATCGTGGCTGGCCGGAGCCGCTGGCGGCGGGGGTGAGCGTCGCCGTCGCGGCTCAGCTCGTCACGGCACCGCTCGTCGCGGGGATGTCGGGCACCGTGAGCATGATGTCCGTCATCGCGAATCTCGCCGTGGCAGCGGTCATCCCGCCGATCACCGTGATCGGCACAGGTGCGGCCGCGCTGACGGCAGCATGGCCGGCCGCGGCAGAGCTGATGATCCGGTTCATCGGGCCCGAACTATGGTGGTTGTCGAAGGTCGCGCACTGGGCGTCGTCGGTGCCAGGAGCGGTCGTGGCCGTGCCATCCGGGTGGCCGGGCGTCGTGACCGTGGCCATCGCCGGGGTCGCCGCGGTGGTGTTGTGGCGATGGAGGTGGGGACGCGTGGTGGTGGGCGTGGCAGCGGTGTGCCTGCTCGCGTGGTCCTTGTCGGGGCAGGGTGTGAATCGAGTCGGTATGGCGTGACACCATCGGGGCGTGAGCCAACTGCACCTGGTCCTGGGCGATGAAGATCTGCTCGTCGACCGCGCCATTGCCGACGTGTTGCGTGCCGCACGCAAGCAGGCCGGCACCCACGACGTGCCCGTCGATCGCATGCGTGCCGGCGAGGTCAGCACCAACGAACTCGCCGAACTGCTCAGCCCCTCACTGTTCGCCGACGAACGCGTCGTGGTGCTCGAGGCGGCCGCCGAGGCGGGCAAGGACGCCGTCGCGCTGATCGCCGACGCGGCCGCGGACCTCCAGCCGGGCACCGCGCTCGTCATCGTGCACTCCGGCGCGGGCCGCGCCAAGGCGTTGGCCGATCAGCTGAAGACGCTCGGCGCCGAGGTCCATCCATGCGCCAAGATCACGAAGGCCGGTGAGCGGGCCGACTTCGTCCGCCGCGAGTTCCGCACCCTCAAGGTCAAGGTCGGAGACGACACGGTGACCGCGGTGCTCGACGCCGTGGGCTCCGACATCCGCGAACTCGCCGCGGCGTGCTCGCAACTCGTCGCCGACACGGGCGGCGAGGTCGATGCCGCGGCGGTGCGCCGCTATCACAGTGGCAAGGCGGAGGTGAAGGGCTTCGACATCGCCGACAAGGCGGTGACGGGCGACGTCGCGGGGGCGGCCGAAGCGCTGCGCTGGGCGATGATCGGCGGAGAACCGCACGTCGTGTTGGCCGACGCGCTGGCCGAAGCGGTGCACGCCATCGCACGAGTGGGTCCGATGTCCGGGGATCCCTATCGGCTGGCAGGCGAACTGGGCATGCCGCCGTGGCGTGTACAGAAGGCGCAGAAGCAGGCCAGGCGCTGGTCGCGCGATTCGGTCGCCGAGGCGATGCGCCTGGTGGCAGCCTTGAACGCGGACGTCAAGGGCGCGGCAGCAGACCCCGACTACGCGCTCGAATCAGCGGTGAGAAAGGTGGCCGAACTGGCCGGGGGGCAGTAGCTCAGAGCTTGTGCAGGGCGTGCGCCAGCGCGGACTTCTTGTTGGCCGCCTGATTCTTGTGGATGACACCCTTGCTGGCGGCCTTGTCCAGCTTGCGGCTGGTCGATACCAGCAACTCGGCGGCCTTGTCCTTCTCGCCGGCGTCGATCGCCTCGCGGAATCCGCGAACAGCAGTGCGCAGAGCGGACTTCACCGACTGGTTGCGCAGACGCGCGCGCTCGTTGGTGAGAATGCGCTTCTGCTGCGACTTGATGTTGGCCACGCGTAAGTTCCTTCTGAATGTCAGCTTGGGTTTGCCAAAGTTTTCACGGGCGCCCGACTACGGGCAGCAAGGCATCAGGTTACCAGCGTGGCGGGTAAATCCCCAAAGCGGTGTGGCCTGGCCTGCCGAAACGAAACAGTTGGGGCAGCATGTCAATGGTGAGCCTTCGAACCCTGCCAGCGGATGGCGCCCGATCGGGGCGCAAGACCGTTTCGTCGTCAAAACGTCACGACGGCATCTTCGGTGGGTACAACAACGTCGGCGACTACTCCAAGGCGTTCGACGAGATGTTCGACGCCCAGGGCAACGTCCGTGGCCCGTACAAGGGAATCTTCGCCGAGCTTGCTCCGTCGGACGCCTCCGAACTCGCGGCACGGTCCGAGGCGCTCGGGCGCGCGTTCATCGACCAGGGCATCACCTTCTCCCTGTCGGGCCAGGAGCGTCCGTTCCCGCTGGACTTGGTGCCCCGGGTGATCTCGGCGGCCGAGTGGTCCCGGCTCGAACGCGGAATCACTCAGCGCGTGAAGGCACTGGAGATGTATCTCGACGACATCTACGGCGAGCAGGAGATCCTGCGCGACGGTGTCATCCCGCGCCGGCTGGTCACGTCGTGTGAACACTTCCACCGCGAGGCCGCGGGCATCGTCCCGCCGAACGGCGTGCGCATCCACGTCGCAGGCATCGACCTGGTGCGTGATGGCCAAGGCACCTTCCGCGTGCTCGAGGACAATCTCCGCTCGCCGTCGGGAGTCTCCTACGTGATGGAGAACCGCCGCACGATGGCGCGGGTGTTCCCGAACCTCTTCGCCACGCATCGCGTCCGGGCGGTCGGCGACTACGCGTCTCACCTGCTTCTCGCCCTGCGCAATGCCGCAGCCTCGAACGAGGCCGACCCGACGGTCGTCGTCCTCACTCCCGGCGTCTACAACTCGGCGTACTTCGAGCACTCGCTGCTGGCCCGCCAGATGGGCGTGGAGCTCGTCGAGGGGCGCGATCTGTTCTGCCGCGACAACACCGTGTACATGCGGACGACCGAGGGCGAGCGCCAGGTCGACGTCATCTACCGCCGGATCGACGACGAGTTCCTCGATCCGATGCACTTCAAGCCGGACTCGGTCCTCGGGGTGGCGGGAGTTCTCAACGCCGCCCGCGCGGGCAACGTGGTCATCTCCAGCGCCGTCGGCAACGGGGTCGGCGACGACAAGCTGGTCTACACCTACGTCCCGACGATCATCGAGTACTACCTCGGCGAGAAACCTGCGCTGGCCAACGTCGACACGTTCCGCTGCTGGCTCGACGACGAGCGCGAGGAGGTGCTCGACCGCATCGACGAACTCGTCATCAAGCCCGTCGAGGGGTCCGGCGGCTATGGGATCGTCTTCGGCCCGGATGCGTCCGAGAAGGAACTCGCCACCATCACCAAGAAGGTGCGCAACGATCCCCGCGGGTGGATCGCCCAGCCCGTCGTGCAGCTGTCCACGGTCCCGACGAAGATCGACGACAATCTGGCGCCGCGCCACGTCGACCTCCGGCCGTTCGCCGTCAACGACGGTGACAACGTGTGGGTGCTGCCCGGCGGTCTGACGCGGGTCGCGCTGCCGGAGGGATCGTTGGTGGTGAACTCCAGCCAGGGCGGTGGCTCGAAGGACACCTGGGTGCTGGCGTCACGCACATCGGTGGCCGACCGTGAACTCGCCGCGGCCGAGGTCGTGCGTGCCCTGCCGAAGACCGGCAAGGCGTCGAAGTCCGAGAAGAACGGCGACGCACCCTCGCAGAAGCAGCAGTCCCAGGCCACGGCTCCGCAGGAGGAGCAGCAGCAACAACAACAACAGCAGCAGCAGCAGCAGCAGGTGGTGGACTGATGCTCGCGCGCAACGCGGAATCCCTGTACTGGATCGGGCGCTACGTCGAACGCGCCGACGACACGGCCCGGATCCTGGACGTCACCGTTCATCAGCTGCTCGAAGACTCGAGCGTCGATCCCGACCAGGCGTCGCGGACGCTGTTGAAGGTGCTTGGCATCGAGCCACCCGACGACACGGCGCTCCACCTCTGGTCGTTGACCGACCTCGTCGCGTTCAGCCGCGACACCCAGGGCGGTTGCTCGATCGTCGACTCGATCTCCGCAGCGCGCGAGAATGCCCGCGGCGCACGCGAAGTCACCTCGACGGAGATCTGGGAGTGCCTCAACACCACCTACAACGCGCTGCCCGAGCGGGAACGCGCCGCCAAGCGCCTCGGGCCGCACGAGTTCCTGTCCTACATCGAGGGACGGGCGGCCCAGTTCGCCGGCCTGGCCGATTCCACCCTGTCCCGCGACGACGGTTATCGCTTCATGGTGCTGGGACGCGCCATCGAACGCGTCGACATGATCGTGCGGCTGCTGTTGTCGCGCGTCGGGGACAGCGCTTCGTCACCCGCCTGGGTGACCGTGCTGCGCTCGGCGGGCGCGCACGACACCTATCTGCGCACCTACCGCGGCGTGTTGGACGCCACCCGGGTGGTCGAGTTCATGATGCTCGATCGGCTCTTCCCGCGGTCCATCATGTACTCGCTGCGGCTCGCCGAACACAGCCTCGACGAACTTCACCATCGAAGGCTCAACCGCGTCGGCGCGACCGCCGAGGCGCAGCGCCTGCTGGGCCGCGCCCGCAGTGAGTTGGAGTTCCTGCGACCCGGTGTGCTGCTCGAATCCCTCGAGGAGCGACTCGGCGCGCTGCAAACCACTTGCGCCGACGTCGGAGAGGCGTTGGCGCTGGAGTACTTCTACTCGGCGCCGTGGGTCGCATGGACCGACGCCGGTCGAAACGTGTCGCTGGTGATCGAAGAGGGTGAGGTCTGACATGTGGCGTATGCGCGTCATCCACGCCACTGGCTACGCCTACAAGTCGCCGGTCACCGCCTCGTTCAACGAGGCCCGACTCACCCCGAGGTCGGACTCTCGACAGAACGTGGTCCTCAATCGCGTCGAGACGGTTCCCGCCACCCGTTCCTACCGCTACGTCGACTATTGGGGCACGGCCGTAACGTCTTTCGACCTGCACGCACCGCACACCGAGCTCGAGGTGACGGCGTCGTCGGTCGTCGAGACCGACAAGGGTGAGCTGCCGAAGGAGAAGTTCGGCTGGGAGGAACTGGCGTCTGAGGCGGTGAAGGATCGCTTCGACGAGTACCTCGTGGGGCTGGCCTACACTCCGGCCAGCAGGCGCATGGCCCGCGTCGGCGAGCGCATCGCCAAGTACCACGACCCCCAGCAGGCAATCATCGAGGCAGCGCAGTGGGTGCATGCCGAGCTGGCGTACGTACCGGGGACCACCGGCGTCCACTCGTCGGGTCTCGATGCGCTCCGCGAAGGCAAGGGCGTCTGTCAGGACTTCGCCCACCTCACACTGATCCTGTTGCGCAGCATGGGGATTCCCGCTCGCTACGTGTCGGGTTACCTGCATCCCAACGCCAAGGCCAAGGTGGGTGACACCATCGACGGCCAGAGCCACGCCTGGATTCAGGCTTGGACGGGTGGCTGGTGGAACTACGACCCCACCAACGACAAGGAGATCAGCGAGCAGTACATCAGTGTCGGCGTCGGTCGTGACTACCACGACGTGACCCCGCTCAAGGGCATCTACTCGGGGGAGGGTTCGACCGACCTCGACGTGGTCGTGGAGATCACCCGCCTGGCTTAGTGTTCGCTCCCGGAGTTACCTCGACCCGCAGCAAGTCGTTGCCGAGTTCGATAGTGCCGGGGAAGGCCGTGGCCGCCAGGGCCCGCCAGTCATCCTCCTGGCCGGGCGCCAGCGGCGGCACGTAGTGCGTGAGGATCAACGTGTCGACGCCTGCACGTGCCGCGGTGGCGGCTGCCTCCTCGACGGAGGAGTGGTAGTCGAGGATGTCGCGCAGGCGCTGCTGGGGTACTCGTTCGACCAGATCCTTGCGGATCACGGTGTGCACCAGCGCGCCCGCACCGGCGGCCAACTCGTCGAGGCTCGCGCACGGCACCGAGTCACCGGCCAATACCACTGAGGCGCCGGCGAACTCGATCCGGAAGCCGATCGTCGGCTCGACCGGGCGGTGATCGGTAGGTGCGACCGTGATCCGCACGCCGTCGCGACCCCATACCACGCCATCGGTCACCTCCTCCACCTCCACGCTGGGCGGTTCGGTGATGTCGGCGTGGTGGCCGATCCGGTAGCCGATGTCGGAGGCCAGTGCATCCAGGGTGGCGTCGACCACCGCCGCGGTTCCCGGCGGCCCGATCACCAGCAGGGGAGTGCGGGTGAACGTGGTGACCCACCGGGTCGTGATGACGTCGGAGAGGTCGGTGATGTGGTCACTGTGCAGGTGCGTCAGGAGCAGCGCCGTGATGTTGGCCGCGCCGACGCCGACCGCCGCGGCGCGCATCAGCACTCCGCGGCCACAGTCCACCAGGAAGGTCTGATCACCCGCCCGCACCAGCGTCGACGGACCAGCGCGGTTGGGATCCACCATCGGACTGCCGGTGCCCAGCAGCGTGACCTCGATCATGACGTCATACCTACCCCCTCCGGCCCGCTCGTGCGGCGTTATCCGTCCGAACGGCTTGCCGACTCCAGAGCGACGGTCGCCGCGTACCGGGATCGTCGACGCCGCCACGAAGCTCTTCTCCGAGAAGGGTTACGCCCAAACGACGATGAGCGACATCGCCCGCGCCACGGGTCTTCGGCAGTCGTCGATGTACTACTGGTTTCGCAACAAAGGAGCAGCTGCTGCAGGAGACACTGGTCGTCAACCGGGCGCCGCTCGAGTTCATCGCCGAGATCGGCGCGGGCTCCGGCTCACCGGCAGTGAAGCTGTACCGGCTGCTGAGATTCGACACCATGCAGCTGGCGATGTCACCGATCGACTTCAACGAGATCCAACGCATCGCGCACGTGCAGCGCGCCGAGTACCACCAGTTCTGGACCGAGTACGAGCGGCTCGAGCAGTGGGTGGTCGACTTGATCGGTGCGGCGATCGGCGAGGGCAAGTTCATCGACTGCGACAAGGAGACGACCGCAGGCCTGCTTCTCAACTTCGACCATGGAGCGCAGAAACAGACCCGGCTGCACACCGATCAGGGCGATCGCGTGGGGGAGGCCATCCGCGTGGGCGAGCAGGTCGCGATCATCGCGGTCCGCGGACTGTTGAAGCGGCCCAGCGAGATCACCCGGATCAGTGCGCAGGCGGCGGCATTCGACGACGTCGCCGTGGCTCTGCAGGTGACCCGACCGAGGGACACGGACTGATCGGCTATTCGCGTCCGGCCGACACCCACGCCAGGTCGGCGAAGCGATTCCCCGACACCGCGTTGGCCGCCGAGTCCAGCCGTGCGAGTTGGTCGTCGCTCAAGGCCACGTCCAGCGAGTCGAGGTTCTCCTCGACGCGCGCGGCCCGGCGGGTGCCGGGAATCGGCACCGACGCCACGCCGAACTCGTCGGCCCGGTAACGCAGCCAGGCCAGGGCGATCTGCGCCGCGGTGGCCGCATGTTCGTCGGCTACGGCGCGGATCACCTCGACCACCGCCAGGTTGTTCTCGAGTGCCTCGTCGGAGAAGCGCGGCAGGTTGCGGCGGAAGTCCGATGACTCCGTCAGGTCGGCGACGGAGGTGTCCGTGCCCGTCAGGAATCCCCGTCCCAGCGGTGAATACGGAACGAAGCCGACACCGTGTTCGGCGGCCGCGGGCACCACGTGGCGCTCGACGTCGCGGCTCCAGATGGACCACTCTCTCTGGACGGCGGCGATCGGGTGTACCTCGACGGCGGCGCGCAGTTCGTCGGCCGTCACCTCGGATAGGCCCAGATGACGAACCTTGCCCGCGGTCACGAGGTCGGCCATCGCGCCGATGGTCTCCTCGATCGGCACGGTGAGGTCGCGCCGGTGCATGTAGTACAGGTCGACGACGTCAGTCTGCAGACGACCCAGACTCTCGTCGATGCACTGCCGGACGTAGGTGGCGTCGCCGCGCGCCCCCGACTTGCCCGAGGCGCGATCGGCCGGATTCCCGACGATGCCGAACTTCGTCGCGAGGGTGACCTCGTCGCGCCGATCGGCGAGCAGGCCCGAGATCAGTCGCTCGTTGGCCCCGCCTCCGTAGATGTTCGCGGTGTCGATGAACGTCACGCCGAGATCCACCGCGCGGTGCAGGGTGACCAGCGATTCGGTGTCGTCGACGTCGCCGTACACCGGTGTCAACGCCATGGCGCCGAAGCCGACGGCGCCGCTGTCGTCGTCGATGTGTTCCGCGTAAGGGCTTCCGCCATGCCGCGATGGACGTAGCCTGGTGTGATTCACGTCACCAAGGAGGCAGCCAGTGCGTATCGCAGACGTGCTGAAGAACAAGGGTGCGGGCGTGCTGACGATCGCCCCGGACACCCTGGTCAGCGACCTACTTGGCGGACTGGTCACCCGCAATGTCGGAGCCATGGTCGTCGTCGGGCCGAACGGGCTGGTCGGCATCGTGTCGGAACGCGACATCGTGCGCATGTTGCACGAACACGGCGCGGGAGCGCTAGGTAGACCCGTCGCCGACATCATGACCAGTGAGGTGATCACGTGCTCGCCCGACGACTCCGTCGACAGCCTCAGCGGACTCATGACCACCCATCGGGTCCGGCACGTGCCCGTCGTGGAGAACGGCCAACTGGCCGGCATCGTCAGCATCGGCGACCTCGTGAAGACCCGGATGGAAGCGTTGCAGGCCGAACGGGAGCAGTTGGCGGCATACATCACCCAGGGGTGAGAACATGGCCAGCGTGCTCGCAAGACCCGCGACCCGTGCCGACGTAGGCGCCCTGTCCTCGACCCTCGGCCGGGCCTTCTACGACGATCCCGTGATGTGTTGGATGCTGCCCGACGCCGACAGGCGCAGGCGCAAGCTGCACAAGCTGTTCTCGGCGCTGACGCGCCACCACCACCTGTCCCAGGGTGGCGTCGAGGTCGTGCCCGACGACTCTGGCGGCATCGGGAGCGCGGCGCTGTGGGACCCGCCCGGCAAGTGGCGGCAGAACCGGGGTGAGGAGCTGCGGGCCATGCCGGGATTGCTCCTGGCGTTCGGCCGGTCCCTCCAGCGTGGGCTCGTCCTCGAAGAGATGATGAAGAAGGCTCATCCCGAGGAGCCGCACTGGTACCTCGCGATCATCGGCAGCGATACCGACGTCCGCGGCAAGGGCTACGGGCAGGCGTTGATGAGCTCGCGGCTCGACCGCTGCGACGCCGAGCATGCGCCGGCCTACCTGGAGTCCAGCAATCCCGACAACGTGCCCTACTACCAGCGGTTCGGCTTCGAGATCACCGGCGAGATCACGCCGCCCGGAGGGCCCAGCCTGATTCCGATGTGGCGGCCTGCGCGCTGACGCGCCTAGCTCCAGGAGTACTCGGCGCGCAGCCGCGCTGCCACGATCTCGAAGGTCTCGCGATCGAGGATCGCGCCCTCGCGGCGGATGCCCTCCTCCGGGACGTCGAGGACGCGATCGAGCCGCACCCAGCTGGCGCGGCCCTCGTAATCCCAACTGCCGCTTCCGATCCCGACCCAGCTGCGGTCGGCGACGTGACGCTCCTGGCTGGTCAACATCAGCCCCAGCAGAGTGGAGCTGTCGCGGCCGACGACCAGGACGGGGCGGTCCTTGCCGCGTGACGGGTCCTCCTCGTAGACCACCCACGTCCACACGATCTCGCCAGGATCGGCCCGGCCGTCGAGATCCGGCGCATAGGACACCCTGCGCGCCCGGTGCGCGGTGGGCACGCTGCTCTTGGTGACGGGTCGGCCCGCGGCGATCGCACGCTGGGGCTCCGTCGCCGCGCCCATCAGGACGCTGATGCCGACGTCGATTCCCATCTTGATGCCCTGCTGGAGGGTGCGCGGCCTGGTCTCCGGTCTCTGCAGCTGGCGGATGATCTTTGGCGCTTCCCCGAACACCAGGTTCTCCGTGGTCTTGAGAATTCGCTGCCACGGACTCCGCTGTGAAGCCATGGGACGAGCATAAGCACGATTGTGTCGACACGACGTTTGGTCGATACGCTGGTAGCGCAGGTAACACGGGCCGACACACGTCGGGGCCCCACCCCACCAGGAGATTCCCATCAGCAGCTTCGCCGACAAGACGTTCACTGCGCCGGCGCAGATTCGGAACTTCTGCATCATCGCGCACATCGACCATGGCAAGTCGACGCTGGCCGACCGCATGCTGGGGATCACGGGGGTCGTCGCCGACCGGGACATGCGGGCCCAGTACCTCGACCGGATGGACATCGAACGCGAACGCGGCATCACCATCAAAGCGCAGAACGTGCGACTGCCGTGGGAGGTCAACGGTGAGCAGTTCGTCCTGCACCTGATCGACACCCCGGGGCACGTCGACTTCACCTACGAGGTGTCGCGCGCACTCGAGGCCTGCGAAGGCGCCGTGCTGCTCGTCGACGCCGCGCAGGGCATCGAGGCTCAGACGCTGGCGAACCTGTACCTGGCGCTCGACCGCGATCTGACTATCATTCCGGTGTTGAACAAGATCGACCTGCCCGCCGCCGATCCGGACCGCTACGCCGGTGAGATCGCCCACATCATCGGGTGCGAACCGGATGACGTACTGCGCGTCTCCGGCAAGACCGGCGAGGGCGTCCGAGAACTACTCGACGAGGTGGTGCGATTGATCCCCGCGCCGGTCGGAGACGCCGACGCGCCCGCGCGGGCGATGATCTTCGACTCGGTCTACGACGTCTACCGCGGCGTCGTCACCTACGTCCGCGTGGTGGACGGCAAGCTCAACCCACGCGAGAAGATCAAGATGATGTCCACCGGCACCACGCACGAGTTGCTGGAGGTCGGCATCGTCTCACCCGAGCCGAAGGCGACCGTGGGCCTTGGCGTCGGCGAAGTGGGCTATCTGATCACCGGTGTGAAGGACGTCCGCCAGTCGAAGGTCGGCGACACCGTGACGTCCGCGCGCAACGGCGCCACCCAGGCGTTGATCGGATACCGAGAGCCCAAGCCGATGGTCTACTCGGGCCTCTATCCGGTGGACGGTTCGGACTACCCGAACCTGCGCGATGCGCTCGAGCGCCTGCAGCTGAACGACGCGGCACTGACGTGGGAGCCCGAGACGTCGGTGGCGCTCGGCTTCGGCTTCCGGTGCGGGTTCCTCGGCCTGCTGCACATGGAGATCACCCGCGAGCGCCTGGAACGCGAGTTCGACCTCGACCTGATCTCCACCGCGCCCAACGTGGTGTACCGGGTGGTGAAGGACGACGGTACGGAGCTCGTCGTGACAAACCCCTCGGACTGGCAGGAGGGCAAGGTTCGAGCGGTCTTCGAACCCGTGGTGAAGACGACGGTCATCGCGCCCAGCGAGTTCATCGGCACGATCATGGAGCTGTGCCAGTCGCGCCGGGGTGAGCTCGGTGGCATGGACTACCTGTCACCGGAACGCGTCGAGCTCCGCTACACGATGCCGTTGGGCGAGATCATCTTCGACTTCTTCGACTCGCTGAAGTCGCGCACCCGCGGGTACGCGAGCCTCGACTACGAGGAAGCGGGTGAGCAGGAGGCCGATCTGGTGAAGGTCGACATCCTCCTTCAGGGCGAGGCGGTGGACGCGTTCAGTGCCATCGTGCACAAGGACGGCGCCGCCGCCTATGGCAACAAGATGACCACCAAGCTCAAGGAACTCATCCCGCGCCAGCAGTTCGAGGTGCCGATCCAGGCCGCGATCGGGTCGAGAATCATTGCGCGCGAGAACATTCGGGCGATCCGCAAGGATGTGCTCAGCAAGTGCTACGGCGGTGACATCACCCGCAAGCGCAAACTTCTGGACAAGCAGAAGGAAGGCAAGAAGCGGATGAAGACCATCGGCCGGGTCGAGGTCCCGCAGGAAGCCTTCGTCGCGGCATTGTCTTCCGACGCCGCCAGCGACAAGCCCAAGAAGTAGCCTCCGATGCGCTGGCTGGCGGGGGCCCTGTCGCTCGTCCTGCTGCTGGCCGGCTGCGCACACACGGTCGAGGGCGCAGCCCAGCCTGCGACAACCGCGGTCAAGACCCTGACCACCGAGGATGAGATCACCTCTGCGGCCGGAAACCCGTTGAGCACCTTCGGCTTTCAGCCGTTCATCGGCGGCGTGGAGATCCTGCCCGACGGCTACCGCACCGACGCCGACGCCTCGCCGATCGGTTGTGCCGCCGTGACCGACACTGCGCCGCGAATCGTCTACGAACCGCTGCCCGTCATCGAAGTCGCCCGTCAGAGCTACTTCAACTGGGACGAAGGCGTCGACACCTCGGGCGCCGATGTGGCGGTGGTGCGCCTGGCCACGGCCGAGGCCGCCGAATCGACGTTCGATTCGTTCGTTCGGCAGTGGCAGCAGTGCTCGGGCACCACCGTGGTGAAGCACGTGGGAGACACGGTGATCGACGCGGAGATCACGGATGTCACCGCACAGGGGTCCGTGCTTTCGGCCACGGTTCGGACAACCCAACGTCCGAGCGCCCCCACCTCGCGGTACGAGCGCGCAGTCGGGGTACGGAACGGCACCATCGTCGAGGTCTCGCTCGCCGTCACGGCGGCGGGCGAGCGCCAGCCGGACCCGCAGGCCGCGGCCGTGCGCATCGTCCAGGTCATCCTGGACAAGACTCGAGGACCAGGGTGAACCGGGTGGGCGCTCGCGCGCGGGCGTGTGCGGCGTTGGCCCTTGCCCTCGTGGCGGTGTCCGGATGTACCAGCACGGTCTCCGGCCTCGCCGTCCGCGATGCTGATTCCGGCCCGACGGACGTGCGGCCGCTCCGGCCATCGCAACTCGACGACGTGCTGCTGAGCATCGGGCAGCTCAACGAGATCGCGGGCGCCACCCAGATGGAGGTCGTCCTCGAGGGCCAGGAGATGTCGGACAACAGCGATGCCGTATCCGACCCGGACTGCCTCGGCTCGATCTTCGGAGCCGAGGACGAGGTGTACCGGTTCAGCGACTGGACTGACGTGCGGGATCAGGTCGCGCGGGAGCCGGAAGACGGCAACGAACACTGGGTCGAGCAGGCCGTCGTCCGCTACTCGACGGAGACACTGGCCAGGGACTTCGTCGAGAACTCGACGTCCACCTGGCGTGACTGCGGCGGGTTCTCGGTGGCCGTCGACGACGGGACGACGAGCTCGATCTGGCTGATCGACGACGTGGTGGTCGACGGCGACGTGGTGACGCAAGTTATCGCGCAGGAGGACTCCGACGGCTGGGAATGCCAACACGCCTTGGCGTCGGTGGCCAACCTGTCGGTCGAGGCCATTGCGTGCGCCTTCGGCATCGACGACGAAGCCGCCACGATCGCCAAGGCGCTCGTCGCGAACGCAGCCAAGCGGTAGTAGGGCGTGCTCAGGCTCTGACTGTTGTGAAGGTCCCTGCGCTCGCGATCAACTCCGTGCATTCTCGATGGAGCTGTGCAGCAACTCGAGTACCCGAGCGTCCCAGGTCAGCGCCGTCTGTTCGGATAGCTTCGCCTGGTCCGACACGAAGATGCTGTGAGTGTCGTCGACGGTGTAGCACGCTTGGTGGGGCAGACCGGGGTCACCGACGTTCTTTGCCAGTGCGCTCTGCAGGGCCACCAGGCCGTCGTTGGGCCGGCGTTGGCGGGCGTGCACAGCCGCCGCAGCCGGCGAAGAGCAGTATGGCCACTGCCGCAACGGCGATTCGATACAGGTGATTCCGCACGGTCAGACATCCTTGTTCGACGCGAGAGGGACGAGTGAGCCTAGCCGCAAGATGCCGCCGTTGGGCCGCGATTGGGCTGCTGGGGATTTTCGCCCCATGCTGTGTCACGCCGCCGGCGGCGACCGCAGCGACCGCCGCCCTTGCGGACGGTTCCGATGAGGCGATCACACGGGAGATCGACGCCATCACGACGTTCCCCACGGTGCTCGATCCGCGTATCTGGAACGGCATGGACATGAAGCCCGACGTGCGTGACGGCTCGCTTCGCATCGTCGACCGGATCGTAAACTCGTCCGGATTGGACGACCTGCGCGTGCAGGCCGTCAAACTCTTCGGGAGCAACGCTTCCTATGAGTACGACGACAGTTCGGACTTCGGAGTGCTCGTCTTCGTGCACTCCGACGCATTGAGCACCGAGCAGTTGACCGCGCCGCTGCGAATTCTGAACCGCGAGGTGGAGCACAGGCAGGAGGGGCATGTCCTGTTCTATGCCGTGCCCGTGGAGGTCACCTTCCACGCCGAGCGGACCGCGAACTACCAACCGACTCCCGGAATCGGCCAATACTCCATCTCGGACGGCGACTGGGTGCAGGAACCGGTGCAGCAGCCGACCAACTTCGATCGCGCGACGATGCTCGCCGATACCAGGACCTATGTCGGGAAGTACAACAGCTTGGTCTCGGATTACACCAGTGCACCAAGGACTTTCGACTGTGCGCGGTTCGGCGAGGTCGACGACGAGATGGGGGACTACCGTAACGAGGGTTTTGAGCAGGGACTCGGCAGTCGATCGACCCAGAACCTGACCTACCGGGTGCTGCGCCGACTCAGCGTGAACATCCCAGACGAAGTCGACGCGCTCGAGGACGAGTGCACCTACCTCCATGAGTCGCTTCCCTGAACACGGGTGTCCGCTGTTGGTCGGGCTGAGCTTTGAACCACAGTGATTCCAATGAGTCGCCGCGGCCACGATGTGGCGCTTATGACGTCGAATGGTTTGCTTAGCAGCGCATTCGGTGACGCGTGCCCTGGCTGAGCGTGCATCTCCTGCAGCCCGGACGGCGTCGGCGCGAGTCGCGATCGGCGGCGCCCTACTAGCGTTTCCACTGATCGCGTAGGGAGCGTGAGGACGATGACTGCGTGGTGGCCGTGAACAACGCAACCAGTTAGGGCTCTACTGACTGATCTGTGGGTGATTTCTTCCCGGGAGTTGCGGCGGGTGACCGCCGAGGCTGAGCATCGCCAAGGCGATAAGGGCGGCGGGGCTGCGGAATCCGAACGCGACGCGGGTGATGAGCCGGATCTTGGTGTTGACCGATTCGATCCGTCCGTTGGACAGGCCGTGTTCGATGGCGGCCAGGATCGAGTCCTGGTGAGTGATGATGCTTCTCTGCAGCGTGACGAACGCGGGGATCCGGCAGCGCCG
>NZ_DASQEU010000014.1:0-5299 GCF_035633495.1 Mycobacterium sp. | reverse complement strand
AGGGCCAAACGTCGTGGCATACCGTGCCGTATGTCGGTTCAGTCAACGTCGACGCATCGCCCATGACCATCACTCTGCAAGCAAGGTGGTCCTGAATCAAACCGCTCAGTGCTTCCGACTGGAGTCGACATTCTCACTGGTGGCCGTCAGTAGGTACAGCACTACAGATAGGGGCGTCCCCCAGGCGCACCGTTCAGCGACCTTGCCGAGCGCATCGGCCAAGCGCGGCAGCGTATCTGAGCCCGCGGCGGTCAGGGTGCCGATGCTGCAAAGCAGGTCTCGATCAGGACAACTTGGGCTTTCATATCATCCTCGGGAAGGTATGCCCACTTTCACGCCACCTCACCGAGGCACATCCAAACGTTTCGATCATTGCTCGCCGAGACCGACACTGACGGGCGGAAGAGCGGCGGTGAGGATCCAGGCACCGGCGGGCTGCTCCACGCAAGGATTGCCGCGCTGCACGCCACCGCCCACACCGTCGAACACAACGACTGGGTACAGATCGTCGAGCCGTATGACGAACTGCTCGCCGTCACCGACGGCCCGGTCGTCCGGCTCAGCCGCGCCGTCGCGGTCGGTCAGGCCGACGGCCCGGCGCGCCGGCCTCACCGAAGGCAACCACCCGACCTGGCGTGCCACCCGGCGTTCGGGCGATTACACCGGTTCCTGCGGCTGACACACTCCGCGAGCGAGAAAGCTATGGAATCAGCTGTGACGCTCATGGTGGTTGAGCGGATCTCGGTCACGGTCGGGGTTCTGACCTCGATGTCAATTTTCGCGTACCCGATGTTCCCAATCTGTTCCCAATCGATCGTTAGCGATGCGAATGTTCCCAAAAGTGTTCCCAACCCAATGAAAACGGCCCCCGGAGAGATCTCCGAGGACCGTTTTGCCTGGTAGCGGGGACAGGATTCGAACCTGCGACCTCTGGGTTATGAGCCGGCCGGTTGCGGTCTTACGCTTCTACCTACGTCGCTAACGTGCAGGTCGCTTAGATTTCGCGTCTCGCATGTCACGCAGTGTCGAAGCGGTCTCCTCCGTTCCGCACGGTTTCGTTCACAAATCCGTTCACATGCAGCGACGTTGGCGCGATCTGACACGCGGCCGCGTCATGCCTTGTCGACCTCGGCGATCCAGTCGTTGATCTGGGCAACCGCCGCGTCAAGCGAGAAATCGATGCTGGCCGAGGCGGCAGCCCGCTTGTAGTCGTGACCCCAGTGGGCGTGTCCGGTCACGGCCGGCGGCCACATCCTTGCCGGCAAACCGAGCTGTTGGGCTTCCTCGGCTCGGGCCTGAAAGAGGGCCGCACCGGCTGCACGGATCTCGGCCAGCGTCGGACTTCCAGTCTCGGCTGCGAGGTCACGCAGCATGAGCAGGTCGACGACGTCGCGGGCACGATCATTGATGGCGTCCGGCGGTTTGTGAGGATCGGAGACCGCGTGGATCTTCTGTGCAATCTGGAAGCGCATGGCGATCCCAGCGAGGGCGTCGGGGTTCGGTAAGCCGAACCCACTCAGTGGTGGCGGCTCGATGGCGTCGAAGTCCTGGCCGATGCCTGACTCATCGGGTGAGACCTCGAACTGGATGCGCCTCCAGGTGACGCCTCGGAACTCAATGATGATGTCGAACCGACGTGGCTTGATGATCTTGGTGGGAACGTTGACGACCTCGACCTCGCCCCGGCGCAACATGAGCGGTCCCCACGGCTCGGCCAGTGCGCCCTCCAAGGCTAGAAGAAACGCGTCCAGGTCACCGCGGACAAGCCCGTCGACGTCCTTGGTAGTCCGGGCGGTGGCGTGCAAACGGTGTTGAAGCAGGGTGCCGCCCTTGAGGAGGAACAGCTGCCTGCCGTCGGCGTCGATTGCGCGTTGGACACAAGCGATGGCGACCGACGAGGCAACGAGCCAGCCGAGTCTGCCGCCCTTGGCCTCCGGGCCGAGCTTGCCCTCGGCTTGGACGATCCAGTTGTTCAGAACGGTCACCGACGCCGGCTGCTTCGTCTTCGGCTCCAGCGTGTGCAGCAGGGCGGCGAGCCGGGAGCCGATGCGGTCATCGCTCATCGCGAGCCTGCAATGCCGTGGCCAGCTCGTCACGTTCGGCGGACGTCAGATAGCCCTGGACATGCCCCCGGTCGATGGCCTCTCGGAGCAGGTAGGTTGGGGTGCCGTATGCGATGCACTGGGCAACGGCTGTCGCCGGCGTGACGGTGGGGATCTCCTGCCACCAGCCGATCTGCGCTGGCGTGAGGTCCTCCCGGTGGATCACGTAGTCGTCACCACTCGCTCGGCGCAGCCGTCGGTGCTTGGCGACCCTGACGTGGATGCGGTTGGGGTTGACGTCGCTAATGCCATAGGCGTCCAGCGCGGTCTCATGGCTCAGGCACGCCTCCGGTGCACGCGTCCACAGCACGGCAAGCATGTACGGGTCATACTGGCCGACCGGGTACTGCGGGAACCGGTATACCCCGTGCGCGACGCGGGTCAGCGTGCCCCGCTGCACGAGCATCTGCAGCGCACCCTTTCCCACACCCAGATCTGCGGCCTGCTGAGCAGTCACGAACCCGAGCTGCGTGCTCGCAACGTCCCACAGCTCATCCCGCGCCAGCGGCTTCGTCGGCATGGCAAAAGTATAACTAAATCGTGATACTATTGCCACACCTAGAGTCGCCGCATTCGCGCCTCATCTATTTCGACAAGATGGGGCCTGGGCATCGACCTGGCAGACAGCTCATCCGCGCCGTCACCTGACCGCGTCTCGCCGAGGCGACTACCCGACCGCTGAACCACCGTCCGCACACTCACAGTCTTCATGCCGTGAATCGCATCGGCGGTGTACCGACCGGCAGACTGTGGTTGTGGAGGAGCGGTTCCCGGGCGAGTTGGAGACGTTGCGTAGCGACAATGTGCGCTTGCGTCACCTATTGAAACTCAGCGAGGAGCAAGCCCGAGCGGCAGATCCGGATCAAGCTACCCTCTCTGGCGCACCGGAGTCGCCGGTGAGCATGGCATCGGCACCCGAGGAAAAGATCCGCTTCTTCCTGGATCTGTTTCGTTGTCGCTCCGACGTTTACGCGCTGCGTTGGGAGAACCGCCGCGATGGCCGATCCGGTTGGATGCCCGCTATCCGCGGGTACTGGCGCAGGGGCATGAACCGCGCCGACGCACCTTATCTTCCGCTGACTGCCGACATCATCGGTCAGCACTTACTCGGCGATGTTCATATCGGCCTGTATCCGCTTGGCGACGATGACACATGTTGGTGGGTCGCGGCAGACTTCGACAAGGAGGCCGCGATGCTCGACGCACTGGCATATATGAAAGCCGCACGGGCCTACCACGTTCCGGCGGCGTTGGAGGTATCGCAATCTGGGCGGGGCGCACACGTGTGGATCTTCTTCGCGCAGGCCACATCGGCGGCAACCGCCCGCGGCATCGCAACCAGACTGCTCGGCGAGGCTTTTCAACTCCGCGGCAGCATGCACCTCAGCAGCTATGACCGGATGTTTCCCTCCCAAGACGTCCACACTGGCCGTGGCATGGGAAACCTCATCGCCGCACCTCTCAACGGCAAACGCCGCCAACACGGCACAACGCTCTTCCTCGACCCCGCCACCCTAGAGCCCTTCGACGACCAATGGGCCTACCTATCGAGCATCGCGCGGCTTTCACACAAGAACGTCGCCGCGCTCTTTCGTACACTTCCCGATCCGCAATTCGGCCACCGCGTACGCAAGCTGCGGTTACCGACATCGTCGAAGATTGTGCCGAGACCGGCAGCGATCATCCGGGCAACCTTCGCATCACGGATCACCCTGACCGCCAACGATCTTGGTCCGGCCATGATTTCGGCCGTCAAACACGCAGCTTCCATTCGAAATCCGGAGTTCGATGAACGCCAGCGCGTTCGCCGCAGCGTCTGGGATACGCCACGCTTTCTGTATAGCTACGACGAGACAGTCGAGGGCGATCTGGTCCTGCCGCGCGGCTTGCACGCGCTTCTGATGGGCTTGGTCGACTCAGCCGGAAGCACGTTGCACATCGACGACAAGCGCGCCATTGGCGACCTTCACGAATTCAGCTGCTCAACCCAGCTTAGGTCCGAGCAGGCCGACGCCGTCCGACACCTGGTTGAAGAGGACACCAGCGTCCTGATCGCGCCGCCAGGCTCTGGCAAGACCGTGATTGCCTGCGCCGCAATCGCTTCCCGCTCCTGCTCGGCCCTCGTCCTCGTCGACCGCAAGGCACTGGCGGACCAATGGCGTGACCGATTGCAGAAGCACCTCGGATTCAAGTGCGGGCAGATCGGCGGCGGGCGATCCAAGACGACCGGCATCGTCGACATCGCTCTGCTGCCCACACTCGCTCGCCGCGACAACATCGAAGATCTCACGGCGAGCTACGGTTTCGTCATCGTGGACGAATGCCACCATGTCGCCGCCAGCGCGTTCTTCAACGTTCTCAATCAAATACCTGCCAAATACTGGCTCGGACTCACCGCCACACCCGAGCGGCGCGACGGGCTCGAAGACCTCATGTATCACCAACTCGGGTCACATCACGTGACCCTTGAAAACCCTGCAGTCGGCGAGCTCCCCTTAACAAACGCCGACCTACTCGCTCCACACCCGGTTCTGCATCTGCACCCCACCCAGTTTCACTACACCGGGCAAGCCGATCCCAGCGCTCCCGGCGGAATGGCCGAGATCTACCGAGCCCTGATCGCCGATCCAGCCCGACTCGACCAGATCATCGCCGATATCCTCGCCGCTCACACCGACGGCGCCAACATTCTGGTGCTCACCACCTGGATCGACCACCTCAACGCCATCGCCGAACGGCTCCGCAACGAGGGTAAGTCGGTGGTCGTGCTGAGCGGCCAGTTGAAGGCGCGGCAGCGCCGGGAGATCTCCGAACAACTCGCCAACCACACCGTCGACACCGAACCCTTGCTGATCGTCGGCACCAGCTCATTCATCGGCGAGGGATTTGACTGCCCTGACCTGGACACGCTATTCCTCGCTGCCCCGATTACGTTCAAGAACAGACTCGTCCAATACGTCGGGCGCATCACCCGACCCCACCCCGCCAAGACCACCGCGACCGTGCACGACTACCACGACGAACTCACCCCGGTACTCGCCTCGTCGCTACGAAAGCGCGCACCCGGCTACACCAAAATGGGCTTTCCCGACCCCAGAACACGGGTCCGGTAAGCGTCGCTGGCCAGGACGACTGGGGCAGATGACCCAGCGAGCACAGGGTCCATCGCTGTCTTTGACGGCTTATGAACGACAGAC
>NZ_DASQEU010000013.1:0-83387 GCF_035633495.1 Mycobacterium sp. | reverse complement strand
CGATGAACAGGTGATCGCCACGACACTCACCAAGGAGACGAAGGATCCCGACTCGCCGATCGCGGGACGTTCGGTCGACGAGATGATCGCGATGCTCGCGCCCGGGCGGGGCTATGAGCGGCGGCTCGACATGATGTTGCGCCTGGGACCCTACGGCGACGCCTTCGGCGCAAACCCCGACGGACTCACTCTCCAACGGTTGAAGGCGGCGCCACACGGCATCGATTGCGGCTCCCTGCGTCCACGTCTGACCGAGGTACTGCGGACACCGTCGGGCAAGGTGGAACTCGCAGCGGCCCTCGTCGTCTCGGACGTGGCGAGGTTACGAACATCGGTGGATCGTCGTGCCGACGGCTACGTGCTCATCGGTCGCCGTCACCTGCGGTCCAACAACAGCTGGATGCACAACCTGCCCGCACTTGCCGGCGGCTCCAATCGCTGCACGTTGCAGATCCATCCCGACGACGCCGCCGAACTCGGTCTGACGGACACGGCCCACATCAAGGGGCCCGGCGGTGAGCTGGAGGCACCCGTCGAGATCACCGATCGCATTCGGCGCGGGGTCGTCTCGTTGCCGCATGGTTGGGGCCACGACACCAGCGGTACCAGGCAATCGGTGGCGGCCGCTCACCCGGGCATCAACGTCAATCAGCTCAACGACGGTACGACGCTCGATCCGCTGTCGGGAACGGCGGTGCTCAACGGGATACCCGTACACATCGCCGCAACGGGCTGAATCAGCCCAGTTCCCACACCACCGTCACCGAGAACCCGACGGTCTGCTGACCAGGTGACAGCGGCACGGCCTCGGCCGCCACGTCGAAGCGGACGGGCGAGGGCATCGTCGGCGGCGCGCCGCTACCGGTCTCCGAAATCGAGAGCACCTTGCCGAGGTCCAGCCCGGACAGCTCCGCGTACTGCTGAGCCCGGCCCTTGGCATCGTCGAAGGCGCGGCTGCGGGCATCCTTGACCAGCTGCGAATCGTCCTCGATGGAGTACGTCACCGAGTTGATTCGGGTGGTGTCGCCGCCCGTGGTGGTGATCGCGCCGAGCACCTGCGGTCCGGTCTCGATCTTGCGGACCTTCACGTCGATCGAATTGCTCGACTGATAGCCGACGATGGTGGTGTTGTCCGCGCCGCCGTACTGCGGCTGCAGGGTCACCGTCGTCGTGCTGACGTCCTTGCGGTCGATGCCCTGAGCCACCAGCGCATCGGTTACCGCGTTGGCGCGACCGCTGGTCTGATTCGAGGCGCCGATGGCGTCGGGCGCCGTCGCGGCGATCGAGAGGCTGATCGTCAGCGTGTCCGGCGTGCCATCGACCTTTCCCTGGCCGACGACGGTGACCTGGCGGGGGGCGGACGTGCCGGGTGCCGGTGTCGGCGCCGCGGTGGCGTCGCAACCCACCACCCCGACGACGGCCAACGCCGCTCCCGCGAGCGCGAACAATCTGATCAACGTTCTCGAAGGCTTCGGTGGCTTCGGCATGTCACGAACCCTACCGCCAGCTCAGGGCGGCACCGGAGTCTTGCGGCGGTTGGGGATTGGCGGCTTACGGCGCCTCCGGTCCGGCCAGGAACTCGAGCAGCGCCGCGTTCACCTCGGTGGGCCTTTCCTGTTGCACCCAATGGCCTGCGCCGTGGATCAGGACTTCGCGGTAGGAACCCGTGACGACCTCGGTCGCCCGACTGGGGTTCATGAACGACAGCACCGGGTCGGCGGTGCCCCCGATGAAGAGCGCGGGTGCCGTGATGGTGTCCGCGGCGGGGGTCGCCATCAGCTCCCAGTTGCGGTCCAGGTTGCGGTACCAGTTCAGCGGACCGCTGAATCCGGTGCGGGTGAATTCCCGCACGTAGTGGTCGAACTCGTGTTGAGCGATCCAGTCGGGCAGCCCCTCGGCCTCGGTTATCCGCTCGATGAAACCCGCCGGACCCGGAGCGAGCATCCTCGACATTGCGCGCTCGTCGGAACCGCTGCCGTGCATCAGTCGCCCGAGCGTCGCCGCCGGGTCGTGGCCCAGTTCCTCGTCGGCGATGCCGGGGTCCTGGAAGTACAGGATGTAGAAGAAGTTGTCGCCGAACGTCTTCCGAAACGACGCGGTCGGCGGTACCTGCGACCGCGGCACCGGCGGCACGCTCAACCCTGCCACCCGTGCGACGCGATCCGGGTGCAACAGCGAAAATCCCCAGGCCACGATCGATCCCCAGTCGTGCCCGACGATGGTGGCCCTATCGGCGCCGACGTCGTCCAACAACCCCGCGATGTCGCCGGTCAGCTTGACGATGTCGTAGTCCTCGATCGCCGACGGCGCCGACGAGCCGCCGTAGCCGCGTTGGTCGGGGGCCAGCACGTGATAGCCCGCCGCGGCGAGCACCGGGATCTGATGCCGCCACGAGTAAGCTAGTTCGGGGAAGCCGTGGGCCAGGACGACGACCGGGGCGCCGCGCTCACCCGCCTCCGTCAACCTCAGCGTCACGCCGTTGGTGTCGACGAACCGTTCGGTAGATGTGAGCACCATCTCAGCCAAGCACAGGGCCGAACGCCCGGGGAAGGTGCGTCGGGCACCCCGTCGGGAACCTTCGGTCGTTGGTCTAGCGGTAGCCTGAACGAACCAACCTGTGCTCATCGGAAGGACGTGGCCGACGCTGTCCCGCTGGCCTAATACAACGAATGAACCGTAAGAACGTCATCCGCACCCTCACCGCAGTAGCGGTCGTCCTGCTGCTCGGTTGGTCCTTCTTCTACTTCAGTGACGACACCCGCGGTTACAAGCCCGTCGACACGTCGGTGGCGATGAGCCAGATCAACGGTGACAACGTCAAGTCCGCGCAGATCGACGACCGCGAACAGCAGGTACGTCTCGATCTGAAGAACGGCAACGGCGACACCAAGGACAGCGACAAGATCCTCGCGAAGTACCCGACGGGGTACGCGGTCCAGCTGTTCGACGCGTTGAGCGCCAAGAACGCCAAGATCAACACCGTCGTCAACCAGGGCAGCGTCGTCGGATCGCTGTTGATCTACCTACTGCCATTGCTGCTGCTCGTCGGGTTGTTCGTGATGTTCTCCCGGATGCAGGGCGGCGGCGGCCGGATGGGCTTCGGCTTCGGCAAGTCCAAGGCCAAGCAGCTGAACAAGGACCTGCCCAAGACCACCTTCGCCGACGTCGCAGGCGTCGACGAGGCGGTCGAGGAGCTCTACGAGATCAAGGACTTCCTGCAGAACCCGACGCGCTATCAGGCGCTCGGCGCCAAGATCCCCAAGGGCGTGCTGCTCTACGGTCCGCCGGGAACCGGCAAGACGCTGCTGGCCCGCGCGGTGGCCGGCGAGGCGGGCGTGCCGTTCTTCACGATCTCCGGCTCGGACTTCGTCGAGATGTTCGTCGGTGTGGGTGCCTCCCGCGTCAGGGACATGTTCGAGCAGGCCAAGCAGAACAGCCCGTGCATCATCTTCGTCGACGAGATCGACGCCGTCGGCCGACAGCGCGGCGCAGGTCTCGGCGGTGGCCACGACGAACGGGAGCAGACGCTGAACCAGCTGCTCGTCGAGATGGACGGCTTCGGCGAACGCCAGGGCGTCATCCTCATCGCGGCGACCAACCGACCCGACATCCTCGACCCGGCGCTGCTGCGTCCCGGTCGGTTCGATCGCCAGATCCCCGTGTCCAACCCCGACATCGCTGGCAGGCGGGCCGTGTTGCGCGTGCATTCGGCGGGCAAGCCCATCGCCGAGGACGCCGACCTGGACGGTCTGGCCAAGCGCACCGTCGGCATGTCGGGCGCGGACCTGGCCAACGTGATCAACGAGGCAGCGCTGCTCACCGCCCGCGAGAACGGCACCATCATCACCGGTGCCGCGATGGAAGAAGCCGTGGACCGCGTCGTAGGCGGGCCGCGCCGCAAGGGCCGGATCATCAGCGAGCACGAGAAGAAGATCACGGCGTACCACGAAGGCGGCCACACCCTGGCGGCGTGGGCGATGCCCGACATCGAGCCGATCTACAAGGTCACGATCCTGGCGCGCGGGCGCACCGGCGGTCACGCCGTCGCCGTGCCCGAGGACGACAAGGGCCTCATGACCCGCTCGGAGATGATCGCGCGACTGGTGTTCGCCATGGGCGGCCGCGCGGCCGAGGAGTTGGTGTTCCGCGAGCCCACCACCGGAGCGGTGTCCGACATCGAGCAGGCCACCAAGATCGCCCGTGCGATGGTCACCGAGTACGGCATGAGCTCCAAGCTCGGCGCCGTCCGCTACGGCACCGAACACGGCGATCCGTTCCTCGGTCGTTCGATGGGGATCCAGGCCGACTACAGCCACGAGGTCGCCCAGATCATCGACGACGAGGTCCGCAAGCTCATCGAGGCCGCGCACACCGAAGCCTGGGAGATCCTCACCGAGTACCGCGACATCCTCGACATCCTCGCGGGCGAGCTCCTCGAGAAGGAGACGCTGCACCGCGCCGAGCTCAGGGCCATCTTCGCCGACGTGAAGAAGCGTCCGCGCCTGACCATGTTCGACGACTTCGGTGGCCGCGTGCCATCGGAGAAACCGCCGATCAAGACCCCTGGCGAGCTGGCCATCGAACGCGGTGAGCCGTGGCCACCGCCGACGCAGGAACCGGCGTTCAAGGCGGCGATCGCCGCGGCGAGCAAGGTGGCCGAGGGCCACAACGGCTCGAACGGCTCGAACGGCTTTCACGGCAACGGCCCGAACGGCTCCAATGGTGCGAACGGCTCCAACGGCAACCGGTCCCACGTCGGCGCGAACGCCTTGCCGGGTCCGGCGGGCAACGGCGCACCGGGCGGGGCGACGCAACCCAACTACGGGGCACCGGCCGGCTGGCAGGCACCGGGTTGGCCGCCGCAGGGGTCGGGCCAGTATCCGCCGCCACCTCCGCCCTCCGCGTGGGGGCCGCCGCCACAGCAAGGTGCCTACCCGCAGCCGTATCAGCAGCCCTACTCTCCGTACCAGCCGTACCCGCAGCCCGGGCATCCTGCCCCACGCGGTGGCGCGCCCGCGCCGAACCCGTACGACGACAAGGGCCATGACGATGGGCCCGCAACGCCGCCCGCCGGCTGATCCGAAACGGAGGCTCCGATGACGAAGCCCGATCTCAGACCCCACACGACCGTGTCGATCAACTCGCACGCCTTCGTGCCTGCGGACTTCGACCAGGATCGTGCCGAGAAGGCCGTGAGGGAGTTGCTGTACGCCGTCGGCGAGGACCCCGACCGGCACGGCCTGATCGATACGCCGTCCCGAGTGGCCCGGGCCTACCGGGAGATGTTCGCGGGGCTGTACAGCAATCCCGACGACGTACTCAACACCACGTTCGACGAGCAACATGACGAACTCGTCCTGGTCAAGGACATCCCGATGTACTCCACGTGTGAACACCACCTGGTGTCGTTCCACGGGGTCGCGCACGTCGGATACATCCCCGGTGTCGACGGACGGGTGACGGGTCTGTCCAAGCTCGCCAGGGTGGTGGACCTGTACGCCAAGCGCCCGCAAGTCCAGGAGCGGCTGACGGGACAGGTCGCGGACGCGATCATGCGCAAGTTGGACCCCCGCGGGGTCATCGTCGTCATGGAGGCCGAGCATCTCTGCATGGCGATGCGCGGTATCCGCAAGCCCGGTGCCACCACCACGACCTCGTCAGTGCGCGGGCAGTTCAAGACCGACAAGGCATCGCGGTCTGAGGCGCTGGATCTCATTCTGCGCAAGTGAGTGCGACGCGCGTGCAGGTGATGGGGGTCGTGAACGTCACCGAGGACTCCTTCTCAGACGGTGGTTTGTACCTCGATCGCGACCGCGCCGTCGCACACGGGATGGCCCTCGCTGCCGCGGGCGCCGCGATCATCGACGTCGGCGGCGAGTCGACCCGCCCGGGCGCCACCCGGGTCGACGCCGCCGTGGAGAGCGCTAGAGTGCTGCCCGTCGTCAAAGAGCTTGCCGGACAAGGCATCACGGTGAGCATCGACACGATGCACGCGGCCGTCGCACACGCGGCGCTCGCGAACGGCGCGCAGATCGTCAACGACGTGTCCGGCGGGCGGGCCGACCCCGGCATGGCGCCGCTGCTCGCCGAGGCAGGCGTCCCCTGGATCCTGATGCACTGGCGTGCGGTCGGCGCCGACCGGCCGCACGAGGTGCCGGAGTACGGCGACGTGGTGGCCGAAGTCCGCGACGAACTGTTGGCCGGGGTCGACGCCGCGGTCGCCGCGGGCGTCGACCCGGCCAAGCTGATCATCGACCCGGGGTTGGGGTTCGCGAAGTCCGCCGAGCACAACTGGACCCTGTTGGCGGCGCTGCCGGAGTTCGTCGACTTCGGCATCCCCGTGCTCGTCGGCGCCTCTCGAAAGCGGTTCCTCGGCGCGCTGCTGGCGGACGGCGGGGGAGAGCTGCGCCCGCCGGACGGCAGGGAGACCGCGACCGCAGTGATCTCCGCCCTGGCCATGATGCACGGCGCCTGGGGCGTCCGGGTGCACGACGTGCAGGCATCCGTCGACGCGCTGAAGGTCGTCGAGGCGTGGGAAGCGGCCCCCACCTGGGAGGGTGAAGAACATCGTGGCTGATCGAATCGAGTTGCGCGGCTTGACCGTTCGTGGACATCACGGTGTCTTCGAGCACGAGCGCCGCAACGGCCAGGACTTCGTCGTCGACATCACGGTCTGGATCGACCTCGCCGCGGCCGCGGCGAGTGACGATCTGGCCGACACCGTCGACTACGGGGCGCTGGCCCAGCTTGCCGCGGACGTCGTGGCCGGACCTCCCCGAAACCTGATCGAGACGGTGGCCGCCGAGATCGCCGACGGGGTGATGGCCGACGAGCGACTGCACGCCGTCGAGGTCGTCGTGCACAAACCCGACGCCCCGATTCCGCTGACGTTCGCCGACGTCGCGGTGGTGGCGCGGCGATCGCGGCGCGGCGCGCGGGGAGGCATTGCGTGACGCCCAACCCTCGAGATTTCGGCGCGCTACCGTTCGCCACGCGACGGTTGGCGCGCCGAAATCGCAGGGTGGTGGCGCCGTGACCCGGGTCGTGTTGTCGATCGGCTCGAACATCGGTGACCGCCTCGCACACCTGCAGTCGGTAATCCACGGGCTGGGGTCCGCGGTCCGCGGCGTCTCGCCGGTGTACGAGACGGACGCGTGGGGCGGCGTCGAGCAGGGGCCGTTCCTCAACGCAGTCCTCATCGCCGAAGACCCGTCGCTCGGTTGTCACGACTGGCTGCGGCGGGGCCAGGAACTCGAACGGGCCGCCCAGCGCACGCGCGATCAGCATTGGGGGCCAAGGACTCTCGACGTCGATCTCATTACGTGTCTCGACGGCCTCGACGAAGTGTCGAGCCGCGACGAGGTGCTGACACTGCCCCACCCGTACGCGCACCAGCGGGCCTTCGTGCTGGCGCCGTGGCTCGCCGTCGACCCCACGGCGACCTTGACGGTGAACGGCACACCGATCCCCGTCGCACGGTTGCTGGCCGATCTGGACGCCACCGAGCGCGACGGCGTCCGACCGGTGGACCACGTGCTGGTGACCTGATGGGTCCGACCCGCAGACGCGACTTGACGGCCGCGACCGTCGTCGTCGCGATCGTCGGCTACGTCCTGGCGAGCCTGACGTATCGGTGGTTCCCGCCGATCACGGTCTGGACGGGGCTGTCGCTGCTCGCGGTGGCGGCGGCCGAGGCGGGCTGGGCGTTCTACGTCAGGTCGAAGATCGGCGAAGGGAAGATCGGCGACGGTCCAGGCTGGCTGCATCCGCTGGCGGTCGCCCGTGCGGTGATGATCTCCAAGGCATCGGCGTGGGTGGGGGCTCTGGTCCTCGGCTGGTGGGTGGGCGTGCTGGTGTACCTGCTGCCGAAGCGTGGCGTGCTGAGGGTCGCGGGCGAGGACAGCACGGGGGCGGTCGTGGCCGCGGTGAGTGCGCTGGCGTTGGTGCTCGCCGCGCTGTGGCTCCAGCATTGCTGCAAGTCGCCGGACGAGCCGCCCGAGGACGCCGACGTTGCGCGCGGTTAGCTCGCGTGAGCAGCTGACCAGGAGAATCGCCGACGCAGTCGATACGCGATGAGACCTGTCGCAGGTACAGTCGGCCCATGACCGAACCGACTCGTGGGACCCGCGCGCGCCGCGGAAACCGCAGGCCGGGCTCGTTGCTGCTGACGGCGTTGCTGGTGCTTGCCATCGTGGCAAGTTCGGCGCTGGTGTTCACCAATGAGGTCGAGCTGCTGAAGCTTGCCGTCCTCGTCGCTTTGTGGGCGGCGGTGGTCGCTGCGTTCGTCTCCTTCATCTACCGGCGGCAGGCCGATCTCGACCACGCCAGGTCGCGCGACCTCAAGCTGGTGTACGACCTGCAGCTGGATCGTGAGATCTACGCCCGGCGAGAGTACGAGCTGTCCATCGAGGCGCAGCTGCGGCGGGAGCTCGCCTCGGAGATGCGCGCTCAGGCGTCCGACGAGGTGGCCGGCCTCCGTGCGGAACTCGCGGCACTTCGCGCGAATCTCGAGATCATCTTCGACACCGATCTGCAGAGCAGGCCCGCCATCGAGACCGAACGCACCAACGTGCACAGGTTCGGGGACTGGGACGCGGTACCGCAGCGTGCGTCGGCGCCGGAGCGCAGTGAGCGAGGCGTCGGCCCCGGCCGGGTGATCAGCAGTCGGATCGACACCGAGACGCCCGAGGACACCGACCCCAACACCGAGGAAAGTCCGATCATCGACGTGCCCGTCGAGCCTCAGCCGCCGGAGGACGAGTGGGCCCCGCAGGTGCCGGGCGGAGTTCACCGCCGGCCGTCCGAGCCGGAACCCGACGGCACCGGAAGGCGACCGCCTCGGCAAGAGCGGCCCCGGCAGGAAGGTCGGCGTCGCGCGCCGGAACCCGAACTTGAACCCGGACCTGCGCCCGACGGCCGGCTGCCATGGATGCCGGTGGATGCCCCGCCGCCAACACCTCAACCTCAGCCGCCTCGACCGCGCGAGCGGCCGGGACGCGTCGCCAGGCACGCGCCGACGGGATCCGACTGGCGGCCTGCGCCAGCCGAGGGGCGGTACATCCCGGCGGGCACGCCGGGGAGCAACTGGGCTTCCCCGACAGTCGAGAACGGTGCGACGGCCCCTGCCGCGGAACAGAGCGAACCGCCGTTCGTCCCCCCGGCCCCACCGCCGGTCGCCCCGCCGACGCCGGCGATGACTCCGCCGCCGACCGAGTCGACGAGGCAGGGTCGGCACTACACCTCGAAGACGGCCGCAGCCGAGGCGGCGAGGCGCACCCGTCACTTAGCACCTGCGGACGCCGACCCAGGGCGCCGCACGCCACCGACCCTCGCCACTCCGGCGTCGCCACCGCCCGAGGGTCCGGACGCGCCTCCCGCCCGCCATCGCGGGGCGGACGAGGCGGAGGAACCCGCCGGCCAGCACATCGGCGGCCAGCCCGTGTCCGAGCTGATGGCGCGGTTGCAGGCCGGTTCCAGCACGGGCGGCGGCCGTCGCCGTCGTCGCGAGGAGTGAGCTAGTCTCAACGCGACCGTCCGGTACCCGCACAGCCGGGACTGGAACGCCTGAAAACATGACATGCGAGGTCGTCTGCGATGGTGCAGTCCGCTGGGCAAGCCTGGGGTCCCCCCGACGGTCTGCGTCCAGCCCGGCTCACGGTGGGCATCATCTCCGCTGGCCGGGTGGGAACCGCGCTCGGCGTGGCATTGGAACGGGCCGAGCACGTCGTCGTGTCTTGCAGCGCGATCTCCCGAGCGTCGCGCCAACGGGCCGAACGACGACTCCCCGACACCCGGGTGCTGCCCGTCCAGGACGTGGCAGCCCATGCCGAGCTGCTGATCCTGGCGATCCCCGATGCCGAGCTCGCCGGCCTCATCGCGGGACTGGCTGCCACCGGATCGGTGCGCCCGGGGACCATCGTCGTGCACACCTCCGGGGCCAACGGCATCGGCGTGCTGGCCCCGCTGGCCGAGCTCGGTTGCATCCCGCTGGCGATTCACCCGGCGATGACGTTCACCGGTTCGGACGAGGACGTCGTCCGACTCTCCGGGGCGTGCTTCGGCATCACCGCCGCCGACGACGTCGGTTACGCGGTGGCCCAGTCGCTGGTCCTGGAGATCGGGGGTGAACCGTTCGGAGTCCGCGAAGACGCCCGCCCGCTGTACCACGCCGCACTCACCCACGGCGGCAACCACGTCATCACCGTGGTGCTCGACGCCGTCGAAGCCTTGCGCGCCGCGCTTCGAGGGCAGGAACTGCTCGGTCAGGAAGTGGTCGGCGACGCTCCGGGAGGCATCGCCGAACGGGTCCTCGGACCTCTGGCGCGCGCGTCGCTGGAGAATGCGCTGCAACGCGGCCAGTCCGCCCTCACCGGTCCCGTCGCTCGCGGCGATGCCGCCGCGATGACCGCTCACCTCCACGCGCTCGCCGACGTGGATCCCGAACTCGCACAGGCATATCGGGCCAATTCATTGCGCACGGCGCAGCGGGCGCACGCCTCGGCCGACGTGTTCACCGCGCTTGGCGGCCCACCGAACGAAGGAGGTCGTGCGTGAACGTCCGGAAACCGCCCGCATTCACCGCAGGTGAGCTCAACGTCTATACCAGGATCCGGGATGCGTCCGACGTGTCCCGCGGGCTTCGGACCACCGGGCGACGCGTCGTGTTGGTGCCGACGATGGGCGCGCTGCACGACGGCCACCTCGCCCTGGTGCGCACGGCCAAACGGGTACCCGGCGCGGTCGTCGTCGTGTCGGTCTTCGTCAACCCGCTGCAGTTCGTTGCCGGTGAGGACCTCGACGCCTACCCCCGGACCCTCGACGACGACCTGGCACTCCTGCAAGGCGAGGGCGTCGAGATCGTGTTCGCGCCAACGGCAGCGGAGATGTACCCGCACGGTCAGCGGACCACGGTGCGGCCGGGGCCGCTGGGTTCCGAGCTCGAAGGTGGTTCTCGGCCAACGCACTTCGCGGGGATGCTGACCGTCGTGTTGAAGCTGCTGCAAATCGTTCGGCCGGACCGGGCGTACTTCGGCGAGAAGGACTATCAGCAGCTGGTCCTGGTGCGGCAGATGTCCGACGATCTGAATCTCGACGTGCAGATCGTGGGCGTGCCGATCGTCCGCGAAGCCGACGGGCTCGCGATGTCCTCCCGCAACCGGTACCTCGACGAGGGAGACCGCGAACAGGCGGGTGCGTTGTCGGCAGCCCTCCTTGCGGGCATGTACGCCGCATCCCGCGGTACGTCGGAGGCGTTGGACGCCGCCCGCGGCGTGCTCGCCGAAGTGCCCGCCATCGACGTCGACTACCTCGAGGTTCGAGATCCGTGGTTGGGACCGGCCCCCGGCGAGGGACCCGCCCGCCTGCTGGTGGCCGCGCGACTCGGGGGGACCCGGCTGCTGGACAACATCGCGATCGACGTCGGCGCGGCAGCGGGCATCGACGGGTATTCCCGCGTCGACCCGGGCCGGAGTCACGAATTACCGTGGAGGAACTGAAGTTGCGGACGATGCTCAAGTCCAAGATTCACCGCGCGACGGTGACTCGTGCAGATCTCCACTACGTCGGCTCGGTCACCATCGACGCCGACCTGATGGACGCGGCGGATCTGCTCGAGGGCGAGCAGGTGACGATCGTCGACGTCGACAACGGCAACCGTCTGGTCACCTACGCCATTACGGGTGAGCGTGGCAGCGGTGTCATCGGGATCAATGGTGCCGCAGCGCATCTGGTGCACCCCGGCGACGGTGCGAACCGGCAGGTCGACGTCGGCCACTCTCCGGCGTTCGTCCCCGCCGGTTTCGCCGACCTGAGTTCACCGCGGTAACGCCGTGCTCCTCGCGATCGACGTCCGCAACACCCACACCGTCGTCGGGTTGATCTCCGGTTCCGGAGATCACGCGAAGGTGGTGCAGCATTGGCGGATTCGCACGGAGGCCGAAGTCACCGCCGACGAGCTGGCCCTGACCATCGACGGTCTGATCGGCGACGATGCCGAACGGCTCACGGGGGCGACCGGTTTGTCGACCGTCCCGTCGGTGCTCCACGAGATTCGGGTCCTGCTCGAGCAGTACTGGCCCTCGGTGCCCCACGTGCTGATCGAACCGGGCGTGCGGACGGGCATCCCACTGCTCGTCGACAACCCGAAGGAGGTCGGCGCCGATCGGATCGTCAACTGCCTGGCCGCCTTCCAGAAGTACGCCAGCGCGGCCATCGTCGTCGACTTCGGCTCGTCCATCTGCGTCGACGTGGTCTCGACCAAGGGCGAGTTCCTGGGTGGGGCGATCGCGCCAGGCATTCAGGTGTCCTCGGATGCGGCGGCCGCACGTTCGGCGGCGCTGCGCAGGGTGGAGTTGACACGTCCGCGCTCGGTGGTCGGCAAGAACACCGTGGAGTGCATGCAGGCCGGCGCGGTGTTCGGCTTCGCAGGTCTGGTCAACGGTCTGGTCAGCCGGGTCCGCCAGGACGTCGACGGCTTCGGGGGCGACGACGTCGCGGTGGTGGCCACCGGACACACCGCACCGCTGTTGCTGCCGGATCTGCACACCGTTGCGCACTACGACCAGCATCTGACCCTCGACGGTCTGCGCCTGGTGTTCGAGCGCAACCAGAACGACACCCGCGGCAAGCTCCGGCAGGCCCGCTAGCTAGCTTCTCCCTCTCCTGCGCGATTTCGGCGTGCTCGGTTTCGATCAGCGCAATTTCGGTAAGCGCAACTCAGCACGCCGAAGTCGCGTCTTCCTGTTGACGTGTGGCGCGCTCGGGAGAATCATGTGTTGCGTATTGCGCAGCATGTTGCGCACTATGCAACAGTTGGAGGATCTCTTGGCAGCCCCCAAGGTCGTCGTCATCGGTGCGGGAATCGTCGGCAGCTCATTGGCAGACGAGCTCACCGCCCGAGGCTGGACCGATGTCACCGTGCTCGACCGCGGACCATTGTTCGCGACCGGAGGGTCGACCTCACATGCGCCCGGTCTGGTGTTCCAGACCAATCCGTCGAAGACCATGTCGGAGTTCGCCAAGTACACCGTCGAGAAGTTCAGCGGCCTGCGTCATCCAGACGGTTGGGCGTTCAACCCGACCGGCGGTCTCGAGGTCGCATCGACGCCGGAGCGTTGGGCCGACCTGCACCGCAAGGCCGGTTGGGCGCAGTCATGGGGCATACCGGGCGAACTGATGACGGCGTGGCAGTGCGCCGAGCTGCATCCGCTGCTGGACGCCGATCGCATTCTCGGCGGATTCCGGACTCCCACCGACGGTTTGGTGAAGGCAATCCGCGCCGTCGAGGCGCAGGCGCAGGCGGCGACGGCTCGCGGCGCCAAGTTCGTGCCGCACACCGAAGTGCTGGGCATCGTCGACGACGGCCGCAAGGTGACCGGCGTCCAGACCGCCGACGGGATCATCGCCGCCGACGTCGTCGTGTGCGCGGCCGGTTTCTGGGGCGCGCGCCTCGCCAAACAGGTCGGTCTCGTCGTGCCCTTGGTGCCGATGGCGCATCAGTACGCGACGACGGGCCGCATCGAACCGCTCGTCGGCCGCAACACCGAGGTGGCCGAGGCCGGGTTGCCCATTCTGCGGCATCAGGACCAGGACCTGTACTTCCGCGAGCACGTCGACCGGATCGGCATCGGCTACTACGGGCACGATCCCATGCCCGTCGACATGTCGACCCTGGCCGCCGACACCGCAGGCGAGCAGATGCCGTCCATGCTCCCGTTCACCGACGAGGACTTCGCCCCTGCCTGGCGCGAGTCGTTGAAACTGCTTCCCGTCTTGGGTGATTCGAAGATCGAGCAGGGCTTCAACGGCATCTTCTCGTTCACGCCCGACGGCTTCTCGATCATGGGCGAGCACCGCGAGCTGAGCGGCTTCTGGGTCGCCGAGGCGGTCTGGGTAACGCACTCGGCGGGCGTCGCAAAGGCCACCGCGGAGTGGATGATCGACGGCGTCCCGTCCACCGACGTTCACGAATGCGACCTCTACCGCTTCGAAGACGTCGCCCGCAGCGAAGAATTCATCCTGACGACCAGCTCGCAGGCGTTCGTCGAGGTGTACGACATCGTTCACCCGCACCAGTACCGCGAGGCGTTGCGCGGACTGCGCACTAGCCCCTTCTGCGCGCGGCAGCAAGAACTCGGCGCGTTCTTCTTCGAAGGTGGCGGTTGGGAACGACCGGCCTGGTACGAGGCGAATGCCGAACTGGCACAACGGCTCAGCACCGAGGGCCTCGCCTTCCCGGAGCGCGACGAATGGTCGGCGATGTTCTGGTCGCCGATCTCGATCGCGGAGGCGCACTGGACCCGCAAGCGTGTCGCCATGTACGACATGACGCCGCTCACCCGGTACGAGGTCGCGGGCCGCGGCGCGGTGGGGCTGCTTCAGCGGCTCACCACCAACAACGTCGACAAGAGCGTCGGCTCGGTCACCTACACCATGCTGCTCGACGAAACGGGTGGCGTCCGAAGCGACCTCACCGTTGCCCGCCTCGCTGCCGACCGCTTCCAGGTCGGTGCCAACGGTCCGATGGACTTCGACTGGATCACCCGCCACCTGCCCGACGACGGCAGCGTGACGGTCCGCGACATCACCGGCGCGACGTGCTGCGTCGGCGTGTGGGGACCGGAGGCACGCGATCTGGTGCAGCCGTTGTGCCACGACGACCTGTCGCACGAGGGGTTCAAGTACTTCCGCGCCCTGCGCACCCATCTCGGGTCGATCCCGGTGACCATGATGCGAGTGTCCTACGTCGGTGAACTCGGTTGGGAGATCTACGCCGACGCCGCGTACGGTGCGGCGCTGTGGGACCTGTTGTGGTCCGCCGGCCGGGATCACGACGTGATCGCCGCGGGCCGGATCGCGTTCAACAGCCTGCGGATCGAGAAGGCCTACCGATCCTGGGGGACCGACATGACGGCCGAACACCAGCCCGCCGCTGCGGGCCTGGACTTCGCAGTCCGGATGGCCAAGGATGACTTCGTCGGCAAGGCCGCGTTGGAGAAGGCGCCTCCGCCGCAGAAGACGTTGCGCAGCATCGTCTTTCACGATTCGACGGCCGTGGTGCTCGGCAAGGAGCCCGTGTTCGCCGACGACGGCGGCGACTGTGTCGGGTACGTGACCAGTGCCGCATACTCGGCCACGATCGGCCGTTGCATCGCCTATGCGTGGCTGCCGGCGGCCACGGGGCCCGGTGACGTCGTCGCCGTCGACTACCGAGGCAGTCGCTACGGTGCCACGGTCCACGAGGAACCGGTGGTGGACCCCGAGATGTCCAGGATCAGGCGATGAGCGACGCGGCATACGACGTCATCGTCGTCGGACTCGGCGGGATGGGCAGCGCGGCGGCCTACCATCTGGCCAGCCGTGGTCAGCGGGTGCTCGGACTGGAGAAGTTCACCCCGGCACATGACAAGGGGTCCAGCCACGGTGGCTCCCGCATCATCCGGCAGTCCTACTTCGAGGATCCGGCGTACGTTCCGCTGCTGCTGCGGAGCTACGAACTGTGGGAGAAGCTGGCCAAGGACTCCGGTCGGGAGGTGTACCGGATCACCGGCGGCCTCTTCAGCGGCCCGCCCGAATGTCTGACCGTATCCGGGGGTCGGCGGGCGGCCGAGCAGTGGTCCTTGCCGCACGAAGTGCTCGATGCGGCAGAGGTCAGCTCCCGTTTTCCGAACTTCACGCTCCAGCAGGGTGATATCGCGATCTACGAGGCCATGGCAGGGTTCGCCCGACCGGAGATGACGGTGCAGGCGCACATCGATCTGGCGATTCGCGAAGGTGCCACACTGAACTTCGGCGAACAGGTCCGCGAATGGTCCGAGACCGCGGGTGGTGTGCGGGTCACGACGGACCGCGGCAGCTACACCGCAGGCCAGGTCGTGATCTGTCCGGGCGCCTGGGCGCCGCAACTGCTCGCCGAGTTCGACATCCCGATCACGATCGAGCGCCAGGTGCTGTATTGGCTCGACCCCGTCGGGGGAACGGCGCCGTTCGAGAACCAACCGATCTTCATCGACGAGAACGCGGCGGGCATGCAGATCTACGGCTTCCCGGCGATCGACGGTCCCTCGGGCGGCGTCAAGGTCGCGTTCTTCCGCAAGGGCATCGTCTGCACGCCGGAGACGATCGACCGCGTGGTGCATCCCGAGGAGATCGTCGAGATGCGCAAGCGGGTCAGCGAACTGCTGCCGGCACTCGACGGTCCGTGCGTGCACTCCGCCACCTGCATGTACTCCAACACACCCGATGAGCACTTCGTCATCGCGCGACACCCGGATTCTGCGAATGTCAACGTGGCGTGCGGCTTCTCGGGTCACGGCTTCAAATTCGTCCCGGTGGTCGGCGAGATCCTGGCCGACCTGGCGATGACCGGCACCACGGACCATCCCATCGATCTCTTCGACCCTCGGAGGCTGGTGACGCTATGACGGGCATCGAGACGCCCGCGCTGCTGTCCACGCTGGGTGGTGAGTTCTATACCAGCAGTGCAATTTTCGCCGCAGAGCAGGAGCAGATCTTCGAGCGGACGTGGTTCTGCGCCGCCAGGTCCGCCGAACTCTCCAACCCCGGACAGTTCAAGACCGTGCAGGTCGGCCGCGAGAGCGTGCTGGTGGTCCGCGGACGTGACGGGGCGTTGCGCGCATTCCTCAACGTGTGCCGCCACCGCGGGGCAACTCTGTGCACCGAAGCGTCCGGTGAGGTCAAGCGAAGTCTGCAGTGCCCGTATCACGCCTGGACCTACGCGCTGGACGGCAAGCTCATCGCCGCACCGAACATGGCGTCGCTCAAGGAGGCCTCGGGCGAGGGCATCGACCGCTACAAGTACGGCCTGGTGCCGGTCGCGCTGACCGAGTGGCTTGGTTATGCCTGGGTTTGCCTGGCAGACGACCCGCCGTCGTTCGTCGACGAGGTCGCTGGCGAGGTCACCCGCCGACTCGGCGATCCCGCTGCCATCGACCACTACGACATCGAGAATCTGAGCGTCGGTCGCCGGGTGGTCTACGACGTGGCCGCCAACTGGAAGCTCATCGTCGAGAACTTCATGGAGTGCTACCACTGCGCCACCATCCATCCGGAGCTCACCGAGGTGCTTCCCGAGTTCGCGAAGGGCCTGGCCGCGCAGTATTACGTCGGCCACGGCGCTGAGTTCGGTTCCGACGTATCGGGTTTCACCATCGACGGGAGCGCCGGATTCGACACTCTTCCCGGGGTCACCGAGGACCAGGACCGCCGCTACTACGCCATCACGGTCAAGCCGACGGTCTTCGTCAACCTGGTGCCCGATCACATCATCTTCCATCGGATGTACCCGATGGCCCTCGATCGCACCGTCGTCGAATGCGACTGGCTGTACACCCCGGACGTGGTGGAGCAGGGCCGCGACGTGTCCCGGTCGGTCGAGTTGTTCCACCGCGTCAACGAGCAGGACTTCGAGGCCTGCGAGCGCACCCAGCCCGCGATGTCGTCGCGCGCCTATCGCGACGGTGGGGTACTCGTTCCTTCCGAACACCACATCGCGGAGTTCCACGAGTGGGTAGTGTCCCGAGTCGGCGCGCAGTCTCGCCCCGGCGGCTCCGGCGACACGAGGTGACATGTGAACGGTGAACCCGACCTCTACGTCGGTGCGCAGTGGCGTCACGCGTCCGACGGTGGGACGCGCGAGATCAACAATCCGGCCGACGGAAGTGTGGCTGCCGTCGTCGACGAGGCGACCGACGCCGACGCGCGCGACGCCGTCCGCGCTGCCAGAGCAGCGTTCGACGACGGGGCCTGGCCGGCGACGTCCGCGGCCGAACGGTCTGCCCTTCTCGATCGGATAGCCGACCTGCTGCAGCGCGACAAGGAGCCGCTGGCGTTGCTGGAGACCCGCGACACTGGAAAGACCCTGGTGGAGAGCAGGATCGACATCGACGACGTGACGTCGGTGTTCCGTTACTACGCAAAGCTGGTCGGAGTCGAAGCCGACCGGGTGATCGACGTCGGCGACCCCGCCATCATCAGCCGCGTGGTGCGCGAGCCCATCGGTGTCTGCGTACTCATAGCGCCGTGGAACTATCCGCTGCTGCAGATGTCGTGGAAGATCGCACCCGCTCTCGGCGCAGGTTGCACGATGGTCGCGAAGCCCAGCGAGGTCACGCCACTGTCCACCATCGCCTTCGTCCACCTTCTCGAGGAGGCGGGTGTGCCCGGCGGCGTGGTCAACCTCGTCCAGGGCAGCGGCGCCGCGCTCGGATCGGCCCTGACCGACAACCCGGAGGTCGACTTCATCTCGTTCACCGGCGGGCTGGCCACCGGCCGGACCATCGCCAGGGTCGCGGCCGAGCACGTGACCAAGGTCGCCGTGGAGCTCGGCGGCAAGAACCCGCACATCGTCTTCGCCGACATCGGAACGGGAGATGCGTGGGACGCCGCCGTCGACCAGGTCTTGACCGGGGTTTTCCTCCACTCCGGTCAGGTGTGCTCGGCGGGCACCCGGCTGATCGTCGAGGAGTCGATCGCCGACGACTTCGTCTCAGAACTGGTCATCCGCGCCGAGAAGATCCGGATGGGTGACGGCATGGATCCGGCGAGCGAGACCGGACCACTGGTGTCGGAACAGCATCGCGCCAAGGTGGAAGCGCATGTGGCGTCGGCGATCTCGGAGGGGGCCAAGCTGGTCACCGGCGGCTCGCGACCAGCCGACGCCGAACTCCAGAAGGGCAGTTTCTACCTGCCGACAATCTTCGATCGGTGCGACCGATCGATGGGGATCGTCCATGAGGAGACCTTCGGACCGATCCTGACAGTGGAGCGATTCACGGAGGAAGCCGAGGCGATAACTCTCGGCAATGACACGGAATACGGTCTCGCGGCGGGCGTTCGTACGTCCGACCCGGCGCGGGGCGAACGTGTGGTGCGCGCTTTGAGGCACGGCACGGTGTGGCTGAACGACTTCGGCTACTACACCGCGGCAGCGGAGTGGGGCGGATTCGGGAAGTCTGGTAACGGCCGTGAGCTGGGGCCCACCGGGCTCGCGGAATACCAAGAGCTCAAACATATCTGGCATAACACCGCGCCGAAACCCGCAGGCTGGTTCAAAGGTGAATGACCTGTCGCGGCGAGCACTTCAGAGAGGACGCCGTCATGGCCGTTGAAACGAGTTCGTCGAGCGCCGATAGCGGCGGCCTCGACGACTTTGGTTACAAGGAATCCCTCGACCGCAGCATCGGCAAGTTCGCCAGCTTCGCGGCCGGGGTCAGCTACATCTCGATCCTCACCGGCACGTTCCAGCTGTTCTACTTCGGCTTCGGCACGGCGGGCCCCGCCTACCTCTGGTCGTGGCCTATCGTGTTCGTCGGCCAGATGGCCGTCGCGCTGTGCTTCATGGAGCTTGCCGCGAAGTATCCCATCGCCGGGGCGGTCTACAACTGGTCGAAGACGTTGGGTAGCAGGATCGTCGGGTGGTCATCGGGCTGGCTGATGCTCACCGCGTCGATCGTGACTCTCTCGGCGGTGGTGTTGGCCCTTCAGCTCAACTTGCCCCGGCTGTGGAGTGGGTTCCAGATCATCGGCGACGGCAGCACCGCATCGGACTTCGCACTCAACGCCGTCATCCTCGGCGCGATCATGATCGTGTTCACCACGGTGATCAACGCGCTCGGCGTCAAGCTGATGGCGAGGATCAACAGCGCGGGCGTGTTCATCGAACTCATCGCGGCGGTCCTCATCGCCATCATCCTGGCCGCCAGCACTACTCGCGGTCCGTCGGTGTTCTTCTCCACCAACGGCTACGGCGCCGGTGAGAGCGGCGGCTACCTGGGGGCGTTCCTGATCGCGTCCCTGGCCTCGGGCTACGTGATGTACGGCTTCGATACCGCCAGCTCGCTGGGGGAGGAAACCGTCGAGCCCAGACGCACCGCCCCGAAGGCCATCTTCCGGGCCATCCTGGCCTCGTTCGTGATCGGCGGCGCGATCCTGGTCTTCGCCGTCCTGTCGGCGCCCAACTTGGAGGATCCCGCGATCGGCGAGAGCAGCGGCGGCTTGCAGTACATCGTCGAGCAGGTCATGTGGGGCCCACTGGGCAAGGTCTTCATCGTTTGTATCGTCATCGCGGTGACGGTGTGCTCACTGGCCGTGCACACCGCGGCGATCCGCCTGATGTTCGCCATGGCGCGTGACAACGCGCTTCCCTTCGGCGAGAAACTGGCTCGCGTCAATCCCAAGACCCAGACTCCGATCATTCCTGCCATCGTCATCGGCGGAATCGCGGTGCTGATCCTGGTGATCAACGTGGGACAGCCGAAGATCTTCACGGTGCTGACGTCGATCGCCATCATCATGATCTACCTGGCCTATCTGATGGTCACCGCGCCGCTGCTGAAGAAGCGCATCCAGGGCCATTGGCCGCCAAAGGATCTCAAGGAGGGCGGCTACTTCACCATGGGCAAGTGGGGCATGCTGGTCAACATCGTCGCCGTGGTGTGGGGCGTCGGCATGGCGCTAAACCTGGCCTGGCCGCGGGAGGCCGTCTACGGCGAGGGCTGGTACAACGCGTGGGGTGCCTTCATCTACATCGGTGTCATCCTCGGCGCGGGTCTGCTGTGGTACGGCCTGAAGGGCCGCAACCACATTGGGACGCTGGAATCACATGCCGCGCCGAGCAGGGCCGAGGCGGGCAACCTGGATCCGGGGCCGATCGGTGTCTGATCACGAATTCGACTACGTGATCGCGGGCGGGGGGACGGCAGGCTGCGTCTTGGCCGCCCGCCTGTCCGAGGATCCCGACGTGACGGTGTGTCTGGTCGAGGCCGGGCCGTCGGACGTCGGCGACGGCAACATCCTTCCGCTGTCGGAGTGGATGCACCTGCTGGACTCCGGCTACGACTGGGATTATCCGGTCGAACCGCAGGAGAAGGGCAACAGCTTCATGCGGCACGCCCGCGCGAAGGTGCTTGGCGGCTGTTCGTCGCACAACTCGTGCATCGCGTTCTGGCCGCCTGCCGAGTGCCTCGACGAATGGGTCGAGATGGGTGCCACCGGCTGGGGTGCCGCCGAAATCCTGCCGCTGGTCAAGCGTTTGGAGAACAATGACGCACCGGGGGACCACGGACACGACGGCCCCGTACGCCTTCAGGACGTACCGCCCAACGACCCCTGTGGCGCAGCGGTGTTGGAGGCGGCGGCGTCGGTCGGGTTGCCGACGGTGGCGTTCAACCGCGGTGAGACCGTGCACAACGGTGCGGGGTGGTTCCAGATCAACGTGGGCGAGGACGGCATCCGCATGTCGACCTCTCATGCGTATCTGCACCCAATCCTGGACTCTCGCAAGAACCTCGAGGTCCGCACCAACTGCTGGGTCTCGGAGATCCTCTTCGACGACGCGAACGCTGCCACCGGCGTGCGCTATCAACGGCCAGATCTCACGGGGTACGACACGGTGTCGGCCCGCCGCGAGGTCATCCTCACCGCCGGGTCCATCGACACCCCGAAGTTGTTGATGCTCTCGGGAATTGGGCCTGCCGAGCACCTCAAGGAGATCGGGATGCCGATCCGGGTCGACTCGCCGGGAGTGGGATCGAATCTCGACGACCACGTCGAGGGGCTGGTGTTCTGGGAGGCGTCGCGGCCGATGGTCACCACGTCCACGCAGTGGTGGGAGATCGGTCTGTTCACCACGATCGACGAAGGTAGCGCCCAACCCGACCTGATGATGCACTACGGCAGCGTGCCGTTCGACATGAACACGTTGCGGCGCGGTTATCCGACCACCGACAACGGATTCTGTCTGACGCCCAACGTGACTCAGGGCCGTTCACGAGGGACGGTCCGGCTGCGAAGCCTGGACTTCAGGGACCGGCCCAAGGTCGATCCCCGCTACTTCACCGATCCCGAGGGCTACGACGAGCGGATCATGCTCACCGGTATTCGCCTGGCCCGCAAGATCGCCGAGCAGGCGCCCCTGAAGGAGTGGATCGCCAGGGAGCTGGCACCGGGCCCGGAGGCGACCACCGACGACGAGCTACTCGACTACATCCACCAGACGCACAACACCGTCTACCACCCTGCAGCCACCGCCCGGATGGGTGCGGTGACGGATCCGATGGCGGTCCTCGACCCGGAGCTGCGGGTCAAGGGCGTATCCCGGCTGCGGGTGGTCGACGCGTCGGCGATGCCCAAGCTGCCTGCGGTGAACCCCAACATCACCGTGATGACCATGGCCGAGAAGTGCGCGGACCTGATCCGGGGGACCTGAGCCGGTTCCTCGGCGAGCACACCCCGTTCCAGTCGATGGCGCCCGACGAGCTCGACGAGCTCGCCGCCGGGTCGTCGCTGGTCGCGTTCGCCACCGATGCGGTGATCGCCGACTACTCCGCGCAGGTGCCCGACGACGTCTGGATGGTTCGCACGGGCCACATAACGCTGCAGGCCGCCGACGGCTCGGCGATCGACACCATCGAACCCGGTGGCATCTTCGGCTACACGCCGTTGCTCACCGGCGGCGGCATGGAGTTCGTCGCGCGGGCCACCGAACCGAGCACCCTGATCCGCTTACCGGGGGACCAGGTCAGGGCGCAGTTCGCCAAGCCCGCGGGCCTGGCTTTCCTTGCCTCGTCGGCCTGGAGCATCACACCCGGCAACCGGCCGGCGCTGGTCCCGGTGGCCGACAGCAGGCCGGTAGGCGAACTGGTGCACGGCGATCCGCTTCTGGTGACACCGGACGTCTCCGTGCGCGACGCCGTCGTCCGGATGACCGAGCACCACGTCTCCTACGCCTTGGTCTCGCTGCCGGACGGAGAGTACGGCATCTTCACCGACCGCGATCTGCGGACGCGGGTGGTCGCCGCGGAACTCTCGGTGGAGGTGCCGATCACCCGGGTGATGAGCGCACCCGCGCGACGCGTCACCGCTGACCTGACGGCCGAGACGGTACTGATGCAGATGCTCGAGAGCGGTCTTCGGCACATGCCCGTGACCACGACGCGCGGAGAGGTCGTCGGCGTCCTCGAAGACGCCGACCTGCTCGCTGCGTCGGCAAGGCAGAGTTTCATGTTGCGTCGGTCCATCGGACTGGCCGCCGACGCCGCCGAATTACAGGCCGCCGCGCAGGACGTCACGCACATCGCCAGCGCGCTGTTCCGCAGCGGCACCAAGGCATCCGCGACGAGCGGCATTCTCTCCATCGTGATCGACAGCGTGGTCCGGCGGGCACTCGAACTCGCCCTCGCCGAGGCCGCCGAAGCGAATGCTGGTGCGCACGTTCCGAAGTCGGGGTTCGCGTGGCTCACCCTCGGTAGCATCGCCCGGCGCGAGGCCATGCCGTCATCCGACGTCGACAGTGCGCTGTCGTGGCGGGACGATCTGTCGCAGGAAAGCGACCAGCTGCGGGCGATCGCCCGGCGCACCCATGCCATCCTCGACGGCTGCGGGTTACCGTCGGACAGCAACGGTGCCATCGCCGCCAGCCCGAATTTTGCTCGCTCCCAAAGTGATTGGGCGGCCGCGGCGAAGGGCTGGCTCGATGATCCGCTGATCGACAAGGGGCTGATCCTGTCCTCGTTGCTGCTGGACGGGCGGGTGGTCTGGGGCGACGCCGTCCTGCACACCGTTCCGGCGGCGTACCGCAGAATGCGCGCCGAGCACCCGAACGCGTTGCGGCTGCAACTGCTCGACGCGCTGTCCGGACGGGTTCGCACCCGTTCGCTGCGCGACGTGCTCTCCCGTCGCGGTGGCACGTTCGACCTGAAGAGCCACGCCGTGACGCCGATCGTGAATCTGGCGCGGTGGGGCGGGCTCGCCGGTGACGTCGCATCGGCATCGACGCCCGCGCGGCTATCGGCAGCGGCGGCGAGCGGAGCTCTCACCGAACGCGACGCCTCCACCCTCGGCGAGGTCTTCGGCATGCTGCAGCGGCTGCGGATGACCCACCAGGTCGAGCAACTGTCGGTAGGCCACAGCCCCGGCGACGTCGTCACGATGTCGGAGCTGTCGCCGCTGAACAGGAGCTTGCTCAACGACGGTCTCCGCGAGATCGCCGCGGTTCAGAGACGTGTCGGCAACTTCGGCATTCCGGCCGTATAGGGTCGATTTCGATGGCAAGGGCGCAGAGCAGGGGGACGACCGAGGACGGGGCGCGGTCCGGCACCGTGCAGTCGGTGGACCGCGCACTCGTGGTGATGGAGATCCTCGCGACGCTCGGCCAAGCCGGCGTCACCGAGATCGCCGCCGAACTCGGCGTGCACAAGTCGACCGTCTCACGGCTCATCTCGGTGCTGGAGGCCAGGGGCTACGTCGAGCAGCTCTCCGATCGCGGCAAGTACCGACTGGGCTTCGCCGTCGCGAGACTCGCGCGCTCCACCAGCGCCCAACTCGACCTGGTGAAGCAGAGCCAGGCGGCCTGTGACGCGTTGGCTCTCGAGTCCGGCGAGACCACGAACCTGGCTGTCCTCGACGCGGATCGGATCGTGAACATCGCCGAGGCGATCGGCCCCGCGGGGATCGCCCTGCGGACCTGGGTCGGACAGAGTTGCCCCGCTCACGCGACGTCCAGCGGGAAGGTGCTACTGGCCGGACTCGACGCCGGCGAGGTACGGGAGCGTCTGGCCACCCGGCTGGAATCCTTCACCGACGACACGCTGACTGCGCGGGCGACGCTCGAGGCCGAACTCGAGGTCGTGCGTCAGCGGGGGTGGGCCAGCGTCCGAGAGGAGCTTGAGGTCGGGCTGAACGCGGTCGCCGCGCCCGTCCGCGACGCCGACGGTCACGTGGTGGCGGCGCTCAGTGTGTCCGGGCCGTCGTACCGGTTGAGCGAGGACGAGTTCGACGCCACCGCCAAGCGCACCATCGCGGCGGCCGAGATCATCAGCAGACGCCTCGGTGGATAGCGATTTCGGCGCGCTAACAGTCGCTCAGCGAACGTATACGCGCCGAAATCGCTTAGAACTTAGAAGAAGGTGCGGACGAGGTCAACGACCCGGCCGCCGTCGTCGAGCACCGGGATCATCTGCCACTTGTCGAAGACCGTGCATGGATGCGAGACGCCGAACTCGAGCCACGACCCCACCTCCACCCGGTCGCGATCCACCCGCCCGACGCGCAGGTAGGCGTGCTGGTCGTCGAGCTTGGTGACCGCACTGTCGGCAAGTCCGTACGGCACCGGCAGGTCCTGGTCGAACGACACGTCGCGGCGCCCCATCGTCACCAACGCGAGATCCGGTTCCGGCCGCGACACCACCTGCGCCCACACCGTGAGCGCGGGTCGCAGCCCGGACGGCCCGCCCAGCGGGGAGGACCGTCGGTAGAGGCCGTCGTCGTGGGTGAGGTAGCACCCACTGCGCAGGACCGTGCGGACCGGTCTGTCACCCGTCCACCCGGTCAGCTCGTCGGCCACGACGTCGAAGTACGTACTCCCGCCCGCCGTCACGACCACTTCGCCGGCCTCGCACACGGGCGCCACGCGGTCGACCGCGCTCCGCACGTCCCGCAGGTAGGCCCGCACCCGTTCGCGCGCCGCGCCGCTGGTGTCGTGGCCGGTGGCGGCTTCGTAACCGGCGACGCCGACCAGGCGCAGCTGCGTGGAGTCGGCGGCTGCGCGTGCCACTGAGTCGACCTCGCCCGCGCTGCGGCATCCCGTACGCCCGCCAGGCATGCCGACTTCGACGCAGACGTCGACCGGGCGCCGGGCGCCCGCGGCGGCCAGCGCCGACGACATCAGCTCGACGCCACGCACGGAATCCACCCAGCACACCAGGTTGAAGTCCGGGTGAGTGTCCAATTCGGCAGCCAGCCAACGCAATGCGGCGTCGTCGACGAGCTCGTTGGCCAGCACGACGCCGTTGATGCCGAACGCACGAAACGTCCGTACCTGGCTGATGGTCGCAAGGGTGACTGCGCGAGCGCCTGCGCCGAACTGCCGTGCGAGCAGCTGCGGCGCCATGTGGGTCTTGCCGTGGGGCGCCAGCTCGACTTCCCGGCTGCGGCACCACCGGGCCATCGTCGCGAGGTTGTGTTCGAGGGCCGGCCCGCTCATCACGCACAGCGGTCCGACGGCGCCGTCGGCGAACGGACGCGCGCCGTCCGTGCACACCTCGGACGGGGTCCGTCCCCACCATTTCGACGGCAGGCCCTTGTAGCGCCAGTCGAGCGGTTCGTCGGCCAGCGCGGCGACGGCGGTCGCGTCGATGGTCGCGGGCATGGGTTCATTTAAGCTGGCACGTCGTGAGCTCTGCAGATATTCCCGAGGCCAGCCAGGAAACCGGCGACAACGATCTACCCGAGCAGTTCCAGATCCGCCAGGCGAAGCGCGAGCGGCTGCTCGCCGAGGGCCGCGATCCCTATCCGGTCGAAGTAGCGCGTACTCACACCCTCGCGGAGGTCCGCAAGAAGCACGCCGACCTGGCGGTCGACACCAAGACCGGGCAGATCGTCGGGATCGCCGGTCGGGTGGTGTTCGCCAGGAACTCCGGAAAGCTCTGCTTCGCAACGCTGCAGGAGGGTGACGGCACCCAGCTGCAGGCAATGATCAGCCTGGACGGCGTGGGTCGGGACTCATTGGATGCGTGGAAGTCCGACGTCGATCTGGGAGACATCGTCTTCGTCCACGGCGAGGTGATCAGTTCTCGGCGCGGCGAATTGTCTGTGCTTGCCGATTCATGGCAAATCATTTCAAAGGCGCTGCGCCCCCTTCCCGTGGCGCACAAGGAGCTCAGCGAGGAGTCGCGGGTACGGCAGCGTTATGTGGATCTGATCGTGCGTCCGGAGGCGCGCAGCATTGCCCGACAACGGATTGCGGTCGTTCGCGCGGTGCGGTCGGCATACGAACGGCGCGGGTTTCTCGAAGTCGAGACACCGATCCTGCAGACCCTCGCGGGTGGTGCTGCCGCGCGACCATTCGTGACGCACTCCAATGCACTCGACACCGATCTCTTCCTTCGTATCGCGCCGGAGTTGTTCCTGAAACGATGCCTGGTCGGTGGTTTCGAGAAGGTCTTCGAGTTGAATCGCGTGTTTCGAAACGAAGGTGCGGATTCCACGCATTCACCGGAATTTGCGATGCTGGAGACATATCAGGCCTATGGCACCTATGACGATTCGGCCAAGGTGACGCGCGAGATAATTCAGGAGGTGGCCGAAGAGGCGATTGGCACACGAAACGTGCCTCTGCCCGATGGCACCACCTACGATCTCGATGGCGAATGGGCCACGGTCGAAATGTATCCGTCGCTATCGGAGGCCCTCGGGGAGGAGATCACTCCCGGAACCAACGTCGACCATCTCTGGTCCATCGCCGACGCCCGCGGCGTCGAGATCCCCCGCGATCGTGGCTTCGGGCACGGCAAGCTCGTCGAGGAACTGTGGGAGCACGCGGTGGGAGCCACCCTGTGGGCGCCTTCGTTCGTCCGTGACTTCCCCGTCGAGACCACGCCGCTGGCGCGCGCCCACCGCAGCATTCCCGGCGTGGCGGAGAAGTGGGATCTCTACGTCCGTCGCTTCGAGCTGGCGACCGGATACTCCGAACTGATCGACCCCGTGGTCCAACGTGAACGGTTCGAGGCGCAGGCCAGGGCCGCGGCCGCGGGCGACGACGAGGCCATGCTCCTCGACGAGGATTTCCTCGCCGCGTTGGAGTACGGGATGCCGCCGACCACGGGTACCGGAATGGGCATCGATCGCTTGTTGATGGCTTTGACGGGGCTGACGATTCGGGAGACCGTTTTGTTCCCGATTGTGCGCAGGCACGGCGGCTGAAGGAGGTTTCATACTTTTGTGTTGAATTGCGAAGGTTCCTATGCAAGCATTGTCCCGGGGTCGAGCGAAGTATGACTACGCGCCCGCACGGAAGGGTTCAGTGAGAGCCAATGGCAAAGAAAGTAACTGTCACCTTGGTCGACGATTTCGACGGTGAAGGCTCTGCCGACGAGACCGTCGAATTCTCACTCGACGGCGTGAGCTACGAGATCGACCTTTCGTCGAAGAATGCTTCGAAGCTTCGGGGCGACCTGAAGCAATGGGTGGAAGCGGGTCGTCGTGTCGGGGGCCGTCACCGCGGTCGTGCGGCCGGTTCGGGGCGCGGTCGCGCGTCCATCGACCGCGAACAGAGCGCTGCCATCCGGGAGTGGGCCCGCCGCAATGGTCACAGTGTTTCCACTCGCGGGCGGATTCCGGCAGACGTCATCGACGCATTCCACGCGGCAACGTAACAGCAGGTTGCCAACTCGAAGCAGTCCGGGTCGGTGGGAAATGCGCTTTCGCTAGGGGCGAAGCGTGCGCACCCGGTCGGCGGAAACGATCCACGCCCACCCGGCGTTGAGCTGTAAGCAGCGCGGGAATCTTTGCCGTCGGCCTTTCACTGGGAGAGGACAAGCGGGGCAGCCCGGGCCACCGCCCACTACAGTGGACGGTAGGTGCAGAGCACGGCCCGCCGTGCAGGCTTAGTTCAAGCGCTGCGCTATCTACGGAGGGCAGGTAACCACCGATGTTCGAACGCTTTACTGACCGCGCACGGCGCGTCGTCGTCCTGGCTCAAGAAGAAGCCCGGATGCTGAACCACAACTACATCGGCACCGAGCACATCCTCCTTGGCCTCATTCACGAAGGCGAGGGTGTTGCCGCGAAGTCGCTGGAGTCGCTGGGCATCTCGCTGGAGGGTGTCCGCAGCCAGGTCGAGGAGATCATCGGCCAGGGCCAGCAGGCGCCGTCCGGGCACATCCCCTTCACCCCGCGCGCCAAGAAGGTCCTCGAGCTGAGCCTGCGAGAGGCTCTGCAACTCGGCCACAACTACATCGGCACCGAGCACATTCTGCTCGGCCTGATCCGCGAGGGTGAGGGTGTCGCAGCGCAGGTGCTGGTCAAGTTGGGTGCCGAGCTGACGCGCGTGCGCCAGCAGGTGATTCAGCTGCTCAGTGGCTACCAGGGCAAGGAGACCGCCGAGACCGGCACGGGCGGGCGCGGTGGCGAGGCGGGCAACCCGTCGACGTCGCTGGTGCTCGACCAGTTCGGCCGCAACCTGACCGCCGCCGCGATGGAGGGCAAGCTCGATCCCGTCATCGGCCGCGAGAAGGAGATCGAGCGGGTCATGCAGGTGCTGAGCCGCCGCACCAAGAACAACCCGGTGCTGATCGGCGAGCCCGGCGTCGGCAAGACCGCCGTCGTCGAGGGGTTGGCCCAGGCCATCGTGCACGGCGACGTGCCCGAGACGCTCAAGGACAAGCAGCTGTACACCCTGGACCTCGGGTCCCTGGTGGCAGGCAGCCGCTACCGTGGTGATTTCGAGGAGCGCCTGAAGAAGGTGCTCAAGGAGATCAACACCCGCGGCGACATCATCCTGTTCATCGACGAGCTGCACACGCTCGTCGGCGCGGGTGCTGCCGAGGGTGCAATCGACGCGGCGTCGATCCTCAAGCCGAAGCTGGCCCGCGGCGAGCTGCAGACCATCGGTGCCACGACCCTCGACGAGTACCGCAAGTACATCGAGAAGGATGCCGCGCTGGAACGCCGCTTCCAGCCGGTTCAGGTCGGCGAGCCGACGGTCGAGCACACCATCGAGATCCTCAAGGGTCTGCGCGACCGGTACGAGGCGCATCACCGGGTGTCGATCACCGATGGCGCGATCGTGGCGGCTGCCACCTTGGCCGACCGCTACATCAACGACCGGTTCCTGCCCGACAAGGCGATCGACCTGATCGACGAGGCGGGCGCCAGGATGCGCATCCGCCGGATGACCGCTCCGCCAGACCTGCGCGAGTTCGACGAGAAGATCGCCGACGCGCGCCGGGAGAAGGAGTCCGCGATCGACGCGCAGGACTTCGAGAAGGCAGCCAACCTGCGCGATCGCGAGAAGACACTGGTGGGTCAGCGCGCCGAGCGCGAGAAGCAGTGGCGCTCGGGTGACCTCGACGTCGTGGCCGAAGTCGACGACGAGCAGATCGCCGAGGTGCTCGGCAACTGGACCGGCATCCCCGTGTTCAAGCTCACCGAGGCCGAGACCACGCGCCTGCTACGCATGGAGGACGAGATCCACAAGCGGATCATCGGCCAGGAGGATGCGGTCCGCGCCGTCTCGAAGGCCATCCGCCGTACCCGCGCCGGGTTGAAGGACCCCAAGCGCCCGTCGGGCTCGTTCATCTTCGCCGGCCCGTCCGGTGTCGGTAAGACCGAGCTCTCCAAGGCGTTGGCGAACTTCCTGTTCGGCGACGACGATGCCCTGATCCAGATCGACATGGGTGAGTTCCACGACCGCTTCACCGCGTCGCGGCTGTTCGGTGCCCCTCCGGGTTACGTTGGCTACGAAGAGGGCGGCCAGCTCACCGAGAAGGTGCGCCGCAAGCCGTTCTCGGTCGTGTTGTTCGACGAGATCGAGAAGGCCCACCAGGAGATCTACAACACGCTGTTGCAGGTCCTCGAGGACGGCCGACTCACCGACGGTCAGGGCAGGACGGTGGACTTCAAGAACACCGTGCTGATCTTCACCTCGAACCTCGGCACGTCCGACATCAGCAAGGCGGTCGGTCTCGGCTTCACCCAGGGTGGCGGTGAGAACAACTACGAGCGGATGAAGCTCAAGGTCAACGACGAGCTGAAGAAGCACTTCCGTCCGGAGTTCCTCAACCGCATCGACGACATCATCGTCTTCCACCAGCTGACGAAGGAAGAGATCATCCGCATGGTCGATCTCATGATCAACCGCGTCGGAAATCAGCTCAGGGCCAAGGACATGACCATGGAGCTGTCGGACAAGGCGAAGGCGCTGCTGGCCAAGCGCGGCTTCGACCCGGTGCTGGGTGCACGGCCGCTGCGCCGCACGATCCAGCGCGAAATCGAGGATGCACTGTCGGAGAAGATCCTCTTCGACGAGGTCGGCCCCGGTCAGCTGGTCAAGGTCGACGTCGAGAACTGGGACGGCGAAGGGGCTGGCGAGAACGCAGTGTTCACGTTCGTCGGCTCGATCCGACCAGTCGTGGACGAGGACGCGCCAGACCTGGCCAAGGCCGGTGCGCCGGGAGCGGCGGGAACCGCGACCACCACGGAGTGACATAGCGCAACGCGTGAAGAAATGGGCGGTACCCCTCACGGGGTACCGCTCATTTCGTTTCGGATGGCCCGCCCAGCATTTGGGACATGGCGTCGGGGGTAGGCGGTGCCGTTTGCCTGTGCATATGATGCTTGGGTAATCGACGGACGAAGGAATGCTGGTGAAAATCCAGAGCGGTCGCGCCACTGTGAAAGTCAGACCCGACGTTCGTCACCTGTGATACGGGACGCGAACTCCCGAAAGGACACTGGACATGACATCTCCCAAGGCTCTCGAGATCACTGCGCCTGCACTTGACTTCGCCGGTGCGAGGGCGGCGATCTGGCTGTCGGCCACCGCATTCCTCGCTCTGCTGGTGCTGTACTTCGTCGGCATGGATCAGGGCGCTACGTCGATATTCGGCAGCGACACCCACGTGCACGAGTTCCTGCACGACGCCCGCCACCTCCTCGGCTTCCCCTGCCACTGACGCGCAGGGAGTAATCGGCGCGATGGAAAGACAGATCATCGGGCGCGGCCTTCTGGCCGGCGCCCTCGCGGGTGTGCTCGCATTCGTCTTCGCGCGTATCTTCGTGGAGCCCGTGATCGAGCGCGCCATCGGGTACGAGGACGGGGTCGGCGCCGCGCAAGAGGCCGTGGAGGCCGCGTCCGGACAGGGTGGCCACGACCACGGGGTGGAACTCTTCACCCGCGGTGTGCAGGCCAACATCGGCATGGGCTTCGGGGTGCTGGCGTTCAGCGTCGCGATGGGCGCGTTGTTCGCCGTGGTGTTCGCGGTCGCCCATGGCCGGGTCGGGAGCGTGTCGGCCCGCGTTCTCTCGGTGCTCGTCGCTGGCGGAATGTTGTTGAGCCTCTACGTGGTTCCCACACTCAAGTACCCGGCCAATCCGCCCGCGGTGAGCCTCGACGAGACCATTCGTCAGCGCACGCTGCTGTACCTCCTGATGGTGGTGGTGTCCGCGGCGCTGTTGGTCGGGGCGGTGTATCTCGGCCGTCGACTGGTGTCCCGACTCGGCACCTGGAACGCCACGTTGGCCGCGGCGGGCAGCTACCTGGTCGCGATTGCCGTCGTGATGCTCGTTCTCCCGACGATCGACGAGGTGCCGGGTCCTCTGCGTGACGACGCGGGCAACGTCGTCCTCGGCGGTTTCCCCGCAGACGACCTCTATGAGTTCCGGCTGTACTCGCTGGGAGTGCAGGTCGTCATGTGGGTGACCATCGGCTTGGTGTTCGCCGCGCTGATCTCGAAGGTGCTGGACGGCAGGCGAAGCCGGGCGGACTCTACCTTCGGTCCTCGGGGGTAGGCGAAGCGACTCCGGGGGGATGACGTTCCTCGGGGGCAGGAGCGAAGCGACTCGGGGGGATGAAACGGCGTGAGTGAGATCCTCCGGCTGACCCTGGTCTCCCACGCGATGACGGATGCGATGGCGGCCGGACGGTTTCCCCGGGACGAGCCCCTGAACGCCCTCGGACAGCGGCAGGTCGATGCCACCTTCGACCTCGGTGTCGTCGACGCGGCGCTCTGTGCACCCGAGAAGCGGGCCAGGCAGACCGCCGAGTTGCTCGGGTTGCGAGCGGAGACTGAGCCGCAGCTGGCCGATCTCAACTGCGGAGCGTGGCGCGGCAGCGTGTTGAACGGCGTCGGTCCCGCGGAGCTCACGCTCTGGCTGACCGATCCTACGCAGGCGCCCCACGGCGGGGAGTCGGTCGTGGACCTCGTTGCCCGCGTGGGTGGTTGGTTGGATTCGCTGTCTGACCGTCGCGGGCGACTGGTGGCCGTTACCCACCCGAGCGTGATCCGTGCCGCGATCGTCTTCGCGCTGAATGCACCTCCGAAGTCGTTCTGGCGCATCGACGTTGGTCCCGTCAGCCGCACCGTCCTGCATCTTCGCGGGCACGCCTGGACGTTGAGGTCCACGGGCTGAGATCGTTGCGGAGTCTCAGGTGGGCTGAATGAGTGCGAACGCCCCCTGTGCGATGGACAGCAGCCAACCGGCCGCCGTCTGGCTGCGGTACGTCGGCCAGTTCAACTGGAAACTGACCACCCATGGCTGACCCGTATGGTCGACGGCATACCAGCTGAAGGTCAAGTCTCCGGGCAGGTTTCCGCCCTTGGCGCCGATGTAGTTCCACTTGGTCTTGTCGAGATCGATGCCGGGAATCGCGGACAGGATGTCCTTGATCGGTGCGGCGGGGCCGACCGCGACCGACTGCAGGGTGGCATGCACCCGACAGATGTCCGCCGCGGTGCCGTACCACTCGGCACCATACGGCGACGCAGGCGTATGGGTTCGCGTCGGATCCGGTTCGTAATGGCGGGTATTCGTCTGCGCGATGAGCTGGGCGCGGCCCTGAGGCGACGCGGCCTTCCACTGCTCGCGCAGGTCGGGTTCGCCCCAGCCCACCGAGAAGAGTTCGTGCGTGTTCGGGAACGGGGTCATGCTGCCCGGATCGTGATGTCCTGCGTGCACCAGTGCCCGCTCGACGGCACCTGGTCCGAGTCTCGCCATCAGCAGATCCGTGGCCATGTTGTCGCTCGCCGAGATCATCTGCTGCGCAGCTCTTCTCACCGACACCTGAGACCCGGGCGGAAGGTCGTCGAGACCGGCTGACCCCACGGCCTTCGCCTCCTTGGTGATGGTCAGCTGGTCGTCCCAGCCGACTGTGCCCGCGTTGATTGCGTCCGCGATGGCCAGGAGTACGTAGAGCTTGAAGATCGACGCGAGTGGCAGCGAATCGTCCACGTTGCTGCCCGCCACCGTCGTGCACTTGCCGTCGGTGACCTTGGACGCTTGGTAGGAGTAGTGCGCGCCGGACTGCGTCAGCAGCGCGTCTATGTCGGACCACTGCGTGATCCGAGGTTTCTGCAGCGTGACTTCGAAGCGGTCGACCATCCCGGCGTCATTGGTCCGCAACTGGATGTCCTGACCGACACCGTACGAGGTCAGCAGGTGCAGGGTGGCCAGTCCCGCGCCGTAGTCGATGTCGGTGACGGTGAAGGGCCGGTCCCACCACATCCGGTCCATCACGAAGGCGACGTCGTCCACCTGTCGGGGTGCGGCGAGCGTCGCCACGTTGACGGTGCCGATGGGCCAGTCGGAGTTGAGCATGTCCACGGTCTGCTTGGCACGCAGACCCTGTGGGGTGTTGGTGTCGATGTGGGCGCCGTAGGCGGCCTCGGCCGGTGCGGCCGGGCCGCTGTTGGCGCATCCGCAAGCCAGGGCGACGACGAGGGCGCATGCCACCGCGATCGCAGTAGCCCGCCGTCCCGCCTGGCTACGCGCTGGAGCTGGTCCCCGCAACGTCCAACACGACCTCGAACTCGAGCAGTGAGGCACCCGTGGCGACGGGGTTCTCGCGTTGACCCGCGTGTGCCTCGACCGCGGGGCCGCTGGCCCAGGCCTGGAACGCCTCGTCGGACTCCCACTGGGTGACCACGAAGTAGCGGTTCTCGCCCTTGACGGGGCGCAGCAGCTGGAACCCGAGAAAACCAGGCTGGTTGTCGACGGCGTGAGCGCGGTGCGCGAAGCGCTTCTCCAACTCGGGGCCTGCGTCGGGCGGAACCTCGATCGCATTGATCTTCACGACGGACATGGGGACTACGTTACCGTCTTGTTATCCCCGGTCGCTCCGCTCCTCCCCTCCGGATCCCGTTATCCCCGGTCGCTCCGCTCCTGCCAGGATGGCGGGCATGCGTTCCCCCCTGCTGACGGGCCGCGGAGGCGAAGGCGAGCCCATCGTCCTGGTGCACGGGTTGATGGGGCGCGGTACGACCTGGTCGCGCCAGGTGCCGTGGCTGACCGAACTGGGCGAGGTCTACACCTACGACGCGCCGTGGCATCGGGGCTGCGACGTGGAGGGCCCGCATCCCGTCAGCACGGAGCGATTCGTGGCCGATCTCGCCGATGCCGTCGCCGAGCTCGGGCGGCCTGCCACGTTGGTCGGACATTCGATGGGGGGCCTGCACTCGTGGTGCCTCGCGGCGGCGCGTCCCGACTTGGTGACCGCGGTGGTCGTGGAGGACATGGCGCCCGACTTCCGCGGCAGGACGACGGGTCCGTGGGAGCCGTGGCTGCACGCACTGCCCGTCGAATTCGATAGCGAGCGTGAAGTTTTCGATGAGTTCGGGCCCGTTGCCGGCCGGTACTTCCTCGAGGCGTTCGACAGAACTGCCACCGGATGGCGGTTGCACGGCCGCCCCGAGCGGTGGATCGAGATCGCGGCACAGTGGGGCACCCGCGACTATTGGCAGCAGTGGCGCTCCGTTCGCGCGCCCGTCCTACTGATCGAAGCGGGGAACTCCGTCACTCCGCCGGGCCAAATGGAGCAGATGCGAAGGACCGGCGACCGGACCACGTATCTGCGCGTGCCCGGCGCAGGGCACCTCGTGCACGACGACGCCCCGCAGGAATACCGCGGTGCAGTGGAACCGTTCTTAGCGGCGTTCGCCCATCACGCCTGAGGCAGGCCACGAGGGGGCGTGCTCGAAACGGGTGCGAGCGGCGTCGGCGTCGTGCTGGACGCGGTACCAGTCCGGATCGCTGAACTGGTTGATCAGGTGGCTGCGCATCGCATCATTGCGATGGCTGGCCCAGCTGAGCAGGGCGGCGAGCGCGAAGGGTGCGGACAGAATCAGGAAGGCGAATATCACGTTCATGGCAGCAATTGTTTGTCCGCGAATATTCCGCCACCAGTGGCAGTGCGGACATGGTGCGCTAAGATTCTGCCATGATTGAAAGTGTCTCAACACTGGTGCTGGACGGGGTGGCCCCCTTCGAATTCGGTGTCATCTGCGAGGTCTTCGGCATCGATCGCACCGCCGACGGCGTGCCCAACTTCGATTTCAAGGTCTGTGGACCCGAACCGGGCAAGCCGCTACGGATGACGGTCGGCGCGCACCTGACCCCCGACCACGGGTTCGACGCCCTCGTCGGCGCCGACCTGGTGGCCATTCCGGCGATCGCGGGCCCCTATTCGCAGGAAGCGCTCGATGCGGTTCGAGCCGCCGCCGCATCTGGGTCGATCATCCTGACGGTGTGTTCCGGGGCGTTCGTCGCTGGTGCCGCTGGGCTTCTGGATGGCCGCAGGTGCACCACCCACTGGATGCACGCAGACGAACTGGCGGCCCTGCACCCCACGGCGGAGATCGATCGAGACGTGCTCTTCGTCGACGACGGCAACCTCATCACCAGTGCAGGCACGGCGGCGGGCATCGACGCGTGTCTGCACCTGGTCCGGCGCGAGCTCGGCAGCGAGATCACTAACATCATTGCCCGTCGGATGGTCGTACCGCCGCAGCGCGACGGTGGTCAGCGGCAGTACATCGACCAGCCCATCCCGGTTCGTTGTTCGGAAGGCTTTGCGCCGCACCTGGACTGGATCCTGGGCAATCTGGACAAGCCGCACACGGTCGCCTCGCTCGCGAAGCGGGCCAGCATGTCCGCCCGTACCTTCGCACGCAGGTTCGTCGACGAAACCGGTCGCACCCCGATGCAGTGGGTCACCGATCAGCGGGTGCTCTATGCGCGACGGCTGCTCGAAGAAACCGATCTCGACATCGACCGGGTTGCCGACAAGTCGGGCTTCGGTACGGCCACGTTGCTGCGTCATCACTTCCGGCGCGTCATCGGGGTCACGCCATCGGACTACCGTCGCCGTTTCGCCTGCGACGATTCTAGTTGTGCAGCAACGGCTTAGCCCATTTCCCGCCCTCACTTCAGGGCGCGTACACGCACCAGGTGCCTGGGACACCCTTGAGCTGATGTTCGCCGCGATCGGTGAACTTCCGGCGCGAACCGGTCACGATCTCGCGCACGGTCGACGACACCAGGACCTCACTCGGACCGGCCAGCGCGGCGACGCGCGCGCCGATGTGCACCGCCATGCCCGCGATGTCGTGCCCCCGGACCTCGACCTCGCCGGCGTGGATGCCGACCCGTACTTCGATGTCCAGCGTACGGACCGCGTCGACGATCGCCGCCGCGCAGTCGATGGCGACACTGGGGCTGCTGAACGTTGCGACGAAACCGTCACCGGCGGTGTTGACTTCGCGACCGCCGAAGCGTTGGAGTTCTCTGCGCACCACGGTGTCGTGACTGTCGAGCAGGTCGCGCCAGTGGTCGTCTCCCAGCGCGGCCGCCCGCTCGGTGGACCCGACGATGTCGGTGAACACGATCGTGGTGAGGACGCGTTCGAGGTCGGTACCGCCTCGCTTGCCGGTGATGAACTCCTCGATCTCCGCGAGGATGGGCGTGGTGTCACCGACCCAGTACAGGGTGTCCGCTCCGGGAAGCTCGACGTAGCGGGCACCGGCGATGTTCTCGGCGAGGTAGCGGCCGTGGCCGACCGCGACGAACGAAGACTGCGCGCGATGCATCACCAAGGTCGGCGAGGTGATGAGCGGGAGTCTGTCGCGCGCATCGGCATCGACGAGTGCCTGACTGGATCGACGGGCCATGCTCGGTGAGGCCGCCCGGTTGCCTGCGGCGTCCCACCACGTACGGAACGACTGATCGCGGGCGACGGACGGTGCGATGAGTTCGAGAACGTCGAAGCCCTGCTCGACGGCGTCCGGTTCCATCGCCACTGTGGTGAACGCACTGGCGCCACTGCGCGCTGCGCCCACTTCGTAGTCGGGCGCCCACAACGCGCGTGCGCCGGCATTGAGCAGAACCAGACCGGACACCCTCTCGGGCTGTTCGCTGGCGAGGAACAGCGCGCTGATGGCCGTGAACCCAGATCCCAGGACGGTGACGCTCTCGGATCCGACGGCGTCCATCACCGCGATGGCGTCCTCCGCCCAGCAGGCCGGCGTGATCTTGTCCGCGCCGATGCGCGAGGACATCCCCATGCCGCGGTGATCGAAGCGAATCACCCGGCAGAATGACGACAGGCGACGGTAGAAGCGGTACATCGATGGTTCGGCGTCGATCGAGTCGATCGGGATGAACGGTCCCGGCATCACGACCAGATCCGCCGGACCATCGCCAATCAACTGATAGGCGATGTCCAGGTCGCCCCGCGATGCATAGCGAGTCCGCGGAGCCCGCGAGACGGGTACGACCACGCACCCAGGCTAGTTCACCAGGCCGGGGTTCGGCCCCGCTTCACCACCTTCGCCGGCGAGCGCGAACAAGCCCTCGGCCGTCTGCTCGACGAGACCGTCGGTCAGCAGAGAGTCGAGTGCGCGGTCGCGCTGGGCCGGGTCCGACAGCCACGCCACGTCCAGCTGAATCCTGCTGACCGGAGCGTCGTTGGCGCGCAACACGTCCAATAGCCGACCGCGCACCTGGCGGTCTGTCCCGGCGTACTTCTGCACGCGGCGGGCGGGCTCGGTCCCAGGAGGGTACCCGGCCGACCGCCACGAGCAGACGCTCAACGGGCACAGCCCGCAACGGGGCGAGCGCGCGGTGCACACGGTGGCGCCGAGCTCCATCAAGGAGATCGAAAAGCCGGGTGCGCGTGAATCATTGGGCAGGATGGCGTCGACGTCAGCGAGATCGCGGACGCTGGCAGCCGAGTCCGCACGGCCGTGCACGACCCTGGCGACCACGCGCCGCACGTTGGTGTCGACGACCGGAACCCGCTTGCCGTAGGCGAAGCACGCGATGGCCCGCGCGGTGTAGGTGCCGACACCGGGCAGGGTCAGCAGCGTGTCGACGTCGTCGGGCACCACGTCACCGTGTTCGACTGCGATCACCGTCGCGCACTCGTGCAACCGCTTCGCCCGGCGTGGGTAACCGAGCTTGCCCCAGGCCCGCAGCACGTCGGCGGCACTCGCGGCAGCGGTGGCGGATGGCGTCGGCCACCGTGCCACCCAGTCGCGCCAGATCGGCTCGACCCTGACGACCGGGGTTTGCTGCAACATGAACTCACTGACCAGGATCTGCCACGCCGGCACGCCCGGCCGTCGCCACGGCAGGTCCCGCTGAGACTCCTCATACCATCGCATTAGCTCGCTCGCGTCGACCATTACGGCCGACTCCGGGCACAATGTCGCAATGCCCAATATGAGCCCGGTAACAGCATGGAAGGCACTCAGCGAGGGTAACGACCGCTTCGTCGCGGGAACTCCCGAGCACCCCAGCCAGAGCATCGACCACCGCGCCAGCCTCGCCGACGGGCAGAAGCCGACCGCGGTGGTCTTCGGCTGCGCCGACAGTCGGGTGGCCGCGGAGATCATCTTCGACCAGGGCCTCGGCGACATGTTCGTGGTACGAACCGCTGGTCACGTGCTGGATTCGGCGGTCCTCGGTTCCATTGAGTACGCGGTAACGATTCTCAACGTGCCGCTGATCGTCGTGCTCGGACACGACAGCTGCGGGGCGGTCAAGGCGACACTGGCGGCGCTCGATGACGGTGCGGTGCCCGGTGGCTACGTGCTCGACATCGTCGAACGCGTGACTCCATCGATCCTGCTGGGCCGAAAGGAAGGGCTGACCCGGGTCGACGAGTTCGAGGCCAGGCACGTCTCCGAGACCGCCAAACAGCTCGTCAGCCGCTCGAAGGCCATCTCCGATGGCGTCGATTCCGGCACGCTGGCGATCGCCGGCGTGACCTACCACCTCGCCGACGGACGCGCCTGCCTTCGCGAGTCCCTGGGAGACATCGGCGCAGGCTGACCGGCGACACGCCGGGCGAGGTCGGACGACTATGTGTGACCTGGCCTTACCGTAGATTCGTGCTGGAAACTGAACCGCATGGCCCGTTGCCGCCGGAGATCTACCGGCGCAGGCGGTTTCTCGCGCTCGGTGTTGGAGCGCTAGTTCTCGTCATCGTCATCGCCGTCGTCGTGGTGGTGTTCACCAACAGCACCAGTGGAGACTCGACCGGCACCCAACCGGCCTCGACGGCCGGCGCCGCGTCTCCGACGCCGCTTCCCGGAGCGAATCCCGAGGTCAAGACCCCGATCCTGCCGCCCGCCCAGCAGTCGCCGTCCCCGACTCCGACGCCCGTGGAGGCCGTCGTGCCCCCGCCCGTCATGCAGGAGGGCGACGACTGCCCTGACTCCACCCTGGCGGTCAAGGGCATCACCAGCCAGCCCAACTACGTCGTTGGCGACCAGCCGAAGTTCACCATGGTCGTCACCAACATCGGCCTGGTGGCGTGCAAGCGCGACGTCGGAGCCGCGGTGCTGGCGGCCTATGTGTACGGACTCGACAACAACCGCCTCTGGTCGAACCTCGACTGCGCGCCATCGAACGAGACGCTGGTCAAGACGTTCAACCCGGGCGAGCAGGTGACCACCGAAGTCACCTGGACCGGCATGGGCTCTGCGGCGAACTGCCCGCTGCCGCGTCAGCCGATCGGGCCGGGCACTTACAACCTGGTGGTGCAACTGGGCAATCTTCGGTCGGCGACGGTTCCATTCGTCTTGGCCGAGCCCGCCGCCCCACCCGCAGGTGAGGCACCGCCGGCCCCGGCCGACGCACCTCCGCCCGTCGAGGAGACCACGGCGCCTGCAGGCAACTAGCTCCTCGCGGTCACGCCAGCTGGTCGGCGATCGTCGACTCGGCCAGCAGGGACAGACCCTCGCGAATGTGCCGGGCCCACATCGAACCGATTCCGTCCACGGACTGCAGATCGTTGGCGCTGGCAGCCAGCACGCCCTGTAGCGAGCCGAAGGACCGGACCAGCAGGTCGACGTGCGCGAACTGCAGACGCGGAATGCCCGCCATCGCGCGGTAGCCGCGCGAACTCATCGCGGAATCCTGCGCCTCGAGGGTCGACGGGTAGCCGAATACCCTGGCCAGCGCCGTGAAGTCGAGGAGCTCGTTGTCGCTGAGCGTGTCAAGCTCGTCCAGCGTGGCCATTACCTGTGCCGTGGACGGCGGATCCGGGGCGGCGTGGTAGTCCCGCGCGATCAGTTCGCGTGCGGTGTCGTTGTCGCCGACCAGTTCCTCGAGCTGCAGTTTGAGCTGGCGCCCGTTGGTGCCGAGTTCGACAACGTCGGCGTCGATCTCGAGGCTGATGCGGCGCACCATCTCCAGTCGCTGAACCACGGTCATCACGTCGCGGAGCGTGACGAAGTCCTCGATCTCGGCCGTCGAAAGCTGCCGGTTGACCTCGTCGAGACGCGCCTTGTAGCGCTCCAGCGTGGCGATGGTCTGATTCGCGCGCGACAGAATGGTCGCGGAATCGGGCACGACGTGCCGCTCACCCTCGACGTACACGGTGACGATATTCATCGAATGGCTCACGGAGACAACGGGATAACCGGTCTGCACGGCGGTGCGCTCGGCCGACCGGTGCCGCGTGCCCGACTCTTCGGTGGGGATCGAAGGATCGGTAACCAGCTGGACGTTGGCGCGCAGGATGCGGGTGCCGTCGCTGGACAACACGACGGCGCCGTCCATCTTGGACAGCTCGCGCAGCCGCGTGGGTGCGTAGGCGACGTCGAGGGCGAAGCCGCCGTCACAGATCGCCTCGACCGTGTCGTCGTAGCCGAGCACGATGAGCGCACCGGTGCGGCCGCGCAGAATGCGCTCCAGCCCGTCGCGAAGCGCGGTTCCCGGCGCGAGCTGCCCGAGGGTCTCCCGCAGCGTCGGTCGAGCGAGTTGCACGACGTTGCCGCGCGATGTCCTGGCAGCCTTCACGGCCATCAACCCTCCCTGCTCCGGCCGCCATTGTCTGCGATAGTCCTGAGAACCCGCAATGCCCCCGAGATGTTGTCTTCCGACATGACGGTCAGACCAGCGGGAACGTCCTTCACACCCGGCGGTACGACGGCACAGGTGAACCCGAGCCGAGCTGCTTCGGCGAGGCGCCGGTCCATGCCCGTGACCCTGCGAAGATCGCCCGCAAGACCGACCTCGCCGATGGCCACCACCGTCGACGGCATCGGTATGTCCGCGTAGGCCGAGGCGATTGCCAGGGCGACCGCCAAGTCCGAGGACGGATCCGTTAGCCGCATACCGCCGACCGTCGACAGGTAGATGTCGTTCTGGCCGACGTTCAGGTGGGCGCGCTTCTCCAGGACTGCGGTGATCATCGCCGCTCGGGCCGAGTCGATGCCGCTGACCGCCCGACGTGGCGAGGACGCGGTCGCCGAACCGATGAGCGCCTGCACCTCGCCGATGAGTGGCCGCTTGCCGTCGAGCGTCACCGTCACCGAGGTGCCGGACACCGGTTGCGGCCGCTGGTCCAAGAACAGGCCCGACGGATCGGCGACACATTCGATTCCGTTGTCGTGCAACAGAAAGCAGCCCACCTCGTCAGCAGCGCCGAAGCGGTTCTTCACGCCGCGCACCATCCGGAGGGCCGACGTGCGGTCACCCTCGAAGTGCAGCACGACGTCGACGAGGTGTTCCAGCGAGCGCGGCCCGGCGATGGCGCCGTCCTTGGTCACGTGGCCGACGAGGATGATCGCCACGCCGGTGGTCTTCGCCGCCATCGTCAGGGCCGTGGTCACCGCGCGCACCTGAGTGACGCCGCCCGTGACACCGTCGGCTTCGGTGGTCGACATGGTCTGCACCGAGTCGACGACGATGAGCGTCGGCCTGACCTGCTCGATGTGCCCGAGCGCGGTCTGTAAATCGGACTCGGCCGCGAGGAAGACCTCGTCGTGCGTGCAGCCTGTGCGCTCGGCCCGCAACCGGATCTGCCCCGCCGACTCCTCACCCGACAGGTAGAGCGCGCGGCGGCCGGCTTGCGCCCAGCGGTGCACGACCTCGAGCAGCAGCGTCGACTTGCCGACCCCGGGATCACCGGCCAGCAGCGTCACCGAGCCCGGGACTAGGCCGCCGCCGAGAACCCGGTCGAGCTCACTGACCCCGGTATGGATGTGCCTGGTGGAACCCGGATCGATCGAACTGATCGGCACCGCGGGTGAACTCGGAGCGACAGCCCGTGACCCCGAACCCGTGATGGGTGTGAGGACCGCGGTCTCCTCCACGGTGCCCCAGCTACCGCAGTCCGGGCACCGGCCGACCCACTTGGCAGTGACGTGTCGGCACTCCGAACAGCGGTGTTGTGAACGCGCCTTCGAACCCACCTTCGCCACGTGCTGACGGTATCCGTCGGCACCGACAGAACGTCGGCAGCGGGGGCTAGCCGCCGCCCGTGTCGGTTTCGGCGCCTGCCTCGACCGGGGCCGCTCGGCGAGGCGCTTCACCCGCGGAGATCGGCACGACGATCTCCTTCTGGCCCGAACGCTCGAACGTGAAGGTGAACGGGTAGTTCAATCCGTTGCTGATCGGCTGGGTCAACTGGACGGCGGCCTGCACGGTGTCGGCCCCCTCGGTGGCATCCAGCGGGCTTGGCGTACCGTCCGGCGTCCCGACGACCAGGGTCCCGGCGGCCGGCACTCGGAGATCGCCGGTAAGGCTCACGGTGCCGACGCTGGACGTGATCGACACCAGGCGGTCGTCCTTCTCGGCCGACTCGTTGACGGCCACGAACAACAGCTCGACGTCGCTGCCGGGCTGCACGTAGTCGGCGGTCTGAGTGGCGCGCAGGTGAATATTGCGGAGCGCGATACCGCTGGAGGGGTCACCGACCCAGGTGAGGGTGCCGTTGACCGCAGGCGCCTGGTTGGCACTCTGCGAGATCTGGCCTGCGCTGCAACCGGACAGGGCGAGGACGGCGGTCAGGCCGCAAGCCGCCAGTGCGACGGCGGAAGACCGCGATTTCAAGGGCGTCACTCAAGCCTCCTGCTCGGGCGACGGGACGACCGTGACGAACGTCCCGTGTGTCGACTATTGAGAGTAGTAGGTGGCGGTGGGCGGTGGAAGTCGAGGGCTGGTGAGTGGCCCGAGATCGCTCCTGCGGACCGGCCGACGGTGCGTCCGGATCAGCGGGTCGGGGTTTGCCGGACAACACGCGTGTTGCATGGATTCGTCACCGTGTCAACCCCTAGTCTTCACCCGCCGTGCCCCTGACCTGCATCGTTGCGCAACGCGTGTCTTAGCCCCGTGCTAACATTGGGTTGTGAAAGGGGCTCGAATCTGATGATTTTCAAGGTCGGAGACACCGTCGTCTATCCACATCACGGTGCTGCGTTGATCGAGGCGATCGAAACCCGAACCATCAAGGGCGAGCAGAGGGAGTATCTCGTCCTCAAGGTAGCTCAGGGCGATCTCACCGTTCGGGTTCCCGCAGACAACGCCGAGTATGTCGGCGTTCGTGATGTAGTGGGTCAGGAGGGTCTCGACAAGGTCTTCCAGGTTCTGCGTGCCCCGCATACCGAGGAGCCGACCAACTGGTCGCGTCGGTATAAGGCGAACCTCGAGAAGCTGGCCTCCGGTGACGTGAACAAGGTTGCCGAGGTCGTCCGCGATCTGTGGCGTCGCGATCAGGAGCGCGGGCTGTCCGCAGGCGAGAAGCGCATGCTGGCCAAGGCTCGGCAGATCCTCGTGGGTGAGCTCGCGTTGGCCGAGAACACCGACGAGGAAAAGGCCGAAACCATTCTCGACGAGGTTCTCGCCGCCGCTTCCTGACGTTCCAAGCGGGCACGTCGGTGCGGCGACGACCGCTGGTGCGAAGAGCAATGAACCTCAGAATCGGTTTGGGCACCGACGTACACCCGATTGAAGCCGGCCGTCCGTGCTGGTTGTTGTGCTTGTCCTTCGACGATGCTGACGGCTGTGCCGGGCATTCGGACGGAGACGTCGCCGCGCACGCCCTCTGCGACGCACTGCTGAGCGCTGCCGGTCTCGGCGATCTCGGCAGCGTGTTCGGCACCGACCGCGACGAGTGGCGAGGCGCCAGTGGGACGGACATGCTCCGCCACGTGCACGGGATGCTGCGTGCCGAGGGGTTCCGGGTGGGCAACGCCGCCGTTCAGGTGATCGGCAACAGGCCGAAGGTGGGTCCTCGTCGCTCCGAGGCGCAGCAGTTGCTCTCCGAACTCCTGGATGCGCCGGTGTCGGTGTCGGCGACCACTACCGACGGCCTTGGCCTCACCGGTCGCGGCGAAGGCCTGGCGGCCATTGCTACCGCTTTGGTCGTCGGTGTTGACGATTGAGGCCTGACGGGCCGGTAAGCTGGCCCGTCGTGACCGATCAGGCCCTGCGACTTCACGACACCATGACGGGTGTGGTGCGTGACTTCGTCCCGCTGCGTGACGGCCATGCATCGATTTACCTGTGTGGCGCCACCGTCCAGGGATTGCCCCACATCGGTCACGTCCGCAGCGGTGTCGCGTTCGACGTGTTACGTCGCTGGCTGACGGCGAAGGGTTTCGACGTCGCGTTCATCCGCAACGTCACCGACATCGACGACAAGATCCTCAACAAGGCTGCCGACGCCGGCCGGCCGTGGTGGGAGTGGGCCGCCACCTACGAGCGAGCGTTCACCGCGGCGTACGACGCACTCGGTGTGCTGCCGCCGTCGGCCGAACCGCGCGCCACCGGCCACATCACCCAGATGGTCGAGCTGATCGAGCGACTGCTGGCCGACGGACACGCGTACACCGGTGGCGGAGACGTCTACTTCGACGTCCTGAGCTTTCCCGACTACGGCAAGTTGTCCGGCCACCGGATCGACGACGTGCACCAGGGTGAGGGCGTCGCGACGGGCAAGCGCGACCCACGCGACTTCACGTTGTGGAAGGGCGCCAAGCCGGGCGAACCGTCGTGGCCGACGCCGTGGGGCCCCGGTCGGCCCGGCTGGCACACCGAATGCGTCGCGATGTGCGAGACGTATCTCGGCCCGGCGTTCGACATTCACGCCGGCGGGATGGACCTCGTCTTCCCGCACCACGAGAACGAGATCGCCCAGGCGCGGGCGGCGGGCGACGGCTTCGCGCAGTACTGGATGCACAACGGCTGGGTCACCATGGGTGGCGAGAAGATGAGCAAGTCGCTCGGCAACGTGCTGGCGATCCCGGCCGTGCTTCAGCGTGTCCGGCCCGCGGAACTGCGCTACTACCTCGGCAGCGCGCACTACCGGTCGATGCTGGAGTTCTCTGAGAACGCGCTTCAGGATGCGGTCAAGGCCTATACCGGCGTCGAGGAGTTTCTGCACAGGGTACGTAGCCGCGTGGGCACGGTCGTGCCCGGTGAGTGGACCGAGAAGTTCGGGGCCGCGCTCGACGACGATCTGGCCGTCCCCTCTGCCCTCGCCGAGGTGCACGCCGCGCGCGCCGAGGGCAACCGCGCCCTCGACGCGGGCGATCACGACGCGGCGATGGCGTATGCGAGGTCCATCAGGGCGATGATGGGCATCCTCGGCTGCGACCCGCTCGACGAGCGTTGGGAATCACGCGACGAGACGTCCGCTGCCCTCGCGGCGATCGACGAACTGGTGCAGTGGGCGCTGGCGAGTCGCGCCGAGGCCCGCGAACAGCGAAACTGGGCTCAGGCCGACGAGATTCGCGACCGGCTCAAGGCGGCGGGCATCGACGTCACCGATACCGCCGACGGACCGCAATGGGCGCTCCTCGACGGAGATGCCAAGTCGGCCAAGGCCGTCGGAGACGGCAAGTCGGCCAGGGCCGACAGAGGGGTTTAGACGAAGATGGCAGGCAACTCCCAACGGCGCGGCGCGGTGCGCAAGGCCGGCACCAAGAAGGGGCCGACGATTGGCTCCGGCGGTGTACGACGTCGCGGGCTCGAAGCAAAGGGCGCCACTCCGCCGGCGAGCGCCCGACCCCACCACCCCGCAGGCAAGCGGGCCGCAAAAGCCGCACGGTCGGACCAGGGGCGCCACAAGAAGACCGATGAGACCGAGGTCGTGCTCGGCCGGAACCCCGTGCTGGAGTGTTTGCGTGCGGGAGTTCCCGCCACCGCACTCTGGGTGGTCCTCGGGACCGAGTCCGACGAGCGCCTCGCCGAATCAGTGCAGCGGGCCGCCGACAAGGGCATCGCGATCCTCGAAGTGCAGAAGCATGACCTCGACCGCATCAGTTCGAATGGCCTGCACCAGGGCATCGCACTACAGGTACCGCCGTACAACTATGCACACCCCGACGACCTGCTGCGGGCGGCTAACGCTGATGCGACGCCGGCCCTGCTGGTGGCGTTGGACAACATCTCCGACCCGCGGAACCTCGGCGCGATCGTTCGGTCCGTGGCGGCGTTCGGCGGGCACGGCGTACTGATCCCGCAGCGCCGGTCGGCGTCGGTGACGGCGGTCGCGTGGCGCACCAGTGCGGGTGCCGCGGCACGGCTTCGCGTCGGACGCGCCACCAATCTGACTCGGACACTGAAGAGTTGGGCCGACGAGGGCCTGCAGGTGGTCGGTCTGGACGCGGGCGGTGACACCGAACTCGACGAACTCGACTGCACCGGGCCGATGGTCGTCGTCGTCGGATCCGAGGGCAAGGGACTCTCGCGCCTGGTGCGGGAGAACTGCGATGCGATCGTCTCGATCCCGATGGCCGGGCCGACGGAATCGCTCAACGCATCCGTGGCGGCGGGGGTCGTGCTTGCGGAGATCGCCCGCCAGAGGCGATAGCCGCGACGCCATGGACAACCAGCGCTGGTTGACGATGCATCGACACCCACAGACACAAGGGGTGGCAACGGCTTGAATGATGAGATGAGCGCTTTCCCAACGGAACTACGCACGCCAAGCGGATCTGACCTCGTTCATCGGGCAGGCCGGATTTCGCGCGGCCTCGGCCACACCAACCGCCGCGGCGTTCCTGTCGGTGCTACGCGGAAACGTCGGCCGGGGGTGAGCCGCTACTTGGTGGAATGCACCATCGACCCCGCCAAAGCGAACGTCTTGGCGGCCCTGCGCGCCGAGCATTACGAGTTCCTCATCGCCCACCGCGGCGACATCGTTTTCGGCGGCCCGGCCCGTGCCTGCCCCGGCAGACCACCGCAGACGATGGTGATCGTCGTGGAAGCCGCGTCTAATGAGGCCGCGGAGGCATTCATCGACGCCGAACCCTACAACCGCAACGGCGACTTCGCCCGCCTCATCGTCCGACCATGGAGCCAGGTGCTGCCGGAAATTAGCTCGGGGTCGTTGCAGAAGACCCTTGGAGCGGAACGTGCCGCACGGGGGTGAGACCCTGCAGTAGGACGTGATCAACTCTCTGCCCCGGCCTTTGGGTGCTTCTGGAGACTTGACAATTGTGGTGTATATGCAACAATGTCCGAGTGGCCGTTTCTCCCATTGACGAGATCGTTGGTGAATGCCTGGCAGTCCGTGTCCGGCTGATCGGCCGCGCCGTTACCGCACTCTATGACGGTGCCCTCGAGACCCACGGGCTGAGCATCGCCCAGGTCAATCTTCTGGCCGCCCTCGGCAAGATTGGTCCTTGTCCTCCGGTAAGACTGGGCGAGGTGCTGCACCTGGAGAGGTCGACGGTCAGTCGCAATCTGAACCTGCTACGCAAGCACGGCTGGATCGAGGCCGTGTCCTCAGATGCGAAGGGTGTGCGAGAGATCGCGCTCACCCGGGCCGGGCAGAAGAAAGTCGAATCGGTGATGCCCGATTGGCGGCGAGCCCAGGAGGAGGCCGCGCTACTCCTCGGGACGGGCGGCGTGAAGATGGTCCGAACGATCGCAAACAGCTTCGGGCACATACCAGTCGACTAACCGTCCCTCAATCGACGATCAAGTCGTCAACCGTTGATGTATATACAACAAAAGGATAAATATCATGAACACACATTTCGAGAACGCCGTGGTACTGGTCACCGGCGCCTCGCGAGGTATCGGTCGGGACGTCGCACTGGCCTTTGCCCGGCAAGGCGCATCCGTGATTCTGGCGGCCCGGTCGGTCGAACGACTCGATCGGGTCGCCCAGGAGATTCGCGACCTCGGCCAGGAGGCGCTGGCAGTGCCGACCGACATGACTTCCCCCGCGGCAGTGACCATGCTGGTCGAGGCGGCGATGAACCGATTTGGTCGCATCGACGTGCTGGTGAACAATGCCGGTATCGCCAAGGTAGGCACCATCGAGTCGGTGACGTTCGAAGAAGACCTGCGAGACACGCTGCAGGCGAGCCTGTTCGGGATGATTCACGTGACTCAGCGGGTGCTTCCGATACTTCGGCAACAGGGATCGGGCACGGTCGTCAACATGTCCTCGGTGATGGGCCGCAAGGCGTTCGCTCGCTTCGGCTCCTACGCAATCGTGATGCACTCGGTCTCGGCGTTCTCCGATGCGCTTCGCCAAGAGGTGGCCGGAACGGACATCCGGGTTTCGGTGATCCATCCCGCCCTCACCGCGACCGACCTGTTGCGAACGGTCGACGAGACGCAGATGCCCGCCCCGTTCCGGCACATGACGCCACTGCAGTCTGAAGACGTCGCGCGCTCGGTGGTCGCCGCGGTGCGTCGTGGCAAGCGCCGCGTCGTATTGCCGCGCACCGCGAACATGCTGTTGCTCGGCGAAGCACTCTCACCTCGCATCGGCGACCTCATCGCCTCGGCCTTGACCATGCGCCCGGTCGCCCGCCTGCTGCGAATGAGCCGAGGAATCACCTACCACGAAGCGATCTCGAGTCACTAGTTCGAGCACACCGGTCAGACCCCGAACAAATGGATCCCGGCCCATAGGCCCAGCACAGCAACACCAAGCGTGACCGGCACGGTGAACAGCCCGACGCGGCTAAACTCGAGGAACCCGGCGGGTCGGCGTTCGCGCTGAACCACGCTGCGCCACAGCAGGTTCGACAACGAGCCGGGGTAGGTGAGGTTCGGTCCGACGTTGACCCCGATCAGCACGGCCAGCACCACGGCCGGACCCATCCCGGAAACCAGCGGCAGGAGCACGAGCACCGCGGGGAGGTTGTTGACCACGTTGGACAACACCGCGGCGGCGGCCGCGATGCCGAGTAGAGCGGGCAACGTCGTGCCGGTGGGCAGCACGTGACGCATCGCGTCGTCGAGACCGTGCTCCATCACCGCGGTCACCACGACGCCGAGGCACAACACGAACGCCAGGAACGGCACGTTGGCGGCCAACGCGATCCCCGTGACCGTGCTGCGTCGGCGAAGCAGGCCGCGCACGCCGAGCAACACAGCTCCGGCGAGCGCCGCCCAGGCCGGCGCCATGTCGAGGAGCGACGCGACCGCGAACCCGACCAGTGTCAGAGCCAGCACGACGAATTCGAAGATCGGCAGCTCCGCGGGCGGCGGACTCACCGGAGTCGCAGGCTTCTCGCCGAGATCGCGGCGGAAGAACCAGCGCAGTAAGACGTACTCCGCGGCGATCGCCAGGAGCCAGGGCAACGCCATCACGGCGCTGAAGTGAGCGAAGGTCAGACCGGCCGCGCTGAAGGCGAGCAGGTTGGTCAGGTTGGACACCGGCAGCAGCAGGGACGCAGTGTTGGCCAAGTGCGCGGTGGCGAAGGCGTGGGGGCGGGGCGGAATACCAAGTGTCCCAGCGGTCGCCAGCACGACGGGGGTCAACAGAACGACGGTGGCATCGAGGCTCAGCACCGCCGTCGTCGTCGCGGCGATGACGAAGACCGTGCCCATCAGCCACTGCGGTTCGCCCGCACTGCGGCGGGCCATCGCCACCCCGGCGGCGTGGAACAGGCCTTCGTCGTCACACAGCTTGGCCAACACCAACACCGCGGCGAGAAACCCGACGACCGGCAGCAGTTCCTTGACCTCGGCGACGGCATCGTCGAGCGAGACCACCCCCAGCGCGATCAACAGGCCTGCTGCGGGCACGGCCGCTACGGCTTCCGGCCAGCCCCTCGGCCGGAACATGGCGAACACCAGCACCATGGCCAGCGCACCAAGCGCTAGCGTCAGCCCCACGGATCAGCACGTTCCCAGAGTGTCGGGAGATGAAGGGCCACCGCATCTTCGGAAGCCAGCCTGGTCAGCACCCGCATCGACACGTCGAGGTCGTCACCGGCGTAGGGCAGTGCGCGCAGCGGCTCGTGCAGCGGGCGGAAGAAATCGTCCCAGTGGATCAGGACGACCCGCCTGGCACCGACCGCGCGCACCGCCTCGTTCCAGTAGTCGACCACATAGTGCTCCGGCTGCAGGCCCAGCTGCCCGACACCGAGGTAGACGACGTCGGCGCGCTGTCCCCGCAGTGCGCCGGGGATGAAGCCCGCGCTGCCGACGGCGAGCAACCGCCGGTCCGACGAGCGATGGTGGATCAGCGTCGACCACGACTCTCCGCACCGGTAGGTCGACGCCTTGACTGGCGGAACGACGGGTGCGGTGATGACGCCGGGGAAACGATCGGGTGGGCAGTGGTCACCGACGACGAGAGTTACGTCGAAGGCGCCCAAAGACACTGGCTCCCCGGGTGTGACGACGACGAGCCTGTCGTCGGGCAGGCCCGCGCCGCGGCCGAGGTGGGCGGCCGAGTCGCCACCGACCACCTTGGCGCCCGTTAGCCGGGCGACCACCGCGGAGTCCATCGCGTGGTCGAAGTGGGTGTGGACAGGTATGACCGCGTCGAGTCGTTCGACGCCGAGGCGGGTCAGGCAACCGTCGATGCGAGGCAGTGACGGGGCCAGCTTGCGCGCGCCGACGGTCAGCAACGCGGGGCGGGAGAAGAACCCGTCCGTCATCAGAGCCGACTCGCCGTCGTCGATCAGCAGTGTGGTGACGCCCGCCCACGTCACGGTCAGCGGGGACTGCGTCGTCGCAGCTGGTTGGTCGAAGTAGCCGCGGTAGTCGGCGAGCTTCGGCCGTCCGAGCTTGAGCCGCATCAGGTGAACGCCTTCAACGCGACGCCGTCGGCGGTCAGCCGGTCGCGGACGGCGGTGGCGATACGCACGGCGCCGGGTGAATCTCCATGCACGCAAACCGATTCCACGGTGATCGGAATGGTCGAACCGTCGACGGCCGAGACGCTGCGGTGGCCGACCATCGAGGCCACCCGGTCCGCAATCGCGTCCGCTTCGTCCAACAGGGCGTTGGGTTCGCGGCGCGAGACCAGTCCTCCGTCGGGCCGGTACCCGCGGTCCGCGAATGCCTCGGGGACGGTGCGCAACCCGAGGCTGCCCGCCGCGGTGAAGAATGCCGAACCAGCCAGGCCCAGCACCGGCAGCCGGGGGTCGACGGCCCACACTGCCCGAGCGACGGCGGCCGCTTGGCCGTGGTCGGTGACGATCGTGTTGTACAGCGCTCCATGGGGTTTCACGTAGCTGACCGTCGACCCCGCTGCGGTGGCCAGGGCCTGCAGCGCACCGATCTGATACATCACGTCGGCGGTGAGGTCCTCGGGCGTCATGTCGATGTATCGCCTGCCGAAGCCGGCGAGGTCGCGGTAGCTCACCTGCGCCCCGATGCGGACTCCGCGCTGCGCTGCGGCTCGGCACACGCGTGCCAGCCCGGCCGGATCGCCCGCATGGAAGCCGCACGCCACGTTGGCACTGGTGATGACGTCGAGCATGGCGTCGTCGTCGCCCAACCGCCACACCCCGAAACCTTCGCCGAGGTCGGCGTTGAGGTCGACGGTCACGGCGGACACGACGGCAAGTCTACGGCGGGTGCCGCGGCGTCCGGCCATCCGTTCTCCGAGACGAACTCGGCCAACGGTCTGCCGAGTGCCCACCGGTCGACCTCGAGCGCGGGCCGGTCGGGGAAGTCGGGGACCGGGCCGATGCACAGGATCGCCACCGGCTCAGCGTCGTCGGGCATGCCGAGCAGCGTGCCGAGGCGGTCAGGATCGAAGATCGACACCCACCCCATGCCCAGACCTTCCGCCCGCGCGGCCAGCCACAGATTTTGGATGGCGCACGACACCGAGGCCAGATCCATCTGCGGCAGGGTGCGCCGGCCGAAGACGTGGCGGCCGCGACCCTCACCGAGTGCGACGACGAAGAGCTCGGCGCACTCGAGAACGCCCTCCACCTTCAGTCGGAGGAACTCGTCGCTACGCGGTCCCAGGGCAAGCGCCGTCTGCTGACGTTCGTCGGAGACGAGGCCGTGGATTCGTTGCCGCAGCCCGTGGTCGGTGATGCGGATGAACCGCCACGGCTGCATCAATCCGACGCTCGGCGCGGCGTGTGCTGCCTGGAGCAGTCGGCCCAGTACGTCCTCGGGCACCGCAGCGCCGGCCACGAACCGGCGCATGTCGCGCCGTTCCGCGATGGCCCGGTACACGGCCCGCCTCTCGTCCGCGCTGAACGCGTGCTCGCCCACGCGGGTCAGCGTACGTTCATGGGCGTGCGCACCGAGGTTCTGGTCACGGCAAGCGAACTGGGGCAGCTCATCTCGGACGAGGTGCCCCCGGTCATCCTGGACGTTCGCTGGCAGCTGGCGCAGCCGGACGGCCGCGCCGCCTACGAGGCGGGCCACGTCCCCGGCGCGGTGTACGTGTCCATGGAGGACGAACTCACCGATCACGGGGTGGCCGGTCGGGGCAGGCACCCGTTGCCGCCCGGACCCGAGCTGCAGGCCGCGGCGCGGCGGTGGGGAATCGACGCGGGCAGCGCCGTCGTGGTCTACGACGACTGGAATCGGGCAGGCTCGGCACGGGCCTGGTGGGTGCTGAAGGCGGCGGGTCTGAGTGACGTGCGCATCCTGGACGGCGGTGTCGCTGCGTGGACTGCGTCCGGCGGCGCATTGGAAACGGGTGCCGTCGCGCCCGAGCCTGGCAACGTCACCGTCGCCCACGACGACCTCTACGCGGGCGGCATGCCGACGTTGCGCGCGGACGACGCGGCGATGATCGGTGTCCGGTTGACCGATGCGCGGGCGCCGGAACGGTTCCGCGGTGACGTCGAGCCCGTCGACCCGGTCGCCGGTCACATCCCCGGCGCCGTCAACGTGCCGAGCACCTCACTGCTCGACGTCGACGGGACGTTCCTCGCGGACGCCGACCTCGCTGGAGCGTTGGCCGGTGTCACGGGCGCGTACTGCGGGTCGGGTGTCACCGCGTCGGTGGTCGTCGCGGCGTCGGCCGTGATCGGAGCGGACGTGGCGCTCTTTCCCGGATCGTGGTCGCAGTGGTGTGGCGAACCCACTCGTCCCGTCGCTACCGGCGGCTGACGCGCCGGCCGCCGATCGCCCAACACAGCAGGAAGATTGCGAACGAGATCGTGGTCACGAACACCGAGACCGGGACGCCGGGGGCCAGCGACAGCACGATGCCACCGACGGCCGAGATCTCGGCGAACACCACCGAGGCGACGATGGCCGCCGCGGGCGCGGTGAAGATGCGGGCGGCCGCTGCCGCGGGAGTGATCAGCAGGGACATCACCAGAAGGGCGCCCACGATCTGGACGCCTTGTGCGGCGGCGACGCCCACCAGAGCCGCGAAGACGATGCCGAGCGCGCGCACCGGCACACCGCGGCCAGCCGCTACGTCCGGATCGACCGTGGCGAACAGCAGCGGTCGGTAGCTCACCGCGAGCACGGCGACGACGAGCAGTGTGATCACACTGAGCAGCGCGAGCCCCGAGTAGCCGACACCCACGATCTGGCCCGTCAGCAGCGCGAAACTGGTGCCCGTCCGGCCGGGGTAGAGGTGGATGAACAGCACCGCGAGGCCGAGGCCGAACGCCAGGACGACGCCGATCGCGGAGTCGCGCTCGCGGGCACGTTGGCCGAGGAAGCCGAACAGTATTGCCGCCAGCGCACTTCCGACCAAGGCGCCCAGCCCGACGTTGAAGCCGGTGAGCAGTGCGAAGGACGCTCCCGTCAGCGACAGCTCACTGGAGCCGTGTACCGCGAAGGACATCTGCCGCATCACGATGAACGGCCCGATCAGCCCGGCCAGCAGTGCCAGGAGTGCCGCGGCGAGCAACGCCTGTTGGACGAAGTCGCGCCGCAACAGGTCAGCGGTGACGTCGAATGCGAACAGGTTTGCCAACAGGTCTGCCAGGCGGTCAGGCATGGTTCCGCCCGCTCGTGTGGCCCGAGTGGTCGTGCGCGGTCTCACTATGCTCGCCGACGACCACGTACTGCTCACCGATCTTCACGACCTGGATGTCGGCCCGGTAGAGCTCCGAGAGCGTCTCCGACGTCATCACTTCGGCGACGGTGCCGACGCGGAAGCGTCCGTCCACCAGATAGAGCACCCGGTCGACGTACGGCAGAACGGGATTAACCTCGTGCGTGACGAACAGCACGGCGGTGTCCGACTCCCGTCGACGTTGATCGATGAGCGCGGAGATCAGTCGGGCGTTGGCCGGGTCGAGGTTGAGCAGCGGCTCGTCGCACAGCAGCAGCGCGGGGTCGGTCGCCAGCGCCTGGGCGATCCGTACCCGCTGCAGCTCGCCGCCGGACATCACCCCGACCGGCACGTCGCCGAGGTGAATTCCGTTGACCTGTTCCAGTGCCCGGGCGACGATGGCGCGCTTCGCGGTCCGTTGACGTGGGCTGGTGATCCCCCACCGATGCCCGTCGAACCCGAGGCCGACCAGGTCGCATCCGCGTAGAGTCAGCCCCGCGACCATCGAACGATGTTGGGGCACATAGCCGATGCCGCCCACGACCTCGGCATTGCCCGCGCTGAGCGGCACCTCACCGAGCAGAACCTTAAGCAGCGACGTCTTTCCCGTGCCGTTGGGGCCGAGCACGGCGATGAACTCGCCTGGTCGCACCGTGAGCTCGAGGTGGTCCCACAGGACGCGTCCGCCGAACGCGAGGCGGGCGCCCGACAGTTCGACTACGGGGGGATCGTCAGACGCCACGGGTAGACATCATCGCGCCATGGCGGGGGCGCGGTCCAACTGGTCTGCGAACTCCTGGACCGTCTTGCGCTGCCAGCCCAGGTAGTCCAGGTCGTCCTGAAGCGTCTCGGCGACCGTCACGATGGGAATCCCCGCCTTGCGCGCGGCGTCCTGAATCTGGTTCGTCACGGGGGTCTCGGTCTGCTTGTTGACCACGACGGCCGACACCCGGTGGCCGTTGATCAGGTCCAGCATCGCCGCGACATCGGCGGGCGCGGGGTCGTCGCCCTCTTCGATGGCGCTGGCGAACGACTCCGGGGTGCGGTCGGCGATGCCGGCGTTGGCGAGCAGGTAGTGCGCGACGGGTTCGGTGGAGACGACGGCGGCGCCGGGGTGCTTGCGCCCGATGTCGCGTTCGGATGCGGCGATCGCGTCTGCCTGGGTGCCGAACGCGGCGGCGTTGTCGCGGTATGCGGTGGCGTTCGCCGGGTCGTCGCTCGCGAGGTGATCGGCGATGCTGACGGCGACCGCCTTGGCAGTCGCGAGGTCGTAGAACACGTGCTCGTTGGCGGGTTGGCCGTCCGGTTGCTGCGGGGTGAGCGAGTACGCGTCGACGGTGGTGACGTCCTGATGCTCGTGGAGGATGTCGTCGGCCCACTGGTCGTAGTGGCCGCCGTTGTAGACGACCAGCGTCGCGTCGGTGATCGCCGCGGCGTCCGAGGGTGTCGCCTCGTAGGAATGCGGGTCGTCGGCGGCACTGTCGAGGATCGAGTGGACGGTCGAGTGGTCACCCGCGACCGCCCTCGCGACGCTGCCCCAGACGTCGGTCGTGGCGACCACCGTCGGGGGGCCTGACCGGACCGGCGAAGCCGCCGTTCCGCACGCCGCGGCACCGAAGACGATCAAGGTGAGACCGAGCGCCAACACGGATTGGACGGGTTTGGGGCGAGCCACGACACGACCTCCTTATTACTAATGAAAACCATTTCCAATAATGGTAGGGCAAGGTCGGGTGACGTGCAAAGCCAGATGTGGGGACGCCCGGCCCGGGGTCAAGGGGTAGCAGGGCGCTGAACTCTAGGGGAATCCCCGATTCGCCACGTGGGGGAACGGGTCATCATTACTCCGATGACGTCGGAAGGGACGACGGCAAGGGGCACGGGCGGTAAGCAACACGAGATACGCCCGATGTGCGGGGGTCCTTGCAGTCGCGCTCGGCGTTGGTGTGGCGACGATGACCCATCCGGGCATCGCGGCTGCCGATCCAACGTCCGAGCCGTCCGCTGACGCGTCCGAAGTCGAGAGTCCGGCACGGGGAGGTCCGGATTCGAAGACGGAGCTCGGGGTGGTGTCGCCTAGGGGGTCGACACCATCCGCGGGGGCGGGCTCCGTCGAAGCCTGGTCGGGGTCCGACGATTCGTCGGACCCCGACCAGGCCATCGACTCCAATGAGTCGGCTGGCTCGACGGGGTCGACGGAGACCACGAACGAGCCCGCGCCCGGCGTCGTCGTGCGGAGCTCGGGTGGCGCGGTCACCTCGGGTGCGCTGGACCAGGCCACCGACACGCCGCAGACCGGGCTGGGACAAGCCACGTCCCAGGCGTCGTCGAGGATCTTCACGGGTGTGCTCGCGGCGGCGTTGGCTCCGTTCGTCGTACCCCTCCCGGGCAGCCCGGTCGAACCGCCGACGCTGTGGGCCGCACTCGCCTGGGTGCGAAGACAATTCGACCGCAGCACACTCGACCAGCGATCGAAGTTCATCGCCTACCCGCGGCGAACCGAGAAGGTGGACGCGGACGCGGCGGTGGACGCTCCCGGTGGGACCGTCGACCGGGTAGCCCGAGTGACGGGCCGAGTGACGGGTCGTGTCCACGTCGGCGCCGTTCCATTCAGCGTGGCAGCGTCGAACGGCCGGACGATCGACGTGCGTGCCCCGTCGAGCCCGCGGAGGCCGTCGTCACAGACACCATCGAGGTCGGCGACGGGCTCACCTACGGTCTGGCCGTCGTCGGAGACCGGCTCTACGTCCTCAACGGCTCCGACGACGCCGCGGGCAACGGCTTCGTCAAGATCATCGACACGTCGAGCAAGATGCCGATCGGGTCGGTCGAGGTCGGCAGCATGCCGTTCGCGCTGGCGGCCAGCGGAAGATCGCTGTACGTCGGCAATGCCGACGACGGCACCGCGTCGGTCGTCGACGTCATGACCAACAGGGTCGTCGACGTCATCGACGTCGGTACCAATCCGTTCGGTCTCGAGGTCACGGGTGACCGCCTGTACGTCGCCGATCACGCCGGAACGGTGTCGGTGATCGACTTGAACGACAACGCCGAGCTTGCCCGCTTCTCCATCGACGGCGATCCCTTCGGCGTCGCCGCCACCGCGGAGCGCGTCTACGTGACGGACTACGCGGGTGGCACGGTCGGGGTGGTCGACCAATCCACCAACACCGCGCTGGACACGGTCGTCTCGGCCGGATATCCCCCAACTGGCCAATCCGCTAGCGTCATGGAGCATGTCCAGAGGTCCTGTGCCGCGTCGGCGCGCAACCCTGGCTTCGTTGGCCGCCGAACTCAATGTCTCGCGCACCACGATCTCCAACGCCTACAACCGGCCCGACCAACTGTCGGCCGACCTTCGCGAGCGCGTGCTGGCGACCGCCAAGCAGTTGGGTTACGCCGGACCCGATCCGGTCGCGCGCTCGCTTCGCACCCGTCGCGCGGGCGCGGTCGGCCTGATCCTCACCGAACCGCTGAACTACTCGTTCCGCGACCCCGCGGCCCTCGACTTCGTCGCCGGACTCGCCGAATCGTGTGAGGAGGTGGGTCAGGGCCTGCTGCTGGTCGCGGCCGGTCCGAATCGCAGCGTGAGCGACGGCGCCGCGGCGGTGTTGTCGGCGGGCGTCGACGGGTTCGTCGTCTACTCGGCGTCCGATGACGATCCCTACCTGCAGGTGGTCACGCAACGCGCACTACCGATCGTGGTCGTCGACCAACCCAAGGACGTGCCGAGCGCGTCGCGAGTGTGCATCGACGACCGCGCCGCGATGCGCGGCGTCGCGGAATACGTCATCGGGCTGGGGCACCGGGACATCGGGGTGCTCACGATGCGGCTGGGACGTGAGTGGCCCCACGGCGACGCCAAGTCCGCCGTCGCCGACCCCGAACGTGCGGGCACCCCGCACTTTCACGTCCAGCGGGAGCGCATCCAGGGTGTCCACGACGCCATGAAGAATGCTGGGCTGCGCACGGATTCGTTGACGGTCGTGGAGAGCTACGAGCATCTGCCGACGTCCGGCGGAAGTGCGGCCGAGATGGCGCTCGAGGTCAACCCCCGCATCACGGCGCTGATGTGCACCACCGACGTACTTGCGCTCTCGGCGATGGATTATCTACGCGCACATGGCATTTACGTGCCGGGGCAGGTAACCGTGACCGGTTTCGACGGCGTGCCGGACGCCCTGGCACGGGGACTCACGACGGTCAAGCAACCCAGCGTCGAGAAGGGCCGTCGGGCCGGCTACCTGCTGCACAACCCGCCATGCTCGGGTCTGCCCGCGATCGAGGTGCTGGAGACCGAACTGGTGCGCGGTCGGACGTCGGGCCCGGCCGCCTAGCGTCGTCGCTCGAGCAGATACGCCAGCGCCTCGGCGACGTGCTCGGGCGACTCGACGCGGTAGACCGCGAGCGTCTCGCCCGGGCCGACCTTCACGCCCACGTCCGCGTCACGCATCCGACGGAACGCGTTCTCGTCGGTGACGTCGTCGCCGAAGAACGTGACGGCCGTGGCGTCGGTTTCCCGTCGCAGGACGTCGACGGCCTCGCCCTTGTCGGTGGAGATGACGGCGAACTCCAATACCCGCTTGCCCGCGGTGATCTCGGCACCCAACGCCTCGCCGACCATCCGCGCCGCGGCGAGCGCGGCCGATCCGTCGGCCGCCGATGCGTTGCGCACGTGAAGCGCCACGCTGGCAGGCTTCGGCTCGACGGTGACCCCGGGCTTCCCCTCGGCGATCGCGTGCAACTCCGCAGTGATCGTGGACAACAGCGCCTCGTCGACTTCGAGGGCGAAACCGCTGTCGAACTCGGCGCCGTGGCTGCCGACGAGGTGCACGTTCGACGGCATTGCGGAGTACTCGCGGAGTACGGCCAGTGCCCGCCCCGACACGAGTACGACGTCGGTGGACGGCAGCGCGGCCAATGCGATCAAGGCCTCCGCCGCGCGCGGCAGCGGGCGAGCATCGGCGGGGTTGTCCACGATCGGCGCGAGCGTGCCGTCGAAGTCGGAGGCGACGAGCAGGCGAGGCGTCGCAGCGGCCTCGTCGAGCGCGCGGGTGAGGTCTGCCGGGAACTCGGTCACCGGTCAGATCTTAGGGTGTTCCCCGTCGCCGATCAGCAGCCGAATCGCAAGGTCCAGTCGCTTGCTGACGTCCGTTGCCGAGGCGCGGCGGGTTAGCCATGCCAGGAGGTTGGAGAGCCACACGTCGGAGATGACGCGCGCGATGTGGAACTGGTCCTCGGTGGGCTCACCGTCGCTCATCGCGCGGGCGAACATCGAGTCCATCAACTTGCCGACGTGATCAACCTCACCCGCCGCGGACGCGTCCGCGAACACGAAGGCCCTAGTCATGGCCTCGGTCAGCAGGGGATTGCGCTGCATCGAGCGGTTCAGTTTGCCGACCATGACGTTGAGCCGCTGATAAGGGGTTCCGCCCGCCAGCGACGCCCGGTCGGTCTTGGCGTCGATCCGCTCGAACTCACGGCCCAGCGCGGACACCAGGAGGTGGACCTTGGAGGGGAAGTATCGGTAGAGCGTGCCCACCGCGACATCGGCGCGTTCGGCGACCGCACGCATCTGAACTGCCTCGTAACCGCCCTTCGAGGCGATGGCGAGGGTGGCGTCGAGGATGCGCTTGCGGCGTTCGCGCTGCGCCTCGGATCCGAGTTCGGACTCGGCCAGAACGGCCACGTTCATCACCTGGCGGGGGCCGGCGGTCGAATCAGACCCCGAACCCGAACTTGTTGCTGCTGGCAGCGAAGAGCCGGACATGCGGCGGGCAGCTCCTTCGTAGTACGCACTAGGGAAAAACGATACGCACGCGGATCAGAAATTTCTCACCTCCGTGCCCCCGGACAATCGACGTGTCCTGCTGTAATGGCAGTCGACTTGACGTTGGAACGCTGGCACCATTAGAACACGTTCTAGTGAGAAGCACGGCCTTCTCTCCAAGGCCAAGGAGGGCCCGGCGATGGCTCATACAGGTTCGGTACCCGCCACCGGCACCGAGGAACAGTTTGCAGCGCGAGAACTCGTCAGGAGTTGGGCCGCTTCGTCGGGTGCCATCGCCGCGGTGCGCAGCGTCGAGCAGGGCGATTCAGAGGCGTGGCGGGCGGCGTACGACGGGCTGGCCCAACTGGGGACGTTCGGCGTGGCCGTGTCCGAGGAGCTCGGCGGTGCGGGCGGCAGCGTGGAGGACCTGTGCGTGATGGTCGACGAGGCGGCCGCGGCGCTGGTGCCCGGTCCCGTCGCGTCGACGGCGCTGGCGACGCTGGTGATCACCGACGAGAAGGTGCTCGACGCCCTGACCTCGGGACAGCGCACGGCGGGGATGGCTCTGCGGTCCGACATCACCTTCGACGGGACGACGGCTACCGGTACGGCGACGTTCGTGCTCGGTGGTCTGGTGGACGGCCTGCTCGTGCTGCCCGCCAGGGGGCAGGAGCGAAGCGACTCGGGGAATGACGAAGGTGACGACTGGATCCACGTCGACGCCACCGCAGCGGGGGTCACGGTCGAACGGCTCGAGGCCACCGACTTCTCCCGACCGCTGGCCAGCGTCGAGTTGACGTCCGCGCCCGCCACCAGGATCGAGCTGCCCTACCAGCACGTCGCCGACCTGGCCGCGACCGTGCTGGCTGCCGAAGCCGCCGGGCTGGCCCGCCGGCTGCTCGACGTCGCGACCGAGTACGCGAAGGTACGCGAGCAGTTCGGCAAGCCGATCGGCAGCTTCCAGGCCGTCAAGCACATGTGCGCCGAGATGCTGCTGCGGTCACAGCAGATCGCCGTTGCGGCGGCCGACGCCGCCGCGGTCGCCGACCCCGACGATGGGCAGCTGTCGATTGCGGTGGCAGTCGCATCGGCGATCGGCATCGAGGCCGAGAAGGTCAACGCCCGCGACTGCATACAGGTGCTCGGTGGCATTGGCATCACCTGGGAGCACGACGCGCACCTGTACCTGCGCCGCGCCTACGCCAACGCGCAGTTCCTGGGCGGCAGATCGTTCTGGCTGAGGCGCTGCGCGCAGCTGACCCGCGACGGCGTCCGTCGCCAGCTCCACGTCGACGTCGCCGACGGCGAGGACATCCGGGCCGAGGTCGCCGGGGTCGCCGCGGACATCGCGGCGCTTCCCGAGGAGAAGCGCCAGGCCGCCCTTGCCGAGACGGGGTTGATGGCGCCACACTGGCCCAAGCCGTACGGGCGCGAGGCCTCACCTGCCGAGCAGTTGGTCATCGACCAGGAACTCGAGGCGGCAGGCGTCGTGCGGCCCGACATCTCGATCGGGTGGTGGGCGGCGCCCACGATCCTGGGGCACGGGAGTCCGGAGCAGATCGAGAAGTTCATTCCCGGCACCTTGAACGGCGACGTGTACTGGTGCCAGCTGTTCAGTGAGCCGGGGGCTGGTTCAGACCTTGCGGCGTTGCGCACCAAGGCCGTTCGCACGGATGGGGGCTGGCTGCTCACCGGGCAGAAGGTGTGGACGTCCAACGCGCACCGCGCGGACTGGGGCATCTGTCTGGCTCGGACGGACCCGAGCGCTCCAAAACACAAGGGCATCACGTACTTCCTGGTGAACATGCGCTCGCCGGGCATCGACATCCGTCCCCTCCGCGAGATCACCGGTGAAGCCCTCTTCAACGAGGTCTTCTTCGACGAACTGTTCGTGCCCGACGACATGGTGGTCGGGCCGGTGGACGGGGGTTGGCCGCTGGCCCGTACGACGCTGGCCAACGAGCGCGTCGCGATCGCCGCCGGCGGGGCGCTCGACAGGGGTATGGAGCACCTGCTGGAGGTCATCGGCGACGGTGACGTCGACCCCGCCGAGGCCGATCGACTCGGCGCGCTGATCGTCGCGGCTCAGGTCGGGGCACTCCTCGACCAGCTGATCGCGCAGATGGCCGTCGGAGGTCATGACCCCGGTGCCCCGTCGAGCGTGCGCAAGCTCATCGGCGTGCGGTACCGGCAGAACCTCGCCGAGGCGATCATGGATTCTCACGACGGTTCGGGCATCGTCGACTCGCCCGACGTGCGGTCCTTCCTCAACACCCGGTGTCTGTCGATCGCGGGCGGCACCGAACAGATCCTGCTCAACCTCGCGGGCGAGCGACTGCTGGGGCTGCCGCGCTGAGGGGTGCCTAGGTCGCCCGGAAATTCATCGCGACGCCGTTCATGCAATAGCGCAGCCCGGTCGGTTCCGGGCCGTCGTCGAAGACGTGACCCAGGTGCCCGCCGCATCGGCGACACCGCACCTCGGTGCGCGGCATGCCCAGGGTGTCGTCCTGCTTCTCGATCACCGCGTTGTCCAAGGCCTTCCAGAAGCTTGGCCAGCCGGTGCCGCTGTCGAACTTGGTGGTCGACGAGAACAGATCGAGAGCGCAACCCGCACAACCGAATACACCCGTCCGGTGCTCGTCGTTCAACGGACTGGTGAACGGCCTCTCGGTGCCCGCGGTGCGGAGTACGTCGTACTGCTCTGCGCGCAGGAGGGTGCGCCACTCGGCATCGGAGTGGCTGACCTCGAAGGTTTCGGTCGACTCCCTGGGAGTGTCGGCCCCTGCGACGTCTCGTAGCCATCCGCAACCGGTGAGCGCGCCGAGCATCGCCGTGCCCACGAGCAGGTGCCGCCGGTTCATCCCTCGAACGGTAGGCCTCGCGGACCCTCGCACCCGGATCGGCGCGTCATTTCGTCAGCCTCCGGTAACAACCGCTGCGAGTCCTGGCGGCCCATGTGGCAGGACACTGGTCGCATGGTGGCGAACCGCAAGAGGCTGACCCTGGGTGGTGGTCTCGCGGTGCTCGGGGTGGCGGCGGCCGCGTTCATCGGAGTGCAGTCCGGCAGCATCCCCAGACCCGCGGTGCTCGCGGGAATCGGCACGGCGTCCTCGTTCGTCGTTCCCGCGCCGCAGGTCGACGAACCGGCGGCGGCGTCGGGTGCGCAGGAGACGGCGGTGCTCGCTGGGGGCTGCTTCTGGGGCGTCCAAGGAGTGTTCCAGCACGTCAAGGGCATCACCAAGGCGGAATCCGGCTACGCCGGCGGTCAACAGGCGGCGGCCGACTACGAGACCGTCAGCACCGGGACCACCGGGCACGCCGAGTCGGTGCGCATCACCTACGACCCCACCCAGGTCACTTTCGGCCAACTCCTGCGGATCTACTTCTCCGTGGTGCAGGACCCGACCCAACTCAACCGTCAGGGTCCCGACGAGGGCACCCAGTACCGATCCGCGATCTTCGCGCAGGACGCCACCCAGCAGCGGGTCGCGGAGGGCTACATCGCTCAGCTCTCACAGGCCGCAGTCTTTCCCGGACCGATCGTGACGAAGGTCGAGCCGAACACCGGGTTCTTCCCCGCCGAGCAGTACCACCAGGACTTCCTGAACTCGAACCCGTCGTATCCGTACATCGCGATGAACGACATGCCCAAGCTCGACGATCTCGAGCGGTTGTTTCCCGACGAGTACCGCGCGCAGCCGGTGCTGGTCGGCAAGATGGACTAAACGGCAGGGCAGCTCTCTCCTGGGACTGACTCGACTTCACGACTACGTGGTGCAGAAAACGCGCATAGCGCGTAGTTCGGGTGTCTGTTGGGAGATAGGACCGGGCGTTCGATGAGCTCGCTCGGGGGTACGTGGTCTGGGCGCAGGCCGTCGGACTGGTGAGGTTCACTCCGCCGTAGACGACCTGGATGAACGCGCACACGTTGTAGTCGGCGTCGGTCTTCGGCTGCCCGGTGGCCCAGTCGACCGTCCGAGTGTTGCCGTGCACCATGAACTTCTGCGGCGGGCCGCCGCCGAAGTAGACCGTCGGGAACTCGACGGGTCCGATCGACTTCATCATCCGCGTGTTGGGCGCATTGAAGTCGGAGTCGAGGTAGACCATCCGGTTCGACGACCGCAGGGTGGTGTTCTGCCTCGCGTAGAAGTCGTCGGGGAACGGGATGAAGGCGCCGTCCGCGCCATCTCCAGCGTGGTGAGCGGGTCGATCGGGATGGAACTGGTGGCGGTCTTCGTCGCGGCGACGGACTGCGCCGTGGGGGTGACGACGGCAAGCGCTAGCAGGGTCGCCGACACCGCCGCGAGAGTTCCAGCCAGCCGCTTCACGTTGCTCCTACCGATCGGTCCAGCGAATGTTGGCCCGCACGTCATTCGTCATAGGTGACTTCGACCGAATCCGACGCCGGCTTGGCCTGGCAGGCGAGGATCAGTCCCTCGTCGAGGTCGGAGGCTTCCAGCACGTCGTTGACGTCCATGTCGACCTTCCCGCTCTTGACCAGCACCGCGCATGCGCCACAATGCCCTTCGCGGCACGAGAACGGCGCATCGAGTCCCTTGTCGAGCAACACGTCGAGCAGCTTCGCGTGGCGCGGCCAGCGGATCTCCTGGGTTTCCCCGTCGAGTGTGACGACCGCAGTCGCCGGGCCTTCCTCGCCGTCATCTTCCTCGACGACGATCGCAGCAAACGGATCGGACTCCAACGACTTGAACACTTCGATGTGAATTCGCGCCGGCGCGGCACCCTCGGCCATGAGCGCTTCCTCGGCCGCCGTCATGAACGGGCCGGGTCCACAGATGAACGCCTCACGCTCGACGTACGGCCCCACCAGGTTGCCCAGCGCGGCCGAGCTCGGCAGTCCCTGCACGGTCTCGATCCAGTGCACGACCGTGAAACGGTCGGGGTACTCGGCCGCCAACTCGCGCAAGGTGGCCGCGAAGATTACCGACTTCTCGTCGCGGTTGGCGTACACCAGGGTCACCCTGCCGCTGCCCTCGGACAGCGCCGACTTCAGGATCGCCATCATCGGCGTGATGCCGCTGCCGGCGGCCAGGAGCAGGAAGTCGGTGTCGAGCGTCCTCGGTACGAAGGTGCCCGACGGCGCCAGGACGTGGAGGTGCATGCCGGGGTGGGCGTTGTCGCAGAGCCAGTTCGACGCATAGCCGCCCGCCGTGCGCTTGACGGTGACGGCCAGCGCGTCGTCGGTGAAGGGCGAGCTGGACAGCGAGTAGCAGCGGGCCACCGACCCGGTGCGATCGCTGGGCACCCGCAGAGTGAGGAACTGGCCGGGCGCATGGCGCAGCCGGTCGGCGGGAATCTGGGCTCCGTCGGGCACCTTGAACACCAGCGATCGCGCGTCGGCGGTTTCGTCGATGACGTCGGCCAGTTGCAGCTCGAGCACGTAGGTGCCGAGCGGCTCGTCCGTCACGGTCGATCCTCCATCTGTCGAAGAGTCCCTGTCAGTGAGTTGTGGTGTTGCGCGGTCAAAACTAGAACATGTTACAAAAGCGCGCTTTCGCAGGTCTAGCCGCCGTAGGAATGCCTTACTCGACACAAATCGTAACGTGTTCTAATCTTTGTACAGATCCTTGTCGGCCCCACACTGCCCGGAGGCAACCAATGACGTCCATTCAACAACGCGACGTGCAGTCGGTCCTAGACGGCATCGATGATTTGTTGCCGCTCATCGGCAAGCGCGCGCAAGCGGCCGAGGATCTGCGTCGAATCCCCGACGAGACCATCGCCGAACTCGACGAGGTCGGCTTCTTCAAGCTGCTGCAACCCGAACAGTGGGGCGGGCTGCAGTGCGACCCCGCCTTGTTCTACGAGGCGGTCCGCAGGCTCGGCAGCGCCTGTGGCTCGACCGGCTGGGTCAGCTCGATCATCGGCGTGCACAACTGGCACCTCGCTCTGTTCGACCAGCAGGCGCAGGACGAGGTCTGGGGCGACGATTCGACGGTCCGCGTGTCGTCGTCGTACGCGCCGATGGGCGCGGGCACCGTCGTCGACGGCGGCTACCTGGTCAGCGGTGCATGGCAGTGGTCGTCGGGCTGTGACCACGCGTCGTGGGCGTTCCTCGGTGGACCGGTCATCAAGGACGGCCGCCCGGTCGACTTCGGCAGCTTCCTCATCCCGCGCAGCGAGTACCGCATCGACGACGTCTGGCACGTCGTCGGGCTCAAGGCCACCGGCAGCAACACGGTCGTCGTCAAGGACGTCTTCGTGCCCCGCCATCGGTTCCTGTCCTACAGGGCGATGAACGACCGCACCGCGGGCGGCCTCGAGAACAACACCGCGCCGGTGTACAAGATGCCTTGGGGCACCATGCATCCCACGACGATCACGGCGCCCATCATGGGCATGGCCTACGGCGCCTACGACGCTCACGTCGAACACCAGGGCAAGCGCGTGCGCGCCGCGTTCGCGGGGGAGAAGTCCAAGGACGACCCCTTCGCCAAGGTCCGCATCGCCGAGGCTGCCAGCGACATCGACGCGGGATGGCGTCAGCTGATCGGCAACGTCTCCGACGAGTACGCCCTGCTCAAGGCCGACCAGGAGATTCCGTTCGAACTCCGCGCCCGCGCGCGTCGTGACCAGGTGCGCGCCACCGCCCGGGCCATCGCCTCCATCGATCTGTTGTTCGAGGCGTCCGGTGCCACCGCACTCAACATGGACGCCCCGGTGCAGCGCTTCTGGCGTGATGCCCATGCCGGTCGCGTGCACGCGGCCAACGAACCCGAGCGGGCCTACCTCATCTTTGGAAACGAGGCGTTCGGGCTGCCCCCCGCGGACACGATGGTTTAACTGGAAGGCCTGATGAGTCAAGCGGTTCAAGACCAAGACGTTACGTTCGAATCGACCTCACGCTACGCGCAGGTCCGGGAGGACATGCGTCTGCACTATCACGAAGCCGGCGTCGGCAACGGCGAGACCGTGGTGCTGCTGCACGGCGGTGGACCTGGAGCGTCGAGCTGGTCGAACTTCTCGAAGAACATCGCCGTCCTGGCGCGGCACTTCCACGTGCTGGCCGTCGACCAGCCGGGGTACGGCCTGTCGGACAAGCACACCGAACACGAGCAGTACAACCGCTACAGCGGCACCGCCCTGCTGAATCTGTTCGACCATCTCGGCATCGAACACGCTGCGCTGGTAGGCAATTCACTCGGCGGGGGCACCGCGGTTCGGTTCGCCCTCGACAACCCGGGCCGGGCGGGTCGGCTGGTGCTGATGGGCCCGGGCGGGCTCAGCGTCAACCTCTTCGCGCCCGATCCCACCGAGGGCGTCAAGCTGCTCGGCAAGTTCACGCATCAGCCGACGCGCGAGAACATGGAGAGGTTCCTGCGCATCATGGTCTACGACCAGAAGCTCGTCACCCAGGAACTGATCGACGAACGGTTCGCGATCGCCAGCCAGCCCGAGTCGCTGGCCGCCGCGCGAGCGATGGGAAAGTCCTTTGCGGGCGCGGACTTCGAACTCGGCATGATGTGGCGCGACGTGTACAAGCTGCGTCAGCCGACGCTGCTGATCTGGGGTCGTGAGGACCGGGTCAACCCGCTGGACGGTGCGCTGATGGCACTCAAGCAGATCCCGCGCGCGCAGTTGCACGTGTTCGGGCAGTGCGGCCACTGGGCGCAACTGGAGAAGTTCGACGAGTTCAACAAGCTGACCACCGATTTTCTGAGCGGATCCAAGGGGACGCAGGCATGAGCATCCGGTCACTGGGGTACCTCCGACTCGAGGCCACCGACGTGTCGGCGTGGCGCGAGTACGGGCTCAAGGTGCTCGGCCTGGTCGAGGGCAAGGGTGCGACCGAGGGTGCGCTCTATCTGCGGATGGACGAGTTCCCCGCCCGGCTCGTCATCGTTCCCGGCGAACGCGACCGGTTGTTGCAGTCCGGATGGGAGACGGCGAACGCCGCTGGGCTGCAAGAGATCCGCGATTCCTTGGACGTCGAGGGCACGCCGTACAAGGAGGCCACGGCCTTCGAGCTCGCCGACCGGCGCGTCGACGAGATGATCGTCTTCGAGGACCCGTCGGGGAACACGCTGGAGGTGTTCCACGGTGCCGCACTCGAGCACCGGCGCGTCGTCAGCCCCTACGGCCACCAGTTCGTCACCGAGGGGCAGGGCCTCGGCCACGTCGTGCTGACCACCCGCGACGACGCGGAGTCGCTGCACTTCTACCGCGACGTGTTGGGCTTCTCGCTGCGGGACTCGATGCGGCTTCCGCCTCAGCTGGTCGGCCGGGAAGCCGGCGACCCGCCCGCATGGCTGCGCTTCTTCGGCGTCAACCCACGCCACCACAGCCTGGCATTCATGCCGGGCGAGACCCCCAGCGGTATCGTCCATCTCATGATGGAGGTCGGCAACAGCGACGACGTCGGACTGTGCCTCGATCGCGCACTCCGGCGCAAGGTGCCGATGTCGGCCACCCTCGGCAGGCACGTCAACGACAAGATGCTCTCGTTCTACATGAAGACCCCCGGCGGCTTCGACATCGAATTCGGTTGCGAAGGACTGGAAGTCGAGGACGACAACTGGGTGGCGCGGGAGAGTACCGCCATCAGCCTGTGGGGACACGACTTCAGCGTCGGCTTCAAGGGATAGCGTTCGATCGTGTCCGATCCCATCGATCTGCGCACGTTCCGGCACGTGCTCGGCCAATTCTGCACGGGTATAACCATCATCACGACCGTGCACGACGACGAGCCCGTCGGGTTCGCCTGTCAGTCGTTCGCCGCTCTGTCGCTGGATCCGCCGCTGGTGTTGTTCTGTCCGAGCAAGGTGTCGCGGTCATGGCAGGCGATCGAGGCCAGCGGGATGTTCTGCGTCAACGTGCTGCACGAGAACCAGAAGGACGTGTCGGCCCGCTTCGGTTCCAGGGAGCCGGACAAGTTCGCTGGGATTGATTGGCAGCCATCATCTCTCGGCTCACCGGTCATTGGTGGCACGCTTGCGCACATCGACTGCACGGTGGCCTCGGTGCACGACGGCGGCGACCACTTCGTGGTCTTGGGGGCGGTGCACTCGCTATCGGAGGTGCCCAAGGAGAAGCCCCGACCGCTGCTGTTCTACCGCGGCGAGTACACCGGCATCGAACCCGACAAGACCACGCCCGCGCAGTGGCGTGACGACCTCGACGCGTTCCTCACCACCACCACCGCGGACACCTGGCTCTAGCCGTTCGGAGCGGCTCTTTCCTGCGCGAGCAGACGCAAACGTCCCTTGAAGTCGGCGTGTCGGGGTCACTTTACGTCTGTTCGCCAATGAACTTGATGATGGCCGCCGCCACCTCGCGGTGCGTGACGTCGTTGAGGATGTCGTGGCCGCCGCCCGCGATCTCGATGAGCGACAGCGGTTCGATCTGCTCGGCGTACGCCCTGAGCGCTCCGACGGGCGCGATCGGATCGTTGCTGCCGTGCACCGCGAGCGTCGGCACCGCCAGCGCGGGCAACGTCGCTCCGAAGGTGTCCCAGCCCCTGTCCAGTTCCCGTGCCAACGGGCCGCCGTCGGCGTCGACGAAGGCCAGCGGATCGTTCTCCATCGCGTCGAGGTAGAACGGGTCGGCGGACAACTGGCTGGGCGCGATCTCGAACGTCGAGTCCGCGTCGACGAGCCCGGGCACCGGAACCAGCGGCGCACCGGAGATCACCCCGGCTCGGTAGCGGTCGGGCGCTCCGAGTAGCCGGAACAACGTGACGACCGCACCGAACGAATGCCCTTGGGCGACAAGCGGAATGCCGGGGTGCTCGGTGAGTGCCAACTCGGTGAGCCGATCGGCGAGTGCCCCGCTGGCTTCGAGAGTGCGGAAGTCGCCGCGTTCGCCCGGCGTCAATCCGTGCCCGAACTGATCGACGGCCCACAGGTCGATGCCCGCCGCATTCAGGGCGAAGCCGTAGCGGTGGTAGAGCCCGGTGTGTTCACCGAAGCCGTGTAGGAAGATGACGGCGGCTCGAGGGTCGGGGGTGGCCCAGTGGCGATAGTAGGCCCGTCCGTCGTCGGTCTCCAGGAATGGCATGCCCCGACCTCATCAGGTGTCCGCGCATCCCGCAACACATCTGCTCAGCGGATCTGCCTGACTCTCTCGTTGGATGGCCAACCTGTGTCGGCAGTCCACACCAACGCGTCGAGCCGTTCGCCGAGCGCGAGGCAAAGCCGGTCTGCCATCGACAGTCGCTCGCCGCGGCGCCACCGACGGGCAGCCCATTCGGCATCGCTCGCGGTGACCGAATCAACCTCTAGTTCGTAGCTGAGCAACAGCGCCTTGGCCAAGTCCCAATCGCGCCCGTGCGCAAGCACCTTCTGCGCAACCTCGGACCAGTTGGCGGCTCCGCAGTGCCCGCCCGTGGCGAGTTCGCCTTCCACTGCCGAAGCACCGGGTTCAGCTTGGAGGAACGCGAGCAACGCCGACGCGTCGAAGACGTTCAAGCCACGTCCTCCACGGCGGCTTCGCGACGTCGTTCGCTCACCAACTCGGCTACGAGATCGAGACCGTTCAGATCGGCGCGAACGAGCTCCTTCAGTTGTTCGCGGGTGAGCAGCACGATTCCCTTGGCGGTCTCGAGCAGCACAACGGGTTGGCCCTCGACGAGACCCGCCCGTTCGCGAAGGGTTGCCGGGATGACGAGTCGTCCTCGATCTCCCATCGTTGCCGTATACGTCCCACTCACGACCTAAACGTACCATTTGCCTCTCGGCAGTGGGATGATCGTCTCACCGCGCGCCGAGGAGCACGTTCCGCTGGTCTTCCATGCGGGCCCGGATCGCGTCGATCAGCACCCCCACTTCAGGCTTGCGGAGGGTTTCGTTGCGAGCCACCAGCCAGTAGGTCAGCAGGAGGCCGACGTCGTCGGGGAGTACCCGCACCAGGTCGTAGTGCCGGTCCGCCATGAAGCACGGCAGCAGGCCGAGTCCCGCGGCCGCCCGGGTCGCCTCGACGTGGACGAAGACGTTGGTGGAGGTGATGGACTCCCGCAGCGAGGGGGCGAAGGTGCGGGCCAGGTCGAGGTCGTCGACCTGCAACATGGAGTCGATGAAGTAGACGAGCGAGTGGCCGGTGAGATCGGCTCTGGACGCCTGGCGCTCGCGTTGTCGCTGGATGCCCTGATTGCCGGTTCGGCAGTGGCCGCGGTCGCCGCAATCGCGTTCGGTCCCTGGGGCACGGGCACCAGCGGGTCTCCCGCGCAAGTGGTGCTGGCGTTGGCATTCCCGGTCGGCGACCTGTTCCTGGTCGCTCTCGGCGCCGGCGCGCTCTCGATGCCGGCTCGCGCTGACCGGAGATGGGCACTTCTCCTCACGGCACTGGGCCAGGTGCGAACCTGGCGCGAGCAGGGAGTCGAGATGACCTCCGCTGCCCGCGGACGAACTGGACCGCTGGATGAACGCGCACGTCGGTTCGGATCGGGCAGTCAGGCTCCCCCGCTAGCACAGGCGAGCCACGGCCCCATCCGCCGCAGCGCCTCTGCGACGTCGGAGGTGGCGCCCGCGAACGACAGCCGCACGTACCCGCCGCCGTGCACGGTGTCGAAGTCGACCCCTGGCGCAATCGCAATACCGGTGTCGGACAACAATTTTGCGCAGAAGCCAAGCGAGTCCATCGAGTACTCGGAGATGTCGGCGTAGACGTAGAACGCGCCGTCTGCCGGCGCCAGTCGGGGCAGTCCGATCTCCGGCAGGCCATGCAGCAGCATCTCGCGGTTGACGGCGTACTGCTCGACCAACTCGTCGGCCTCGGCTGCGGACTCGGGCGTGAACGCGGCGACGGCAGCGAGTTGCGGCAGCGTGGGCGGGCAGATGGAGAAGTTCCCGGTCAACCGGTCGACCGCACGCTTCAGGGCGGGCGGTACGAGTAGCCAGCCGAGTCGCCAGCCGGTCATCGCGTAGTATTTCGAAAAGCTGTTCACCACAATGGCTTCGCGCGATGTCTCCCACGCGCAGCTGGTCGGTGGCGCGCCGGGGTACACCAGGCCGTGGTAGATCTCGTCGCTGACCAACTGGACGCCGCTGGCCTCGCACCACGCCGCTATCGTCGCCAGATCCGCAGGCGGGATGACGGTGCCCGTCGGGTTGGCCGGGCTGGCGAGCACGACGCCCCTGATGGGCGGCTGGATCTCGGCGAGCATCTCGATGGTCGGCTGGAACCGGGTCTCGGGGCCGCACGGTATCTCGACGACCTCGCAACCCAACGCCGAGAGGATGTTGCGGTAGCACGGATATCCTGGGCTCGTCACGGCCACGCGGTCGCCCACGTCGAAGCAGGCCAGGAATGCGAGCAGGAATCCGCCGGTGGACCCGGTGGTGACGACGACGTCCTCGGGGCCGACCGCCACGCCGTAGCGGTCCTGGTAGGACGCGGCGATGGCCCCGCGAAGCTCTGGAATGCCCAGCGCCACGGTGTATCCCAGATTGTGCTCGGCAAGCGCGGCGGCAGCCGCGGCACGGATGGGCGCGGGCGCCCGGGCGCTCGGTTGCCCGGCCGAGAGATTCACCAGGTCACCGTGGGTGCGTTGGCGTTCGGCGGCGGCCAGCCACACGTCCATCACGTAGAACGGTGGAATCCCGGCGCGCAGCGCGACACGATCACTCATCTAGCCAGGCTAGAGCACCTCGGATTCGAGGCGACGCAGGTAGTCCCGCGGCGGTCCGAGCAGTTGCGCGCTGCCGTGCGCTCGCTTGAAGTACAGCTGAATGTCGTATTCCCAGGTGATCGCCACGCCGCCGTGCATCTGCACGGCCTCGGCGGCGACGGCGCTGAACGCCTCGCTGGCCGATACTCGTGCCAGCGCCGCAGCCGTCGCGGACGGCTCGGAGACCGCGTCGTCGACGACCGCTCGCGCCGACTGCACCAGCACGTAGAGGTCGGCCATCCGGTGCTTGAGCGCCTGGAAACTGCCGATGGGCCTGCCGAACTGGACGCGGTCCTTGGTGTAGGCGACGGTCAGGTCCAGGCAGCGGCTGGCCGCGCCAATCTGTTCGGCCGCCAACAGGATTGCCGCGGTGTCGGCGATTCCGGGGTCCGGGCCGATCGCCACCGTGTCGCCGGCCGTGACGCGCGCCAGCCTGCGGGTGGGATCCATGGCGACCTGCGGTTCCGCGGTGAAACCCGTCCAGCGGCTCAACCGGCCGTCGTCGACGCCCACCACCACGTCGGCGACGTCGCCGTTGAGGACGTACCCGGCATCGAAGACGACCGCACCGATCGACGCGCCCTCGGCCAGCTTCTCCAGGGCGTCGGCGTCCGGCTCGTCGGCCGACAGCAGGGCCAGCTCGGTCAGCGTCGTACCCAGCAGCGGCGTCGGTACCAGGTTGCGTCCCAGTGTCTCGACGACGACCGCAGCATCGGCGAGTTCACCACCCGCCCCGCCGAGCTCCTCGGGGATGACGAGGGCCGCCGCGCCGACCTGCTCGCACAACAGCGTCCACAGCGATTCGTCGTAGCCGCGCTCGGATGCCATTGCGCGGCGCACTGCCCCGGGGGACGCGTGCTTCTCGACCAGCGACGCGACGGTGTCGCGCAGCATCTCCCGTTCTTCGGTCATGACGTCCTCCATGCCAGTGCCTCGAGGACCCTGTGGCGATGCCAGGTCGGATCGCCCCACGCCGACCGCAACGCATGCACCCGTAGGAGCAACAGCGAGAGGTCGTGCTCCTGCGTGTAACCGATGGCTCCGTGCGTCTGCAGCGACGATCGGGCCGACAGCAGCGCGGCTTCTGAGGCGGCTGCCTTGGCCGCGCTGACGTCGCGTGCGCTGTCGGGTGATCCGTCGGCGAGCGACAGCGCTGCGCCGTAGACCAGCGGGCGGGCCAGTTCGATGGCGATGTGCACGTCGGCGAGCTCGTGCTTGATCGCCTGATATGAGCCGATCACCCTGCCGAACTGAGTGCGCTGCTTGGCGTAGGCGACCGAACCGTCCAACATGGCTTGACCCGCGCCGATCAATTGAGCGGCGGTGACCAGCGCGCCGAACTCGAAAGCCCTTGCGGTGTCAACCCTTAGTGGCGCACCGGAGGCGGTGACGTCGAAGAGGCGGCGCGCCGGGTCGACCGACTCGTGCTGCGGTCCCGCGTCGGCGTCCCGCACCTCGCCGTCGGAGGCGACCAGGACGAGACCAGCGGAATCGGCGTCGACGGCACGGGGCACGCGTGGCGGCATCGCGACCGTGGCGATGAGTTCGCCGGACGCCAAGGCGCTGCTGCGCTCGTCGTCCGCCAGCAGGATCGGCGCCACGGCGATCGATTCGGCGACGGGACCGGGCACCCCCCAGCGGCCCAGCCTTTCGGCAGCCACCACCAGGTCGACGGGATGGGCGCCGATGCCGTCGAACTTCTCCGGTACGGCCAATGCCGTCACGCCCAGGTCGGCCAGCGTGGCCCACACCTTGCGCCCGGGTCCGGTATCGCCTGCGGACCAGGCGCGGATGACGGCGGGCACGTCGGCGGCCGCCAGGGCACCGTCGATGCTGGCCGCGAAGTCACGCTGAGAAGCGTCTATCTCAAAGTGCACGGCGAAGTCTCATTTCGGTTCCCGAGGTAGGCCCAGCAGCCGCTCGGCGATGATGTTGCGCTGAATCTCGTTGGTGCCGGCGTAGATCGGGCCGCCAAGGGCGAACAACAGGCCATCGGTCCAGTGGTCGGCGAGTTCGCCGTCCGCGCCGCGCAGGTCCAGCGCGGTCTGGTGCAGCGCGACGTCGAGATCGGACCAGAACACCTTGGTCACCGATGACTCGGCGCCGAGTTCGCCGCCCTCGGCCAATCGGGTGACGGTGCCGAACGTGTGTAGCCGATACGCCTGCGCCTTGATCCACGCGTCCGCGACGCGGTCGGCGAAGGCGGGATTGCGGTCGGCCTGCCATGCCCGAACCAGACGTTCTGCCGGCGCGAGGAAGCGGGCGGGGCTGCGTAGCGACATGCCACGCTCGTTGCTCGACGTGCTCATCGCGGCGCGCCAGCCGTCGTCGACGGCCCCGACGACGTCGTCGTCCGGTACGAACACGTCGTCGAGGAAGATCTCGCCGAAGCCCGTGTCCCCGCCGAGCTGAGCGATCGGCCGCACGGTCACGCCGTCGGCGTGGAGGTCGAACATCAGGTAGGTCAGACCGCGGTGCCGTTGGGCTGTCGGATCGGAACGGAACAGCCCGAAGGCCCGATCGCCGAAGGGGGCTCGCGAACTCCAGATCTTCTGTCCGTTGAGCTTCCAACCGCCATCGGTCCTGGTAGCCGTCGACCGCAGTGACGCCAGGTCGCTGCCCGACTCGGGCTCCGACCACGCTTGGGCCCAGATCTCCTCGCCGCTGGCCATCTTGGGCAGCACCCTCGTCTGCTGCTCCTCGGTGCCATGGGCGAACAGCGTCGGGCCGAGCATCGAGGTACCGTTCGCGCTGGCCCGGCCCGGTGCCCCTGCGCGGAAGTACTCCTCCTCGTAGACGACCCACTGCAACAGCGTCGCGTCCCGACCGCCGTACTTCTTGGGCCAGGCGATCACCGACAGGCCCGCGTCGAAGAGCACCTTGTCCCAGTCGCGGTGCTGCTCGAAACCCTCGGCGGTGTCGTAGGACTTCGTCGGGAAGTGCGCCTTGTTGGCGGCCAGGAACTCGCGCATCTCGGCGCGAAACTCCTCGGTCTCGTCGTCGAACGTCAGATCCATCAACTGATCTCTCGCAGTAGCGGTTTGACCACTTTTCCTCCAGGATTTCGCGGCAACACGTCCACGAAGGCAACCGACCGTGGCGTCTTGAAGTTCGCCAGATGCTCGCGGGTGTAGGCGATCACGGTCGCCTCGTCGAGCTGGTGGCCTGCCTTGGCGACGATGAAGGCCTTCCCGACCTCGCCGAGTCGCTCGTCGGCCACCCCGATCACGGCGCTGTCCGCCACGCCGTCGAGGCGGGCGAGAACCTGCTCGATCTCGGCGGGGTAGACGTTGAAGCCGCCGCAGATGTACATGTCCTTGAGACGGTCGGTGATGCTGAGATTGCCGCGTTCGTCGAGCTTTCCGACGTCGCCGGTGTGCAGCCAGCCGTCGGCGTCGATCGCGGCGGCGGTCGCCGCGGGGTCGTCGAGGTAGCCGAGCATCACGTTGGGTCCGCGCAACAGAACCTCGCCAGCGCCACCCTCGTCGGCCGCGTCGATCCTCAGCTCGAAGTCCGCGATCGGCCTACCGCACGTCGTCGCGACCGTGACGGCATCATCGTCGGCCCGGCACATCGTGCCGAAACCGCTTGCCTCCGTGAGCCCGTAGGCCGTCAGCACGATGTCGATGTCCAGCTCTTCCTGCATGCGTTCGATCAGGATCACGGGCACGACGGCCGCGCCGGTCACGGCGAACCGCAGCGACGTCAGGTCGTACTTGCTGCGACTTGGGTGGTCGAGCAGAGTCTGGTAGATCGTCGGCGGGCCGGGCAGCACGGTGATCTTCTGGTCCCGGACGGCCCGCATCGCCTTCTCGGGATCGAACGTCAGCTGCGGGATCAGCGTGGCCCCCTTCTGCATGCACGCCAGGATCCCGGCCTTGTAGCCGAAGTTGTGGAAGAACGGGTTGATGCAGAGGTAGCGGTCGTCGCTGGTGAGCCGACCACACTCCGCCCACGCCGCGGGTGCGTCGAGGGATTGCCGGTGCGCGCACAGCACGCCCTTGCTGCGCCCGGTGGTGCCCGAGGTGAAGAGGATGTCGGACACGTCGTCGGGGTCGACCGCCGCGGCGCGGACGTCGACTTCGTCTTTGGCGGCAACCCCGTCCCCACGCGCCATGAACACGTCCCACGTGCCGTCGTCCTTCTCGATCGGTACCCGGACGATGTGTCGCAGTGCGGGCAGCGCCTCCCGGTCGAGTTCGGTGATCCGGTCGGAGCCTAGGAACTCACCCATGCCGATCAGCAGCGGCGCGTCGGTACGGGCCAGGATGTCGGTGGCTTCGCTCGGGGTGTATCGCGTGTTGAGCGGAACGACGATGGCGCCCGCGTAGTGCGTCGCGAGGCACGCGACCACCCAGTGCCAGGTGTTGGGCGACCAGATCGCGACGCGGTCTCCAGCGTTGACCCCGAGGTCGATCATTGCCGCGGCGGCCTGCCTGACTTCGGCCCTGAGTTCGGCGTAGGTCAGTATCCGATCCTCGGTGACGAGCGCTTCGTGGTCGGAGAATTCGCCGCTGACTCGGTCCAGTACGCCGGGAATGGTCCTCGGCTGGCTCTCCATCGAGACTCCTCTAACAAAGCAAGTGCTTGGTAGGTTAGCCTACAGGGGTGATAGAGGTCCAGGAGTTCCGGGCCGAGGTCCGGCAGTGGCTCGCCGACAATCTCGTCGGTGAATTCGCCGCGCTCAAGGGGCTCGGCGGACCGGGCCGGGAGTACGAGGCGTTCGACGGCCGACGCGCGTGGAACCAGCATCTTGCCGCGGCCGGGCTGACGTGTCTCGGTTGGCCCGAGGAGCACGGCGGCCGAGGTCTGACGGTGGCGCACCGCGTCGCGTTCTACGAGGAGTACGCCCTCGCCGACGCCCCCGACAAGGTCAACCACTTCGGCGAGGAGCTGGTGGGGCCGACGCTCATCGCCTACGGCACGCCAGAGCAGCAGAAGCGCTTCCTGCCGAACATCCTCCACGTCACGGAACTGTGGAGTCAGGGGTACTCGGAGCCGGGCGCGGGTAGCGACCTCGCCAACGTGTCGACGACCGCCGAACTCGACGGTGACCAGTGGGTCATCAACGGGCAGAAGGTGTGGACCTCGCTGGCGCACTGGGCGCAGTGGTGCTTCGTCGTCGTGCGGACCGAAAGGGGTTCCAAGCGGCACGCCGGCCTCTCGTACCTACTCGTCCCACTGGATCAGCCGGGCGTCGAGGTGCGCCCGATCGTCCAGCTGACGGGCGACTCGGAGTTCAACGAAGTCTTCTTCGACGATGCCCGCACCGACGCGAGCCTGGTCGTGGGGGAGCCCGGCGACGGGTGGCGCGTCGCGATGGGCACGTTGACCTTCGAGCGTGGCGTGTCGACGTTGGGGCAGCAGATTCGTTATGCGCGTGAGCTTTCCGGCATCGTCGAGCTAGCCAAGAAGACCGGGGCCATCGACGACCCGCTGATCCGCGAGAAGCTGACACTGTCGTGGGTGGGGCTGAAGACCATGCGGTCGTATGCGCTGGCGACCATGGACGTCGAGCAGCCGGGCCAGGACAACGTGTCGAAACTGTTGTGGGCCAACTGGCATCGCGAACTCGGAGAGATCGCGATGGACGTCCAGGGCATGTCCGGATTGCTGCTCGACGGTGGCGAGTTCGACGAATGGCAACGGCTGTACCTCTTCTCGCGCGCGGACACCATCTACGGCGGCTCGAACGAGATCCAGCGCAACATCATCGCCGAGCGCGTGCTCGGCCTGCCTCGAGAGGTCAAGGGATGAATCTGGCCATTGCGCCCAAGGAGATCGACGGTCACGGACTGCTGACTGGCAAGGTCGTACTGGTGACCGCCGCGGCGGGTACCGGCATCGGGTCGTCCGCGGCACGGCGCGCGCTGGCCGAGGGCGCCGACGTCGTCGTGTCGGACTTCCACGAGCGGCGACTCGGCGAGACCCGTGACGAGCTGGCCGGACTCGGGTTGGGCCGGGTGGACTCGGTGGTGTGCGACGTGACGTCGACCGAGGCCGTCGACGCACTGATCACCACGGCGGTCGAGAAGATGGGTCGTCTGGACGTCCTCATCAACAACGCCGGCCTCGGCGGGCAGACGCCCATAATCGACATGACCGACGACGAGTGGGACCGCGTCCTGAACGTGACGCTGACGTCGGTCATGCGCGCCACGCGTGCGGCGCTGCGGTACTTCCGCGATGCCGGGCACGGCGGCGTGATCGTCAACAACGCCAGCGTGCTCGGGTGGCGCGCCCAGCACTCGCAGTCGCACTACGCAGCGGCGAAGGCCGGCGTGATGGCGTTGACCCGTTGCAGCGCAATCGAAGCCGTCGAGTACGGCGTTCGCATCAACGCGGTCTCGCCGAGCATCGCCAGGCACGAGTTCCTCGAGAAGACGAGCAGCTCGGAGCTTCTCGACCGGCTGGCGGGCGACGAGGCCTTCGGTCGCGCCGCCGAGCCGTGGGAAGTAGCGGCGACCATGGCGTTCCTTGCCAGCGACTATTCCAGCTATCTGACCGGAGAAGTGATTTCGGTGTCGAGCCAGCGCGCATGACCGTCCCTCCGCCGAGTCGCCGCGACGAGCTTCTCGACCTCGCCGCGGCGATGTTCGCCGAGCGCGGGTTGCGGGCCACGACCGTGCGCGACATCGCAGATTCCGCGGGAATCCTGTCCGGGAGCCTCTACCACCACTTCAAGTCCAAGGAGCAGATGGTCGAGGAGGTGCTGCGTGACTTCCTCGATTGGCTCTTCGACCGGTATCAGGAGATCGTCGAGGCCGAGACCGACCCACTGAAGCGCGTCGAGGGGCTCTTCATGGCGTCCTTCGAGGCCATCGAGCACCGGCACGCCCAGGTCGTCATCTATCAGGATGAAGCCAAACGACTTTCACCACTCCCACAGTTCGCGTTCGTCGACGAGCGCAACCGAGAGCAGCGCACGATGTGGGTGGACGTGCTCAAGCAGGGCGTCGCCGAGGGTTGCTTCAGCGCAGACCTCGACGTCGACCTGGTCTACCGGTTCATCCGCGACACGACATGGGTTTCCGTCCGCTGGTACCAACCAGGTGGACCCCTCACGGCCGAGCAGGTCGGCAGGCAGTACCTCGCCATCGTTCTTGGCGGAATCACGAATGAAGGAGACTGAACAATGGGTGAGGCGTACATCATCGACGCTGTGCGTACCGCAGTCGGCAAGCGCAACGGATCGCTCGCCGGCCTGCACCCCGTCGACCTCGGGGCCGCCGCCTGGCGTGGTCTCTTCGACCGCAACGACGTCGACCCGGGTGCCGTCACCGACGTGATCGCCGGGTGCGTCGACGCCATCGGTGGTCAGGCGGGCAACATCGCCCGGCTGTCGTGGTTGGCCGCGGGCTTCCCCGAAGAGGTGCCCGGCGTCACGGTCGACCGGCAGTGCGGCTCTAGTCAGCAGGCGATCTCCTTCGGCGCACAAGCGATCATGTCCGGTACCGCTGACCTGATCGTCGCGGGCGGCATGCAGAACATGAGCCAGATCCCGATCTCGTCGGCGATGATCGTAGGCGAGCAGTTCGGCTTCACCTCGCCCACGAACGAGTCGAAGAGTTGGCTGCACCGCTACGGCGATCAGGAGATCTCGCAGTTCCGTGGCTCGGAGATGATCGCGGAGAAATGGAACATCTCGCGCGAGGAGATGGAGCAGTACTCGCTGACGAGCCACCATCGGGCGCAGGAGGCGATCCGCGCCGGATACTTCGAGAACGAAATAGTCGCGGTGGACGGCTTCGTCACCGACGAAGGACCGCGCGAGACGTCGCTGGAGAAGATGGCCGGGCTGAATACTCTCGTCGAGGGCGGTCGGTTGACGGCGGCGATGGCCAGCCAGATCTCCGACGCCGCCAGCGCCGTGCTGATCGCGTCCGAGCAAGCCGTCAAGGACCATGGACTGAAGCCGCGGGCTCGCATCCACCACGTCAGCGCCCGCGGCGCCGACCCGGTGTACATGCTGACCGGCCCGATCCCGGCGACGCACTACGCGTTGGAGAAGACCGGGCTGTCGATCGAGGACATCGACACCATCGAGATCAACGAGGCGTTCGCGCCAGTCGTCATGGCGTGGCTCCAGGAGACGAAGGCCGACCCCGCGAAGGTGAACCCGAGTGGTGGTGCCATCGCGCTCGGACACCCGCTGGGCGCAACTGGCGCAAAGCTCTTCGCGACGATGCTCAACACGCTGGAGCGCACGGGCGGTCGCTACGGCCTGCAGACGATGTGCGAGGGCGGCGGCACCGCCAACGTCACGATCATCGAACGGCTCTAGCTCCCCCCGCCGCCGCCCTCCTGCCCTCACCCCCGCCGCGAGTGTGAATTTCACGACGGTCCGCTCGGCGAAAGCGTCGTGAAATTCACACTCGGCGTGCATGGCTGTGGATGACCGCCAGCTGACGCATTCGTTCTGTCGGGTGTCGGCCGCAGCATGCGGCCATGAGGGATGTTCGGTGGCCGTTCGTCGGCGTAGAGGCGTTGGCGGCTGGCGTGATGCCCGAGCGCGCCATGCGCAGGTGTTACGAGCAGTTGTATCCCGGCGTCTACGTGCCTCGGGGTGTCGAGCCGTCAGCATGTCAGCGCGCCGAGGCGGCCTGGCTGTGGTCCAGGCGCCGCGGCGTCGTGGCCGGGCAGTCGGCGGCCGCCATGCTCGGCGCCAAGTGGATCGACGGTCGACGGTCTGCCGAACTCATCCATGGAAATCGAAAGTCTCCAGCACTGCTCACCGTCCACTCCGACGTGTTGCGTCCGAGCGAGGTGCTCAATATGCGAGGCCTGGCCGTGACCACAGCCGCCCGAACCGCCTTCGACATCGGACGACACACCGCTTCTCGGCTGGCAGCCGTACAGCGACTCGACGCGCTCGCCCACGCCACCTTGGTGACCCTCCCGGAAGTGGAAGCCGTGGTGAAGGCGCATCCCGGGATTCGTGGACTGTCTCGTCTTCGCTCCGTGCTGCCACTGGTGGACGGCGGTGCTGAATCACCCCAGGAGACCGCTGCGCGGTTGGCGCTCGTCGACGCTGGGTTACCCGCGCCCAGTACGCAGTTCGAGGTGTTCGGTCGATATGGTGAGTTCGTCGCACGCGTCGACATGGCCTACGAAGCCGTCAAGGTGGGCATCGAGTACGACGGTCCGCAGCACTGGACCGACCCGGCCGTACGGCAGCGGGACATCGACCGACTGTTCGAGCTGACGGCGCTGGGCTGGTTCATCATTCGGGTCAGTCGCGACCTGCTGCGATATCGGCGGCCGACCTACGTTGTGCGCGTGGAGTCGGCGTTGCGCGAGCGGAACTTCGTGATGTGATGCGGCAGCCAAGGGGTTAGGTCAGGGTTAGGTCGCGGCGACGAGTGCGAGGGCGCCGAATGCCAGCATCCAGCTGGCGAAACTGCCGACCAGGAAGTACTCGGTGACGTCGTCGATCCCGACCCGCTCGGGCGTGCCGTTCTTGTCGCGCTTGGCGCTGATCTCGGGGAACCGGATGATGCTCTTGGCCGCCACGACGGCCGTGGCCAAGGTCAGCTGACCGGCCAGTCCCAACCCGACGATCAGCAGCCGCTCCATGGGACCGAGCAGTCGGCCGCCCTTGAGCTGATCCGACGCCTGCGGCTGACCGGCAGGCTTGACGGCGCCGACGGAGCCCAGGACGAGGCGCACCACCTGATTCGCCGTGGCCAATTGCACCAGCAGCACGCCCACCACCATCAACGCACGGTTCGGGCTGGTGGCGTAGCCCACCCACGCCAACCAGCGCCCGACCAGACCTCCGACATCAGTCCCCAAGCCGGACAACAGGATCAGCGTGGAAACTGCACCGCCGAAGACCGTGAGCGGTAATGCCTGGTGCTTGGCCGTGCGCTCGGCACGGTCGCACAACAGCAGCCACGCGACGCTGGACACGGCGGCGACGATGAGTAGAAGCAGGTCGCCCGGATGCCACAGCGCAGCGAGCAGCAGGCAGGCCGCGATCGACACGACGGCAGCCATCGGAGCCGCCCATCGGGCGTCGATCAGGCGTCGGCACACGTCGCCGATCCCGACGGCGATCAGCAGCACGGCCAGCGCACTCATGCAATCTCCGAAAGGCGTTGCGAGGCAGCGACGATGAGGTCCAGCCCGTCGCGTGCCGCACGCTGGGACACCGCCGACGGGCTGATGCCCTCGTCGGCGGCGAGTTCGCGCTTGGACCGGTCGAGCACGAGACCTCTCAG
>NZ_DASQEU010000012.1:0-33889 GCF_035633495.1 Mycobacterium sp. | reverse complement strand
CCCCTGCGAATCAACGCAGCCGTGGCGACGAACCCGGCCTGATCGCTCACGACGAGCGGTGTGAGCAGGCGGTTGTGGACGAAGCCGAACGCCAGACGAGTGGCTGGATCGGCCCACCCGAGGGAGCCGCCGAGACCGACGTGACCGAAACCGGGCAGCACGCCAGGCAGTGGCAGACCGTGATATCCGAGGTGAAAGGACAGCGGCATGAAGAGTCCACCGTCGGGGTGCAGGCTGGGTCGCCCCGTCAGACCTGCGACCAGCTCGGCCGACAGGAACTGCATGCCGTCGATCCGTCCGCCGTTCGCGATCGCGCCGTACATCCGGGCCAATCCCCGTGCCGTCGCAACCCCGTTCGCGGCGGGCAGCTCGGCATCGAGCAACGAGATGTCGCCCTGCACGGTGCGCTTCATGCCGGGGAAGTACATCGAGCCGAAGCCACCCGAGAACGGCAGCGCGGCAATGTGTGGTGCGACCAGGTTGAAGAGCGGATTCTGAATCCTGCTCTGCGAACCGATGATTCGCGCCGGCTGAGTTGGCGCGTCGACGGGCGGCCGACCGAGGTGGAGGCCGTCGGTGCCGAGCGGCTCGGCGAGCTCGGTGCGGAAAAGCTCTCGCATGCTGCGGCCAGTGACCGCACGTGCCAGACCCGACATCAACCAGCCGTAGGTCAGCGCGTGGTAGGAGGGCCTGCCCTTCAGCCAGCCCATCGATGCCGCGGCCATGCGTTCCTCCATCAGGAGGTGATCCATGAGGTCCGCGCTGGTGGCCCCGTTGAGTTGGGACAACCCGGCGCGATGACGCATGAGCTCGCGCACGGTGACGCCTGCCTTGCCGTTACTGGCGAAGTCAGGCCAGTAATCCGCAACGGGGGCGTCGTAGTCGATCAGGCCGCGGTCCGCGAGCCGGTGGATGACCGTGGAGGCCATGCCCTTGGTTGCCGAGAACACCATCGCGCCGGTATCGGCGTTCCATGGCCTGGTGCCCCGGCGGTCCGCCCAGCCGGTCCAGACGTCGACGACCGGCTGACCGTCGAGGTAGACGCAAAGCGCTCCGCCGCCGAAGCGCCGTCCTGGGAACAGTCGAGAGAAGGCTCGAACGACCCAGGCGAAGCTGGGGTCCGCCGCGCCATGGACACCGCGCGGTAGGGCCGAGTCATCGGCCCCGTACGGAAGCGCCGCGCTGCGCTCCCCGCGTATGGCATGGGTCACAATCATCACAATTTACCTGCGACCCCGGCAAACCCTTCTTCCAGTTACCGTTCCGTTAGCAAACTGCCTGGCTCCGCTCCACCTACTGCGCCTTGTTCAGCGGCCTTCGCCGTGGCGTCCACCTCGGGGGACCCGGTGGCAACGCTCGAACGACGACGCACGACGTCGTCTACGCCGGTGTGGTGATCATCCGAGTGGCTCGTCCAACGGTTGATGGACCATGTCGAGTATTTCCTGAGCGGCCAAGGCGGGCGTGAGCCGACCCTCGCGGACCCGCCGTTCGAGATCGTGCCGATTGGCCTGGACCGCGGCATTGGACGTCACTCGATCCAGCACGGCATCGCGCACCATCGACCACATCCACACGACCTGTTGTGCGCGGCGGCGCGCGTCGAACTCGCCCGCCTCGGTGAGCACCCGGCGGTGTTCGAGCACGGTGTCCCACAGTTCCGTCAGGCCGGTGCCTTCCAGGGCGCTCATCGTCAGCACGGGCGGTCTCCACAGCACATCGCGCGGGTAGATCAGCCGGATCGCGCCGCTGAGCTCGCGAGCCGCCTTCTTGGCCTCCACGGCGTGCGCCCCGTCGGCCTTGTTCACCACCACGACATCGGCGAGCTCGAGCACGCCCTTCTTGATGCCCTGTAGCTGATCGCCGGTGCGCGCCAGCGTCAGGAAGACGAAGGTGTCGACCATGCCTGCGACGGTGACCTCGGATTGCCCGACGCCCACCGTCTCCACCAGCACGACGTCGTAACCCGCGGCCTCGAGGAGGACGATCGTCTCCCTGGTGGCCTTGGCGACACCACCCAGGGTTCCCGACGTCGGCGACGGCCGGATGTACGCGTCGGGATGCACGGCGAGACGGGCCATCCGCGTCTTGTCACCGAGGATCGACCCGCCCGTCCTGGTCGACGACGGGTCCACGGCAAGGACCGCCACCCGGTGGCCCTGCTCGATGAGGTGCATGCCGAGAGCCTCGATGGTCGTCGACTTCCCGACCCCGGGTACCCCCGTGATGCCGACGTGCAGCGCGCTGCCCGCATCGGGCATCAACTCCATCAGCAGCCGCTGTGCGTTCTTCCGATGGTCGGCCCTGGTCGACTCGACGAGGGTGATCGCCCGTGGCAGCGCGGAACGATCCCCGCGGCGAATGGCCTGCGCAAGCTCCGAGGGGTCCATCTAGCTCAGGCTGTAACCCAGCCGCTCGGCCAACTTCTCCAGCAGGCCGATCGCGGCGTCGGCGATGACCGTGCCTGGCGGGAAGATCGCGGTGGCGCCCGCCGCGTACAGTTCGTCGAAGTCCCCCGGCGGGATCACACCGCCGACGACGATCATGATGTCGGGCCTACCGGCCTCTGCCAGGGCATCGCGCAGCGCGGGCACCAACGTCAAGTGACCGGCAGCCAGCGATGACACACCGACGACGTGCACGTCGTTGTCGGCGGCCTGCCGCGCGACCTCGTCGGGAGTCGAGAACAACGAGCCGACGTCGACGTCGAAGCCGATGTCGGCGAAGGCGGTCGCAATCACCTTTTGGCCGCGGTCGTGACCGTCCTGTCCCATCTTGGCAACCAGAATGCGCGGCCTGCGACCGTCCGCCTCGGCGAACTTCTCCACCAGTTCCGTTGCGGCTGAGACATTTCGCACGTTCTGGCCTCTCCCCACCTCGTCTCGGTACACACCCGCGATGGTGCGGATCTCCGCCTGGTGGCGTCCGTAGACCATCTCCAGGGCGTCGGAGATCTCCCCGACGGTGGCCTTGGCCCGCGCCGCGGCAATGGCCAGGGCCATCAGGTTGTTGCCGAAGCCGTCGTCCCCGGGGCCATTCCCCGAGTCACCTGCGGCACGCGACAACTCGGCCAACGCAGCCTGGGTGGCGGCCTCGTCGCGGTCGGCGCGGAGTTGCTCGAGCTTGGCGATCTGTTCGGCGCGCACCCGGTTGTTCTCGAGCTTGAGGACTTCGACTTCCTGGTCGGAGTCCACCTGGTACTTGTTGATGCCGATGACCGTCTGCGCACCGGAATCGATGCGGGCCTGGGTGCGTGCCGCCGCCTCCTCGATGCGCAGCTTGGGGATGCCCTCGCCGATCGCCTGAGCCATGCCGCCGTGTTCGGCGACCTCGGCGATGTGTGCGCGGGCCTTCTGGGCAAGCTGATGAGTCAGCCACTCCACGTAATACGACCCGCCCCAGGGATCGATGGGCCGGGTGGTGCCGGACTCCTGTTGCAACAACAGCTGCGTGTTGCGGGCGATGCGCGCGGAGAAGTCGGTGGGCAGCGCGAGCGCCTCGTCGAGTGCATTGGTGTGCAGCGACTGAGTGTGTCCCTGCGTGGCGGCCATCGCCTCGATGCAGGTGCGCGCGACGTTGTTGAACGGGTCCTGCGCCGTCAGCGACCATCCCGACGTCTGCGAGTGGGTGCGCAGGGACAGCGACTTGTCGCTCTTCGGGTCGAATTGGGCGACGAGCTCGCTCCACAGCAGCCGGCCCGCCCGCAGCTTGGCCACCTCCATGAAGAAGTTCATGCCGATGCCCCAGAAGAAGGACAGCCGGGGCGCGAACTTGTCGATGTCGAGACCGGCGTCCAAGCCAGCCTTGATGTACTCGACGCCGTCGGCGAGCGTGTAGGCGAGCTCCAGATCGGCCGTGGCACCGGCCTCTTGGATGTGATAGCCGGAGATCGAGATGGAGTTGTACTTCGGCATCTTCACGCTGGTGTAGGCGAAGATGTCGGAGATGATGCGCATCGACGCCTTGGGCGGATAGATGTAGGTGTTGCGGACCATGAACTCCTTGAGGATGTCGTTCTGGATGGTCCCCGCCAGCTTCTCCGGCGGCACGCCCTGCTCCTCCGCCGCGGCGACGTACAGCGCCAGAATCGGTAGCACGGCGCCGTTCATGGTCATCGACACCGATACCGTCGACAGGTCGATGCCATCGAACAGCTGCCGCATGTCGAGGATGGAATCGATTGCGACACCAGCCATTCCGACGTCACCGGCGACTCGCGGGTGATCGGAGTCGTAACCGCGATGGGTCGCCAGATCGAATGCCACCGACAAACCCTTCTGTCCGGCGGCCAGGTTGCGGCGGTAGAACGCGTTGGACTCCGCGGCGGTGGAGAAGCCCGCGTACTGACGGATGGTCCACGGCTGGTTGACGTACATGGTGGGGTACGGCCCACGAACGAACGGCGGCGCGCCGGGGAACGTGTCCAACGGATAGCCGGCCTCGACCGCGGCGTCGCGGTCGGCGGCAACGTAGACGGGTTTGACGTCGATGCCCTCGGGGGTGACCCAGTCGAGTTCATCTGGGGTGTAGCCGTGTTCGGCAGCGGCTGCCGCCACGTGCTCGGCGACGGCGGACTCGGCGGCGGGAGCGACCTTGCGGTCGCCGTGCAGTGGCACGTCGGCGAAGCTTGCGATGCTGGGTTTCGTGGTCGGAGCCGCCCCGGCGGCGACATCGGGTTCCGGAGCCGTCTCGGCGGCGACGTCGGGCAGGGTCATGGTCATGCCCCCAATCGGGTGAGCAGTGTCGACAGCGCGGCGATCGCGTCGATCTTGGCGGTGAGGTACTCGTCGGGCCGACTCGCAGCATCGGCGACCGCCTTCTCAGGTCCGGCGAGGTACACGTGTGAGACACCCGCTGCGCGAGCGGCTTCCACCACGTCGGTGGCCTCTTCGGCGTAGCGCGCATCGGTCCCGCAGATCACCGCGGCGACCGTGCCGCCCGCGTCCGATACTGCCTGCACGACGCCTGCCGCCGCCACCGTGCCCGGATTCACCGACTCCACCCCGCCAGAAGCCAGTAGGTTCGCGGCGAACGTGGCGCGGATGTTGTGCTCGGCGAGTGGACCCACCGGCAGCAGCAGCGCCATCGGGCGCGCACCGTTTGCCACGAGATAGGCATCGGACCGGTCCCGCAACGCCTCGAACCCCGCTGCGTACCTTTCCACCGTAGACGTCGGGTTGGGTTGCGGCAGAGGCGCTTCCGCGAGATTCGGATATTCGTTCACACCGGTGAGCGCGGTCCGTCGGTGCGCGACGTCGTCGCTGCGTCTGGATCGGACCCCGGCGATCTCTGCTGCCACGTGGTCGCGGGCCGCGACGAATCCACCTCTGGCCTCGACGTCCTGAAAGTGCTTCCACGCTTCCTCGCTGAGCCTGCGGGTCAGGTCCTCGATGAACCACGAGCCGCCCCCCGGATCGAGGACCCGACCGAGGTGCGATTCCTCCAGCAACAGGAGTTGCGTGTTGCGTGCCATTCGGCGCGCGAAAGTTCTTGCCACACCGGGTAACCCACCGGCGATGGAGCTGTCGAATTCGTAGACCTGCACGGTGTCCGCGCCACCGACGCCCGCACCGAACGCGCCGAGCGTGGTGCGCAGCATGTTCACCCAGGGGTCGCGCTGCGCCATCATCGGTCGCGACGTGACGGCATGGATCGTTGCCGCCCCGGCCTCGGGGTGACCCACGACCTCGGCCACCCTGGCCCAGAGTTGGCGTGCCGCCCGCAATTTGGCGATGGTCATGAACTGGTCGTCGTCCGCGCCGTAACGGAAGGCGATCTGTTCGAGCGCGTCCGGCGCGGCGATGCCGCCCTCGCCGAGCAGGCGCAGGTAGGCCACTCCGGCGCCGACGGCGCCTGCGAGTTCCCAGGAGGCGCTGGCGCCCCGATCATGCAAGGAGGATCCGTCGACGGTCACCGCACGCACGCCTCCGTCGTATCCGACGGTCTTGGCTGCGGTCGCGACGACCTCTTCGATCGTGGGCGTGCTCCGGTCGGTGAGCGCTGCCGTCAACGGATCTGCGCCGAGGTCGATCGACAACCTGCGGCGCTTGGCATCGTCGAAGTCGGTCACCAGGGCCAAGACGGCATCCGCGGCGGCAACGTAGTCCGTGCCCGCGTCGAGGATCACCGGCACCAGCTCGAGGAAGATGCCCTCGAGCATTCGGTCCAGGTCGGTCACGTCGACCCCGCCCGCACCGACGCGCAGCACCAGCGCGCTGACGCCGTCCGCCAGCGCAGCCAGCACCGCTTCGTTGCCATCGGACACCCCACCAAGGGTGACCGGGAACGACTCCGCGACCCTCCACCCCGACCTGACGTCGCGCAACGCATCGCCACCGCGCACGAAGGGCCACTGACCAGGTAGCGAAGGCTCCGGCAGCGCATCGAGGCCGGTGTACAGGGGGCGCACCGGGAAGCCGTCGTACGTCGGCGAATCGAGGAGGCGCTCGGGTTCTGCACCCAGATCGGAGGGGTCCTTGCGGCTACTCTTCGCCAACACGCCGGCGACCGCGGCGCGCCAGGTTTGGCGGTCGGATTCCATGGTGCCGACGTTGGCACCGGACCCCTGTACGGACACCGGCATCTCCCTGTTGTCGTACGTGTGACGAACCACCCGGCCATCAGGCTAAATGATCGACATAACGCGTCATCCTCGCGGGCGTACGTCTCGCGGCCTCGCCGGCGGGAGTCGTCGGCCGATGCCACGTACCCTTGACAAGCGTGAAGCCCGTCGTCAGCACGCTGCGCGGGATCGGCGCCGCCTTGGTCGCGAGCGCCCGGCAGGTTCCTCGACGCCGGATCGTCGCCACGGCGATCTCTGCTGTGATTCTCGTCGCAATCGTACTGCTGGTGCCCTTGCCCACCGCGCTTCAGCTGCGCGACTGGGCGACCTCGGTGGGGCCGTGGTTCCCGCTGGCCTTCCTGGCGGCTCACGTCGTCGTCACGGTGTTCCCGTTCCCGCGCACGGCCTTCACGCTGTCCGCGGGGCTGCTCTTCGGCCCCCTGCTGGGCGTCGGGATCGCTCTGGTCGCCAGCACGCTGAGCGCCGTCATCGCGTTGTTCCTGGTTCGTGCCGTCGGCTGGCAGCTGAACCGCCTGGTGGGGCACCCCAGGGTCGAGGCTCTGAACACCCGACTCGAGAAACGAAGCTGGCCGACGGTCCTGTCGATGCGGATGATCCCCGCGGTGCCGTTCTCGGTGCTCAACTATGCGGCGGGCGCGTCCGCGATCCGCGCGCTGCCGTACACGCTGGCCACCATTGTCGGGCTGCTGCCGGGGACCGCCGCCGTCGTCGTCTTCGGCGATGCGCTCACCGGCAACGTCAGCCCGTTGCTGTTCCTGATCTCGGTGTGTACCGCCAGTCTCGGCGTCACGGGTCTGATCTATGAGATTCGCAGTCACCGTCGCCATCGTGCCGGCACCTTCACACCCTGACTCACCCCTCGACGCTGGGTCCCTTCACCGTCATGGCGCCGAACAACCCGAGGAAGGACGTCGCCGCCAACAACCCCGGGCTCCAGTCCCTGGCCCTGACGTGGAACGCCACCGCCAGCACGAAGTACACGGTCAGCATGAACGTGGTAAGGCGGGCCAGTGCCGGGAACCGGTACACCGACAGCAGACCCACCGCCGACGCCGCCTTGACCACCGGGATGACCGGCCGCAACTCCTCGGCCAGCCCGACGTCGTCGAACGCCTTCTTGATCGGGGCGATCTGCAGACCGCACGCGACGGCGTCACCGGCCTGCATCGCGGCCAGCAGGGCGTAGGCCCGTCGCGACGTCAGCGCGGTCACTGACCCGGGCTACTACCGTGCCGTGGCGCCGGGGGTTGCCCGTAGTCGGTCGCAGGCGGCTGGGCCTGCTGCGACAGCGGCGCGTACTGCGGGGGCGCATCGATGGCACCCGAGCCGGGGGTACGCGCCTCGGCCACCGCCTGCGCGACCGCCTGCGCGATCTCGGGGTCTGACTTCGTGTTGAACCACTCCGCCACCTCGGCCGAGTCATCCTCGGGCTTCGGCAGGTCTTCCTCCACCGGCGACGGCTGATAGCGGAAGACGCCGTCCTCGCCTGGCGCGCCGAGCATCTTGGTGAAGCCCTGCAGCGCCGTCCCGAAGTCGCTGGGTACCAGCCAGACCTTGTTCGCCTCGCCCTTTGCCATCAGGGGCAGGGTCTGCAGGTACTGGTAGGCGAGCATCTCGGGGGTCGGGCGACCGGCCTTGATCGCCGCGAACGTCTTCTCGATGGCCTTGGCCTGGCCTTGGGCCTGCAGGTAGGACGCAGCTCGCTCACCCTGGGCACGCAGCATCCGGGACTGACGGTCGGCCTCGGCGGCCAGGATCGCGGCCTGCTTGGCACCTTCGGCAGACAGGATCTGAGCCTGCTTCTGGCCCTCGGCCTGCATGATCGACGCCGCGCGGTTGCCCTCGGCGGTCAGGATCATGGCGCGCTTCTCGCGGTCGGCGCGCATCTGCTTCTCCATCGAATCCTGGATCGACGGCGGCGGGTCGATGCTGCGGAGTTCGACCCGGGCCACGCGCAGTCCCCATCGCCCGGTGGCCTCGTCGAGCACACCGCGGAGTTGGCCGTTGATCTGGTCGCGTGAGGTCAATGCCTGCTCCAGGGTCATGCCGCCGACCACGTTGCGCAGGGTGGTCGTGGTCAACTGCTCGACGCCGACGATGTAGTTACTGATCGCGTAGACCGCGGCTTGGGGCTCGGTGACCTGAAAGTAGACGACGGTGTCGATGTTGACCGTCAGGTTGTCCTCGGTGATCACCGGCTGCGGAGGGAACGACACGACCCGCTCGCGCAGGTCGACCCTGGCGCGGATCTTGTCGACGAACGGGAGCAGCAGCGTGAGCTGCCCGGAGACGGTCTTGCTGTAGCGCCCCAGCCGTTCGATGACCGCGGCCTCGGCCTGCGGAATCACCTTGACGGACTTGACGACGACGATGATCGCGAAGATCACCAACACCGCCGCCAGAATCAGCCCGAAGAAAGCACCATCCATTGCAGTTCCTCCCTAAATTTAGATGCTCTTGAAGACGACCGCGGTTGCGCCGTCGATGCGCACGACGGTGACGTGGTCGCCCGGTTCGTAGACCTCGTCGTCGTTGAGCGGACGGGCCGTCCAGACCTGACCATCGAGTTTCACCTGGCCTTCGTGGCGCCCCACCCTGTCGAGCACCAGCGCGCCCTGGCCTTCGAGAGCCTTCATCGGCTCCGGCAGACCGGTGCCCGCCGCGTACCGCTTGCGTAGGGCCGGGCGCACTAGCACCAGCAGCAGCATCGATACGACGGCGAAGACCGCACCGTCGACCCAGACCGGTCCGCCGAACAGCGCGCTGGCACCGGCGGCCGACAACGCGCCGCCGCTGAGCATGAGCAGAAAGAGATCACCGGTCATCGCTTCCGCACCGGCCAGGGCCAGTGCCGCCACCAGCCAGATCAGTGCGCCCATGTAGCCAGCCTAGCGCGTATCCCGCTCGCAGCCGTCAACAACTACACTGCGTGCATCATGTGGTGCCCCAGTGTTTCCCTGTCGGTATGGGCCAACGCTTGGCTCGCTGGCGTCGCCGCGCCGGACGACGTTCTTGATGCGCTATCACTATGGGCGCCAAGGCATTCCGTAACCGCTTACGACTCCGTCGTGGCAGACCGCACCGGGCTGCCCTGGCCGGATCTCACCGATGCGGGCGCGGTGTCTCTGCTGCAGACACTGCGCACGGCCGCGGGCCCGCCGACCGGTGAGCCCGTGATCGCCGTCACGCTGCCGATCCCCGGCGACGTTCGCGGGCTGCCGGCGGGCACTCAGTTCACCCTCGATGCCATCTCGGCTGGCGAGGCGATCACCGTGTCGTACCGGGAAATCACCGCGGTCGGTCTGGTCCCCGAGTTCGCCTACGACGAGACCGACCCCGATTACGACCACACCGACGACGAGTCGACCGACCACTACGCCGAACCGATCGCGCTGCAATGGACCGTGTACTCGCTGCCCGGGGTGCCGATCGGTCAGCAACTGGACCTCGGCCACGCCGAGTACGAACTGCGCGCCGCCGTACGCTCGGCAGCCGACGCGCTCGGCACCCTGCGCGCCGGGATGACTTCCGCGGACGTCGCCGATCCGCGGGGCCTCGTCGAACAGGTTCTCGAGTCGGCGCGTTTGCATCGAGCACCCGATCACGCACCCGAGCGCGCCTTGCGGGTCCTGGAGAACGCCGCTCACGTCGACGCCATCATCACCGTCAGTTCGGGCCTGATGCCGATCGGGCTTCAGTCGTCGTCGGAGATGCGGATCGCCAACGACGCGCTCCGCCCACTGGTCGGCGTGGTGCGTTCGGCGCGGATGGCTGCGGTCAGCGCGATCCTGCAGTCGGCGTGGCGTCGCTAGAGCAGCCGGCCGTACACAACGACCCGTCGATGCTGAACCCGTAGCCGGGAACGGGCTGCGGGCCGACGACCCTGACCGGGTCCCGTCCCTCGCGCAGTTCGTCGATCAGGTCGACGGTCAGCCGGGCGAATCGCCGCTGCGCATTCGGCGTCGTCGCGCGGGCGAACGCGATGCCCGCCGCTTCCGCCTGCTCCCTGAGCTCGTTGTCGAGATCCCAGACCACCTCGATGTGGTCGGCGACGAAGCCGATCGGGCATACGATCACCGCCCTGGTGCCGGCCGCCGCCAATGCGGTGAGCTGTTCGGACACGTCGGGCTCCAGCCACGGCACCTGCGGCGGACCGGATCTCGACTGCCAGACCTGGTCGTAGTCGGAGTAGCCCGCGGCCGCCGCCACCAGCCCCGCCGAGTAGGCGACCTGCCTGCTGTAGAGGTCCGGTCCGCAGCGCGACGCCGCGCGCAGCGGAATGGAGTGTGCGGTGAAGATCAGGCGTGCCTCGTCGCGCAGGTCCGCGGGAAGGGTCGCGGCGGCATCGGCGATCGCGTCGGCGAACGTCTCGACCAACAATGGGTGGTCGAAGTACTGTCGTAACTTGACGAGTTCGGGCGCCTCCGACCCGACCGCGCGGCGTGCCCGGGCGATGTCCTCCTGGTACTGGGTGCAGCCCGAGTAGCCACCCCACGCCGACGTGGTGAAGACCGCGGCGCGCCGAATGCCGTCGTCGCGCATCCGCGCCACGGTGTCCTCGACGTACGGTTCCCAATTGCGGTTGCCGAAGTAGACGGGTACGCCCATGCCGCGCTCGACGAGCTCCGCCTCGATCTGCTCGATCAGCGCACGGTTGATGCCGTTGATCGGCGAGACCCCGCCGAAGTGCAGGTAGTGCTTGGCGACGTCGTCCAGGCGCTCGGGCGGGATGTTGCGGCCGCGGGTGACGTTCTCCAGGAAGGGCCGCACCTGCTCGGGTCCCTCCGGGCCACCGAAGGACAGCAGGAGCAACGCGTCGAAGTCGAGCTCGTTCATCTGATCTACAGCAACTGTGTGCTGGCGCCGCCGTCGGCGTAGACGATGGTTCCCGTCGTGGCGGGGAGCCAGTCGGAGATCAAGGCGCACACCGTCTTTGCGACCGGTGTCGGGTCCTTCATGTTCCAGCCGATGGGCGCCCGCTGGTCCCAGCCCTCCTCGAGCAGCTTCATCTGGTCGCCGGCTTCGGCGCCGAGCGCACCACCGACGATGGCACTCATGGCCAGTGTCCGGATCGGTCCTGCGGCAACGAGATTCGACCGCACGCCGTACTGACCGGCCTCGCGCGCGACGAACCGGTTCACCGACTCCAACGCACTCTTGGCGACCGTCATCCAGTTGTAGGCGGGCATCGCACGGGTGGGGTCGAAGTCCATGCCGACGATGCCGCCACCGGGGTTCATGATCGGCAGCGCGGCCTTGGCCAGCGACGCGTAGGAGTAGGCCGAGATGTGGATGCCCTTGGCGACGTCTTCATACGGGGCGTCGAAGAACGGGTTGATGCCCATGCCGGTCTGCGGCATGAAACCGATCGAGTGCACGACGCCGTCAAGCTTGTTGCCCTCGCCGATGACCTCGGTGACGCGGTCGGCAAGGCTGGCGAGGTGCTCCTCGTTCTGCACGTCCAGCTCGAGCAGCGGCGCCGGGTTGGGCAGCCGGTCGGCGATCCGCTGGATCAGCTTCATCCGGTCGAACCCGGTCAACACCAGCTCCGCGCCGGCCTCCTGCGCGACCTTCGCGATGTGGAACGCGATCGACGAGTCCGTGATGATCCCCGTGACGAGGATGCGCTTGCCTTCGAGAAACCCTGCCATGTCCGTCCTCTACTCCTTGCCAAAGATGCCGTGCCCGATCGTTTGCTGCCGCTCAGTGACCCATGCCGAGGCCACCGTCGACCGGGATGACGGCGCCGGAAATGTACGCGGCGTCCCCCGACGCCAGGAAGCTGACGACGCCCGCGACCTCTTCGACCTTGCCGATGCGGGACATCGGGATTGCCTGCAGGGCGGTGTCCTGCATCTTGTCGTCGAGCGCGCGCGTCATCTCGGTGTCGATGAAGCCCGGCGCCACCACGTTGGCCGTGATGGAGCGCGACCCGAGCTCGCGCGTGAGCGAACGGGCCATGCCGACGAGGCCCGCCTTGGAGGCGGAATAGTTCGCCTGCCCGGGCAGCCCGATCGAGCCGGCCACCGAACCCATGAAGATCATTCGGCCGAAGCGCTTCTTGATCATGTTGCGCGACGCGCGCTTGGCGACGCGGAACACGCCGGTCAGGTTGGCGTTGATGACCTTCTCGAAGTTCTCCTCGCTCATTCGCATGATGAGCATGTCCGCGGTGACGCCTGCGTTGGCGACGAGCACCTCGACGGGGCCCTGATGCTCCTCGACCTCGGTGAAGGCGCGGTCGACGGCGGCGGTGTCGGTGACGTCGCACTCGACGCCGAAGAGCCCGTCGGGTGCGCCCGAACCACGGTGTGTCACTGCGACCTTGTGCCCGTCGGCGGCCAGTCGCTGGGCGACCGCGAGGCCGATGCCGCGGTTGCCACCGGTGACCAGCACGGAGCGCGATACGAAGTCCGTCATGTTCGCCAACCTATCGTCTCGCGTCTGTCCGGCCGAAATCGCCGTGCGGGTCAACCGGGCAGACGGCGGTTGATCAGCAGCGCGGCCAGTGCCGCAAGTGCGAGTACCAGCGAGCCGAGTCGAAGCCATCCCACGCTGGCATCGCCCTTGATGGTCTCGTAGCCGATCTGCTCTTGCAGAGAGGTGAAGACCGCCTTGAGCTGCTCCAGGCTCGACGCGGAGTAGGCGTTGCCGCCAGAGAGCTCGGCGATCTTCTTGAGCATCTCGTCGTCGACGGGCACGGGCTGACGTTGGTCGTTGATCTCGACGTACCCGTACTTCGTGCCGAAGGACACCGTGGAGATCGGTACGCCCTGGTCGTCGGCCGTGCGGGCGGCGGTGTAGGCGCCCTTCGGATTGTCCGGATTCGACGGCACCGTCTCCTTGCCGTCCGACATCAGCACGATGCGCGCCGGCGGCGGTTCATCGCCGCCGCCGATGACCGCGCCCACGGTCGCGATGGCCTGCAGGGCCGTGAAGATCCCCTCGCCCGTCGCGGTGCGGTCGGCCAGTTGCAGCTTGTCGATGGCGGCCTTGGTGGCATCGCGGTTGGTCGTCGGTGACACCAGCACGGTCGCGGTGCCCGCATACGCAATCAGGCCGAGGTTGATGCCGGGCGTCAGCTGGTCGGCGAATTGCTTGGCAGCCTCCTGAGCGGCGGCCAACCGGCTGGGTGCGACGTCGGTGGCACGCATCGACTGCGACACGTCGATCACCAGCATGACCACGGCGCGGTTGCGCGGTATCCGGACGTCGTTCGTGGGCCCCGCCATCGCCACGGTGAAGAGCACCAGCGACAGCACCATCAGGATCGCGGACAGGTGCCGCCAGCGGGCGGGACGCTTGGGCGCCACGCTCTCGAGCAGCTCCATGTTGGCGAAGCGCAGCATCCGCTTCTGCCGGGCCACCTGAACGACGACGTATAGGGCAACCAGGCCGAGCACGAAGAGAAGGAAGAGGAAGAACCACGGGTTCTTGAACCCCGTCAGGCTCATCGGGCCAAAAATCGGTAATGTCATGTGCTACTTGTCATTTCAGTAATCCGTCCGCAAGCGCTCATCGGGGCGCAGAGACTCATCGGGACGCAAGGGCTCCCCGACGTCGATTGGCCACGAATCGAACGACGTCGGCGATCCAGTCCCGGTCGGTACGCAGGGTCAGCAGCGGCGCGTTGCAGCGGCGCAAGGTGCGTGCCACGTCGGCACGATGTGCCGTCGCCGCCTTGGCGAAGTCGGCACGCAGTTGCGCGTCGATGGTGAACTCGCGGGTCACGCCGGATTCGGTGTCTTGCAGGACCACGTCGCCGACGTCGGGCAGTTCGACGTCACGGGGATCGATGACCTCGATGCCGAGCACCTCGTGCCGCCCGGCGATGGCCCGCAGCGGCCGCATCCAGTTGATCGGACCGAGGAAGTCGCTGATGATCACCGCCATGCCGCGCCGCCGCTCGGGCCTGCGCAACGCATCGATGGCGGCGGCCAGGTCACCGCGCACGCCCAGTGGCGCCCGCGGCATGGTCGCGATCGCGCGGAGCAGTTCGTGCTCGTGGATCCGACCGCTGAGTGCGGGCACCCGTCTGGTGCTCTCGCCGTTGGTGATCACCGCACCGAGGCGGTTGCCGCCACCACTGTTGAGGAACGCGATGGCCGCAGCGGCCGCCACGGCGAGGTCGCGCTTCTCGCATCCGGCGGTGCCGAAGTCGAGGCTCGCCGAGACGTCCACGACGAGCCACGTCTCGAGCTCGCGGTCGGCGATCATCTGCCGCACGTGCGGCGTCGTGGTGCGGGCGGTCACCGACCAGTCCATCCGGCGCACGTCGTCACCGGGCTGGTAGATGCGGGAGTCCCCCGGCTCGGAGCCCGGTCCGGGCACCAGTCCCTGGTGATCGCCGTGCAGCACGCCGTCGAGCTTGCGGCGGACCGTCAGCTCCAGCTTGCGGAGCGCGGCCGAGAGCTCCGGATCCCGGATCTGACCGCGTTGGAGCGACGGCAGATCCACGCGGCCTGACGACTCAGTCACCGACCGCCGGCCGCCGCCGCGGTGGGCATGGCGGGCGCCACCGAATGTCCCTGCTGCGGAATGGCATTCACCTGTGGCAGCGCGACGGTCTGCATGATCCGGTTGATGACCGTCTCGGCTGACACCTCATCGGCCAGCGCGTCGTAGCTCAGCACCAGACGGTGCCGCAGCACGTCGGGGATCACCTCGACGACGTCCTGTGGGATGACGTAGTCGCGCCCACGCACCAGCGCCAGTGCCCGTGACGCGGCGATGATGCCGAGCGAGGCACGCGGTGAGGCGCCGTAGGCGATCCACGCCTTGGCGTCGGGCATGCCGAACTTCTCGGGTTCGCGGGTGGCGGTCACGATGCGAACGACGTAGTCGACGAGCGCGTGGTGGACGAAGATGCCCGCGGCGATGTCCTGCAGCCTCAGCAGGTCACCGATGTTGAGGATCTGCTTCGGCTGCGGCGGGTTGACGCCCATCCGATAGATGATCTCGCGCTCTTCCTCGGGCGTCGGGTAGTCGACGTTCAGCTTGAACAGGAAGCGGTCGCGCTGGGCTTCAGGCAGGGAGTAGACGCCCTCCTGCTCGATCGGGTTCTGCGTCGCCATGACGAGGAACGGGCTCGGCAGCGGGAAGGTCTTGCCTCCAAGCGACACCTTGCGCTCGGCCATCACCTCGAGCAGCGCCGACTGCACCTTGGCGGGAGCGCGGTTGATCTCGTCGGCGAGCAGGAAGTTGACCATCACGGGCCCGAGCTCGATGTCGAACTCTTCCTTGCCCACCCGGTAGATGCGGGTACCCACGATGTCGGTGGGCACCAGGTCGGGGGTGAACTGGATGCGCGCGAACGTCCCGCCGACGACCTTGGCGAACGTCTCCACCGCGAGGGTCTTGGCCACACCCGGAACGCCTTCGAGGAGCACGTGGCCCTTCGCGAGGAGCCCGACCAGCATGCGCTCGACCAGCAGGTCCTGACCGACGATGATCCGCTTGACCTCGAAGATCGCCCGCTCCAGGGTGTGGACCTCGTTCTGCAGGCCACCGTTCGTGGACGGGGGCTGCTGGGGACCGCCTTGCGGGAAGCCCTCCGGCGGGGCCTGCCCGGGGAAACCTCCGGCGCCCTGCGGCGGCCCACTCGGTGACGTCATTCAGTTTCCTCCCACGTGTTCTGGTCCGGCGTTCAGTTCAGACCGCTGGTCTTGGTTGGTCTCGGTGGCGCCAGAGCCACTCGGCGGACGCTCCTCGTCAACTATTCCAGGCAGTTCGGAATCCGTCGACGTGCCCTGCCGCGAAGCGGTCTCGATCAGGACTCGATGAACCGAACCAGGTGCGGAGACATGCCCGCGGTGCGCACCGGGCTGACGGTCACCCTTTCGGCACTACCCGACGCCTCGAGCATCCGGCCGCCGCCGAGGAAGATCGCCACGTGTTGGCTGCCGCCCGGCCCGTAGAAGATCAGGTCACCTCGCCTGGCCTGCGAGGGCGCGATCGGCCTTCCGGAGCTGTACTGGTCGCCCGAGTACTTCGGGATCGGCACGCCCACGCCCGCGAAGGCGTACCGCGTGAAGCCGGAACAGTCGTAGCCGACCTTGCCCGCGTCGTAGTCGACGCCCTCGCTGGGTCCGTTGAGCGCGCCGCCGCCCCACGAGTACGGCACGCCCATCTGGGAACCGGCGCGTCGGATCACGTACTCGATCGCCTCCGGGCCGCGCACCCGACCACCGGCCACGGCGGCGGGCGCACTGCCGCCGAGACCAATGCTGGACAGGAACTGCCGTCCGAGGCTCTGGGTGGTCTGCAACGCGATCGCACTGGCCTGGAAGGACGCGTTGGCGATCGCGACGGGGTCTCCGGGCGCTCCGGAGCTGGGCCGCTGCGGCAGCGTCGGATCCCACGCTCCGTCGGCGGGGTCGGCGCTGGCCGGCGCTGAAGCAACAAACGTCAACGTGAACGCGCAGATGATCAGAGCCAGCGCCTTGGACCAGCGGAGGAACGTCACGTGCAAGGCAATCCCATCAGTATTCGATCAATCGAGTCACGTAGGGGGTCATTCCGCTGGTCCGGACGGGCGAGATCTTGACCGTCGAACCGGTGTACGGCGCTTCAAGCATTTGGCCGCTGCCCAGGTACATCGCAACGTGCTGACTGGCATTGGGCCCGTAGAAGATCATGTCGCCGCGGCGCATCTGCGAAGACGGGACCTTCCGTCCAGCGTTGTACTGCGATCCCGAGTAGTGGTCGAGTTTGATTCCGACCCCGGCGAATCCGTACAACATGAGGCCTGAGCAGTCGAAGCCAACGGTCCCGGAACCAGAGTCGATGCCGCGGCTCGGACCCGCGGCGTTGCCGCCGCCCCAGGAGTAGGGCACGCCCATCTGCGATTGCATTCGTTTGATCGCGTACTCCGAGGCCTGCTGACCGTAGACACGGGGTATCGCCCCGTTGGTGTAACCGGTTGGCGTGGGGAGGATTCCGAGCTTCTGCAGGAAGCCGCGTCCCATCTGCTGGGTCGCCTGAGCCGAGCTGGTTGCGATCCCGAGGATCGAGTTGATGATCGCAATCGGGTCACCGCTGACGAACGCACTGGGGATCGCCGGCAGCGTGGGATCCCACACGGTGTCCCACTTCGAATTGCCCGGCGCGGCTGCGGCAGGGTCGCGGTCCCAGTCGTTCGACGGGATGGCCGCGGCGGCGGGTGCCGCGACGGGGGCGGCCTGCGCGGCCGCCTTGGTGACGGGCGCCGACCAATCACGGGCCTCGGTGAGCTTCGCCCGTGCCGCCGACCGGTCGGCGCTGAGTCGATCCAGTTCGGCCTGCTGGCCCTTGAACGTCTGCTGCGCCTGCGTCAGCGACGCGACGGCGGCGTCCTGGCTGGATTGGGCGTCGACGACGGCCTGGTCGGCCTTCTGCTTGGCCAGTCGGGCCGCGGAGTCCCGGTTGACCTGTTCGGTGCGGGCGCGTTGCAGTGCGGTGATCGCCTGCTGCGTGCCGGCGTTCAGCGTCTGGCCGGTGGCCGCGGTGTCGAGGATGTCCGCCGGGTCCTTGGCGGTCACGTACGACGCGGACGGACCATTCATGTAGGTCGACGCGGCGAACGTGTCGAAGCGCTGCTGGGCCGACGAGATCGCCGCGTCGGCGTCGTTGAGCGCTGCCTGACTGGCGTCGACCTCGCTCTGGGCGGCCGCAGCGTCGTCACGCGCCGTCTGGACGTCGACGATCGCCTTGTTGACGCTCTCCTGCTCCGCTTGGATGCTCGCACCGAGTTCCTGCAACTTCTGATCCGCGTTGGCGACCGCGGCCACGAGGCCCGCGATTCCCTCCGAACTTGCAGGCTCGGCCGCCGCGAGTCCCACGCCGTGGGTGAACACGGACGCGACGAGAACACCACATGCGAGCGAACCCGCAAGCGAGGCGCGAAGGGTGCGTCTCATTGGACTCCGGTCTCCTAAGGCTGAACGCGAACGTGATGGCACGTTCGTCGGGCGCCTTGGTCACAGGAGTCACGTGAATCACAACTGCAACAGCAGGCACCTTCTGCACCGTACGTCACAACAAGCGTCAAGGAAACGCCAGAAAGAAATTACACGTTTGTAATTGAAACGATGTTATCGAATGGTGATCTTCGATAAATGAAAGGCAGGCGGAAAAGTCAGTTGTCCGCCGCCACAGGCTTTTCCGCGACATTCGCCTTTCGGGCCCGGACCTGCAGTATTCGAGTAGCGACGGCCGCCACCGCAACACCGAGGACGAGCACGATCGTGAATGGCGCCCACGGGAAATGGGGCGTCGTCAATTCGGTCACGAAATTCTGAGAGGCCGCCACCGGAGTGCCACTCACCTTCGCGATGTCCTGCCCCGCTTCCAGCGTGACTCGGTCGAACGTCGGACTGTAAGTGCCGGCGAATGAGGGGCTCAGCACCAGTACCGTCGAACCCGGATACTCTCGGCCGACCTCCGTGGCGACGTCCCGCAGCGGAGTGTCGATCGGCGGGTTCTGGTCGAGCACGACGAGCTTGAGGTCGATGCCCTTCTGCTTCGCGTCGACCACCACCTGGGACAGCCCGGCGTTGGCGGGGACGTCCGGCGCACTGACGCCGTCGCTGCGAAGATCGTCCTGAACCAGGTCCATGCACACGTCCGGCGGCGTCGCGCCGGGATCCTCCCCGACGATCGCGCACACCTGCGACGGGATGAACAGCGGCACCTGCGGAGTCGTCACGTGCCAGACCGTACCGCCAACAGGGGCCGATCGGCTGGCAGCACGCCCGGATGAGGAGAAGACTGGGCCCCGCACCGAAGTGGTTTACAGGACAAGCGTACTGTTAGAATCCTTACCGCCGCGACACAGCCCGTCACGGCGACGATCGAACCGGGAGTTGATGTGACCAGCGTTAATTCGTTTGGAGCCCGCAACACGTTGAACGTGGGGGACGAGGCCTACGAGATCTACCGCCTGGACGCGGTACCCGGAACCGAGAAACTTCCCTACAGCCTCAAGGTGCTCGCCGAGAACCTGCTGCGCACCGAAGACGGCGCCAACATCACCAAGGACCACATCGAGGCCATCGCCAACTGGGATCCCTCGGCCGACCCAAGCATCGAGATCCAGTTCACCCCGGCCCGGGTGATCATGCAGGACTTCACCGGCGTGCCCTGCATCGTCGACCTCGCCACCATGCGCGAGGCGGTCGGCGAACTCGGCGGCGATCCAGACAAGGTCAACCCGCTGGCGCCGGCCGAAATGGTGATCGACCACTCGGTGATCGTCGACGTATTCGGCAGGCGCGACGCCTTCGAGCGCAACGTCGACATCGAGTACTCCCGGAACGGTGAGCGCTACCAGTTCCTGCGCTGGGGTCAGGGTGCGTTCGACGACTTCAAGGTGGTGCCGCCCGGCACCGGAATCGTGCACCAGGTCAACATCGAGTACCTGGCCCGCACCGTGATGGTCCGCGACGGGGTTGCGTACCCGGACACCTGCGTCGGCACCGACAGCCACACCACCATGGTCAATGGCCTCGGCGTGCTGGGCTGGGGCGTCGGCGGCATCGAGGCCGAGGCCGCGATGCTGGGCCAGCCCGTGTCGATGCTCATCCCCCGCGTCGTCGGCTTCAAGCTGTCCGGCGAGATCAAGCCCGGCGTCACGGCCACCGACGTCGTGTTGACCGTCACCGAGATGCTGCGCAAGCACGGCGTGGTCGGCAAGTTCGTCGAATTCTACGGCGAGGGCGTGGCCGAAGTGCCTCTGGCCAACCGCGCGACCCTGGGCAACATGAGCCCCGAATTCGGTTCCACCGCAGCCATCTTCCCGATCGACTCGGTGACCGTGGACTATCTGCGCCTCACCGGCCGGACCGACGAACAACTGGCCCTCGTCGAGGCCTACGCCAAGGCGCAGGGCATGTGGCACGACGCCGAGAAGGAGCCCGTCTTCTCCGAGTACCTCGAGCTCGATCTCGGCGACGTGGTGCCGTCCATCGCCGGCCCCAAGCGTCCCCAGGACCGGATCCTGCTGTCGGAGTCCAAGACCGCGTTTCGCAAGGACATCCACAACTACGTGGAGGAGAACCATCCGACGCCGGAGACGAAGCTCGACGAGGCCGTCGCAGAGTCGTTCCCGGCCAGTGATCCGGTGTCGCTGTCCTTCGCCGACGACGGCGCCGTCGACGTCCAGTCAGCGGCGAACGGCTCCCACGGAAGGCCCAGCAAGCCGGTCAAGGTGCGCTCCGACGAGCAGGGCGAGTTCGTGCTCGACCACGGCGCGGTCGTCGTCGCGGCGATCACGTCCTGCACCAATACCTCCAACCCGTCGGTGATGCTCGGTGCCGCGCTGCTGGCCCGCAACGCCGTCGAGAAGGGGCTGACCTCCAAGCCGTGGGTCAAGACGTCGATGGCGCCGGGTTCGCAGGTGGTCAGTGACTACTACGACAGGGCGGGGGTCTGGCCGTACCTGGAGAAGCTGGGCTTCTTCCTGGTCGGCTACGGCTGCACCACCTGCATCGGCAACACCGGTCCGCTGCCGGACGCGATCTCCAAGGCGATCAACGACAACGACCTCTCGGTCACCGCGGTGCTCTCGGGCAACCGCAACTTCGAAGGCCGCATCTCCCCCGACGTGAAGATGAACTACCTGGCGTCCCCGCCGTTGGTGATCGCCTACGCGCTGGCGGGAACCATGGACTTCGACTTCGAGACCGAACCGCTCGGCCAGGACAACGACGGCAACGACGTGTTCCTGAAGGACATCTGGCCGTCGTCGCAGGAAATCTCGGACGTCATCGCGTCGTCGATCGACAGGAAGATGTTCACCGACAGCTACGCCGACGTGTTCAAGGGCGACGAGCGCTGGCGCAACCTGCCCACCCCGGAGGGCAAGACGTTCGACTGGGATCCGAAGTCGACGTACGTGCGCAAGCCGCCGTACTTCGAGGGGATGCCAGCCGACCCTCAGCCCGTCAAGGACATCTCGGGCGCCAGAGTGCTTGCGCTGCTTGGTGACTCGGTGACCACCGACCACATCTCGCCGGCAGGCAACATCAAGCCGGGCACGCCGGCCGCACAGTACCTCGAGGAGAACGGCGTCGACCGCAAGGACTACAACTCCTACGGGTCGCGGCGAGGGAATCACGAGGTGATGATTCGCGGCACGTTCGCCAACATCCGGCTGCGCAACCAGCTGCTCGACGACGTGTCCGGTGGTTACACGCGCGACTTCACCCAGGATGGCGGCCCTCAGTCGTTCATCTATGACGCGGCGCAGAACTATGCGGCACAGGGCATTCCGCTGGTGGTGCTGGGCGGCAAGGAGTACGGGTCGGGATCCTCACGCGACTGGGCCGCCAAGGGCACCAGCCTGCTGGGCGTCCGCGCGGTGATCACCGAGTCGTTCGAGCGCATCCACCGTTCCAACCTGATCGGCATGGGCGTCGTCCCGCTGCAGTTCCCCGTCGGCGAGTCGGCGGCGTCGCTGAAACTCGACGGGACCGAGGTGTTCGACATCTCGGGCATCGAAGCGCTCAACGAGGGCAAGACGCCAAAGACCATGCACGTCACCGCGACCAAGGAGGACGGTTCGAAGGTCGAGTTCGACGCCGTGGTGCGCATCGACACGCCGGGAGAGGCCGACTACTACCGCAATGGCGGCATCCTGCAATACGTGCTGCGGAACATGCTCAAGGCCTAGTGGAACTCAAGGCTGAGTAGAACAGGGCCCCTCCGTTGCCACGGGTGACCGATGACCATCTGGCGGCACGTCGTCGTCAGATCCTCGACGGCGCCCGGCGGTGCTTTGCGCAGTACGGATACGAGAGCGCGACCGTGCGGCGGCTCGAGCAGACCATCGGGCTGTCGCGCGGCGCGATCTTCCATCACTTCCGCGACAAGGACACCCTGTTCTTCGAACTGGCCCGCGAGGATGCCGAACGAATGGCGGACGTGGCCTCACGCGAGGGTTTCATCCAGGTCATGCGCGACCTGCTGGCGGCTCCAGACCAGTTCGACTGGCTGGCGACCCGGCTCGAGATCGCCAGAAAGCTACGCAACGATCCCGTGTTTCAACGGGGTTGGGCGGAGCGTTCGGCGGAGTTGTCCGACGCCACGACCGAGCGGCTACGACGCCAGAAGCAGGCCGGAAGGTTACGCGACGACGTCCCCAGCGAGGTACTTCATACGTATCTCGATCTCGTTCTCGACGGACTCGTCGCCAGACTCGCGTCTGGCGACGATCCAAAGAGACTCAGCGCCGTTCTCGACGTCGTCGAGGTGTCCGTTCGTCAGCAGTGACTAGTGCCTGCGGCGGTGGTTCGGCCCGCCACGGCTGCGCATGGTCGTACCGGATTCGCGCAACATGCTGTGGATCGAGCCGTACGACTTTCCGGTAGTTCCTACCAGAGTCCGTATGCTCGCACCCTGTTCGTAAGCGCTGCGCAATTCGTCGAGCAATTCATCCCTGGGCTTGTCCAGTTCCCTCATCTGCATCTCCCCACTTTCCGAAGTACATGGCACGTACCCGGCGGGGAAAAGTTCAATCAGGTTGTGGGATCAGGCCAGTTCGATTAGGTCGCGGTACTCGTCGGACCAGTAGTCCTCGGTACCGTCCGGCAGCAGCACGACCCGCTGGGGATCCAGCGCCTCGGCGGCGCCAGGATCGTGGGTCACCAGGACGACGGCGCCGAGGTAGCTACGTAGCGCGTCCAGCACCTGTTCACGCGACGCGGGATCGAGGTTGTTGGTCGGCTCGTCGAGTAGCAGCACGTTGGCAGTCGACGCGACCAGACCGGCCAGGGCCAGCCGGGTCTTCTCGCCGCCGGACAGGGTGCCTGCAGGCTGGTCGAGTTGCGGACCGGTGAACATGAAGGCCCCGAGCAGACTCCGCAGATCCTGTTCGCCGGTGTCGGGCGCGGCGTGGCGGATGTTCTCCCACACCGAGGCCAGTCCGTCGATGGTGTCGTGTTCCTGCGCGAAGTAGCCCAGCTTGAGCCCGTGGCCGGGCTCGATCACACCGGCGTCGGCGGCTTCGGCCCCCGCCAGGATCCGCAACAGCGTGGTCTTGCCCGCGCCGTTGAGTCCGAGAACGACGACGCGGGAGCCCTTGTCGATCGCCAGGTCGACGCCGGTGAAGATCTCGAGCGAGCCGTACGTCTTGGTCAGCCCCTTGCCCACCAGCGGGGTGCGACCGCACACGGCCGGCGTCGGGAACCTGATCTTGGCGACCCTGTCGGCCACGCGCTCCTCGTCCAGCGAGGCCATCATCCGGTCGGCGCGGCGCAGCATGTTCTGCGCAGCAACCGCTTTGGTGGCCTTGGCGCCCATCTTCGCCGCCTGCGTCCGCAGCGCGCCGGCCTTGCGCTCGGCATTGGCCCGTTCGCGGCGGCGGCGCTGCTCGTCGGTGGCACGGGCATCGAGGTATTTCTGCCAGCCCATGTTGTACACGTCGGCCTCACCGCGCACGGCGTCGAGGAACCACACTCGGTTGACGACGTCGGCGAGCAGATCCACGTTGTGACTGATGACGACCAGACCGCCGGTGTAGCTCTGCAGGAACGTGCGCAGCCACCCGATCGAGTCGGCGTCGAGGTGGTTGGTCGGCTCGTCGAGCAGCAGCGTGGTGTCCGACCCCGAGCCCGTATCCGACGCCGCGAACAGGATGCGGGCCAGTTCGACGCGACGTCGCTGACCACCGGAGAGCGTCCTCAACGACTGGGTCAGGATCCGCTCCGGAAGGCCCAGGCTGGCGCAGATGCGACCCGCCTCGCTCTCCGCGGCGTACCCGCCGAGGGCGGCGAACCGCTCCTCGAGTTGACCGTAGCGCTTCACCGCCTTGTCCCTGGCGGCGTCGTCGGCGACCTCGGCCATTATCGTCTGCTGCTTCTCCAGATCGGAGAGAAGAGTGTCGAGCCCGCGCGCCGAGAGGACCCGGTCACGGGCCAGCATGTCCAGGTCACCCTCTCTGGGATCCTGTGGCAGATAGCCGATCTCACCGGTGCGGTCGATCGTGCCCGCATAGGGCTCGCCCTCGCCGGCGAGGATGCGCATCGTGGTGGTCTTGCCTGCGCCGTTACGGCCGACGAGTCCGATCCGGTCACCCGGTTGGATGCGCATAGCGGCACCCTCGATCGACAGCAGCGTACGCGCGCCAGCGCGGACCTCGAGGTCCGTTGCGGTGATCACGCTGTACTCCTCATGTCGTCTTACTTGTCGTCGGTGAAGACTGCCGGCCGCTGCTCGGCGCGCGCGGCAACCGCTTCCTCGAAGTTGGCGGTGAGCAGGCGCACGTAGAGTTGTCCCAGGCCCTCAGCCTGCATGTGACCCTCCAGGCTACCGGCCTCCAGTCCACTCCAGAGGGTCCGCTTGGTCAACTCGATGCCCGGCCGCGAGAACGACGCGATGCGCCGTGCCATCTCATAGCAGGTGTCGAGGAGGGCGTCGTCGGAGACCGTCCGCGACACCAGCCCGATGCGCTCGGCTTCCTCGGCGTCGATGTCGCGCCCGGTCAGCATCGCCTCGAATGCCCGTGACGTGCCAATTGCCTTGGGCAGCAGGTAGGAAAGGCCGAGCTCACTCGCGGTCAGGCCGTTGTTGATGCCCGCCGCCCGGAAGTAGGCGGCCTGCGCCGCGACCCTGATGTCACATGCCAGCGCCAGGCACAGGCCGCCTCCGATGGCAGCGCCGTTGACCGCCGCGATGACGGGTTGGTGCATCTTCCGTATGGCGAGAATCACGTCGTCCAGCACTTCCATGGACCGCAACGCGAACGTCGGCCGGGTCAGTCCGGCGACGTGCGGGACGGATCCCGCCGACTTGTGGTCGGCACCAGAGGAGAAGCCCCGGCCCGCGCCGGTCAACACCACGACGCGGGTGTCATTGTCGGAGGTGAGCTCGTCGAGTGCCTTCTTCAGCGGAACGATGACGTCGAACGCCATCGAGTTCATCCGCCCGGGCCTGTTGAGCGTCACCAACGCCACATGGGGTTGCGGGTGGTCGACGAGGACCAGGGGTTCGTTCTGCTCGGTCACGGACTGCACGCTATCGCGTGCGTTCGTTAGACCTCTTCTGCTTTGGCCTGCTCGGCGATCGCGGCGTCGATGTCGAGTTCCTTGATCTGGTCGATCACGGCCTCGAGGTCCTTCGCAGGCAGCATGCCGGAGTGCCGAAAGACCATGTGGCCCTTCTTGAAGGCCATGAGCGTGGGGATCGCCTGGATCTCCGCGGCGGCGGCCAGACCTTGCTCGGCCTCGGTGTCGACCTTCGCATGCACCACGTCGGGATGCTTGTCGGACGAGGCCGCGTAGGTCGGCGCGAATGCGCGACACGGTCCGCACCACTCCGCCCAGAAATCGACGAGCACGATTTCGTTGTCGGTGATGGTGTCATTGAACTGTTCGGTGGTGATGTCCTGCGTGCTCACGTCTTTCCCAACGTCAGGTTCTAGCTGCTTGTTCCCACCCTGTGGTCCGCGCAAAACGGTCAATGCAACGTGCTCAGCGCAGATTGCGCGTCGTAACCATTGAACCCGTCCAGCGTGTCGTCGCGCAGCCTGTTCACCCACGCCGGATCCGCCAGCAGAGCCCGGCCGATGGCGACGACGTCGAATTCGCCCGCCTCGAACTGCGCGATGACCCGGTCCGCGGGTGCCGGTGCGATCACCTGGCGCGGCCACTCATCCCGGAAGGCGGTGTCCAGTCTCACCGAGCCGACCGCGATCACGGGCGTTCCGGTCACCTTCTTCGTCCAACCGGACAGGCTGAGAACCGGATCTGCGTCGGGGAAGGCCGCAACGTAGTGCCGCCGCGTGGACGGATGGAAGACCTCGACACCGGCGTCCACCAGTGGCGCCCAGCAGCTCTTGCAGCTGGGTGGGGTCACCCGCGATGGAGGCGTCTTCATCGGTTCCCTTCCACTGCGAGAACCGGAAGACGATCGGGAAGTCCGGACCGACGGCCGCGCGGATTGCGGCCACCACCTCGGCGGGGAATCGCGTGCGGCCCGCCAGCAAACCGCCGTAACCGTCGGTGCGCAGATTGGTCTTCTCCCAGAAGAATTCGTCGAGGAGATAACCGTGCGCTCCGTGAATCTCGACGGCGTCGAAACCGGCCTCGCGCGCATTGCCGGTCGCCGCGGCGAATTGATCGGCCACGCCGGCCAGCTCATTCGCCGCCAGCGCGCGCCCCTTCGACTCCCCCAACCCGTTGACCCCAGAGGGACTCACCGGCGCGACGCCGTCGGCGTCGCCACGCTCGGCGCCCTGATGCCACAGCTGGGCGGCGATCACGGCGCCGTCGGCATGGACGGCTTTGGTCATCCTGCGCCAACCCGCGAGCACGTCGTCGCCTGCGAGGGTAGGCACCGACTCGGGGAAGCAGGCGGCGGGGTCCGGCAGGCGAATCCCCTCGGTGATGACGAGTCCGACGCCACCCGCCGCCCGACGGGCGTAGTAGTCGGCGACGTCGGGACCCGGCACGCCTCCCGGCGATGCCTGCCATGTCATGGGGGCCATGGCGAACCGGTTGGGAATGGTCATCGACCGGACGGTCAGCGGTCGGAACGGCTCGGTCGCGCCTTCGATGCTCGTGAAGGGGTGCAACGTGGTTCGTCGTTCGACGATTCCACTTCGCGCGAGCCGGTCACAACTCAGCGCGGCCGCGGTCGAGGAATTCTCCGATGTCGGCCGCGAGTCGGTCCACGTCGTGCGACGGATCGAGGGTCAGGAACGCACCGAACGGAGCGTTCCAGAACACGCCGATGCGGGATGTCCATGGGCCGACGTACGCATACGGCAGCGGGTGGAAGTCGTCACCGGGCGAGACGCCGTAGTTCACCTCGTCCTCGGTGACCGCCACGTCGAAGTGTTCGGGCCACAGCACCGGGTGCTGATCCGGCAGAGTGCTCTTCAACGCAAAGCCGCCCGCGTACAGACTGCGGTGGATGAGTTCTGCGGCATCGGCGTCGATGTCGAGCACGGTCTCGGGGAGCAGCGGGTCGGCGACCTCGTAGACACCCTCGGGCGGTCCGACGTCGAGGTCCGTCGCCGCGGCGAGTGCGCCGACCGTTCCCGTCAGCGGCGCGGCGTCCTCACCCCAGATCAGTTCGGAGCCGCGCACCGCGACGGGAATGGATACACCGGTGAAGCCATCGGGCCGGACGGCGAGCCGAACGGTCCCGGCCGACCGGTACTGAGGACCCGCTATGAAACTCTCCGCGATGCCGCGAAGCTGGCGGCGCGTGGTGACGTATCGGTCCCCGCGCATGGGCTTCCTTCCGGTTGACGAGCTCAGATCTTCGCGGCCTCTTCCACCGTTTCACACACGGTCGAAGCGTGTCACACCCGTCTGCCACTATCGAACATAGATGCGAGAGTGAGGGCGGCATGGCGATCGACCTGGCAGAAGTAGCGGCAGATCGAAGAGACCTCGAACCGAACCCGACGCCGCCTAGGCGGGGCGCCGGGGCGCAGGCCGGGCGCCAAGACACCCGGGCGACAAGACGCTCAGACCGTGAACCCGAGTGCCCTCAACTGCTCGCGCCCGTCCTCGGTGATCTTGTCCGGACCCCACGGCGGGTTCCACACCCAGTTGATCTTGATCTCGTTGACCAGGCCGGAGCCGACGAGTGCGGTGCGGGACTGGTCTTCGATGACGTCGGTCAGCGGGCAGGCGGCCGAGGTCAGCGTCATGTCGATCAGCGCAACCTTGGAGCCGGCGTCGCCATCCTCGATGTTCAGTCCGTAGACCAGCCCGAGGTCGACGACGTTGATGCCCAGTTCGGGGTCGACCACGTCGCGCATCGCCTCTTCGAGATCGGCGAGCGTCTCGTCATCCGGTAGCTGTGCGGCGGTTTCGCTCATCGTCATCCTCCTGTAGATCTGATTCTGCACTCGCCTGTGCCAGCGCGTCCTTGAACGCCATCCACCCCAGCAGCGCGCACTTCACGCGAGCGGGGTACTTGGCGACTCCGGCGAAGGCGATCCCGTCACCGATGACGTCCTCGTCCCCTTCAACGTTCCCGCGCGACGAGATCATCTCGGTGAACGCCGCCACGGTCTTCAGCGCGACGCCCATGCTCTGCCCGATTACCTGATCGGTGAGCACCGATGTCGCCGCCTGGCTGATCGAGCAGCCTTGACCGTCATACGAGATGTCGGCGACCGTCTCACCGTCCTCCGACAACGCGACGCGCAGCGTCACCTCGTCGCCACAGGTCGGGTTGACGTGATGGACCTGCGCGCCAAAGGGTTCACGGAGCCCACGATGATGCGGGTGCTTGTAGTGATCGAGGATCACTTCCTGATACATCTGCTCGAGCCGCACGGCTAGTTCCGCCCGAAGAACTCGATGGACCGTTGAATGCCCGCCACCAGGCGGTCCACTTCATCGAGGGTGTTGTAGATCGCGAATGACGCCCGCGCTGTGGAGGCGACGCCGAACCGCCGGTGCAGCGGCCAGGCGCAGTGATGACCGACACGGACCGCGACGCCTTCGTCATCGAGAACCTGACCGACGTCGTGTGCGTGGATCCCGTCGACGACGAAGCTCACCGGCGACCCGCGGTGTTCCAGCGAGGTGGGGCCGATGGCCCGTACGCCGTCGAGCCCCGAGAGGCCATCCAGCGCCGCCGCGACCAGTTCGGCCTCGTGCGCCTCGACCACGTCCATCCCGATCTCGCTCAAATATCTTGCGGCGGCGGCTAATCCGACGACCTGGGACGTCATGGGCGTGCCCGCCTCGAACCGCTGCGGTGCGGGTGCGTAGGTGGTGGCCTCCATCGTCACTGTCTCGATCATCGAGCCACCGGTGATGAACGGGGGCATGGCGTTGAGCAGTTCGCGGCGTCCGTAGAGCACGCCGATTCCCGTGGGGCCCAACATCTTGTGTCCGGAGAATGCGGCGTAGTCGACGTCGAGTGCGTGCAAGTCGACGGGCTCGTGCGGTACCGACTGGCAGGCGTCGAGCACCGTCAGTGCGCCGACGGCCTTGGCGCGCGAGACCAACTCCGCGACCGGCGCGATGGCGCCGGTCACGTTCGAGTGGTGGCTGAAGGCAACGACTTTGACCCGCTCGTCGAGTTCCAGCGAGTCCAGGTCGATGCGGCCGTCCTCGGTCACCCCGTACCACCGCAGCGTGGCGCCGGTGCGTCGGGCCAGTTCCTGCCACGGGATGAGGTTTGCGTGGTGCTCCAGCTCGGTGGTGACGATGACGTCACCGGGTCCGACGACTCGCTCGAAGCGGTCGTCCCCCAACACGTGGGACACCAGGTTGATCGACTCGGTGGCGTTCTTCGTGAAGACCAGTTCGTCGGTATCGGCGCCGACGAAGGCCGCGATGTCCTCGCGCCCATGCTCGTAGGCGTCGGTGGATTCCTCCATCAGCTGGTGCGCGCCGCGGTGCACGGCCCCGTTGGAGGTCGTCAGGAACTCACGTTCGGCACCGAGTACCTGCAACGGCTTTTGCGACGTCGCACCGGAATCCAGGTAGGCCAACTGGTTTCCGCCACGCATCTGCCTGGCCAGGATCGGAAAGTCGGCCCGAATCCTGGCGAGTTGAGCGGCATCCAAGGTTCGTACCGAGGCGGTCACGTTACGCTCCGACCGCCTGGGTGAAGCGCTCGTAGCCGTGTTCCTCGAGTTCGTCGGCGAGCTCCGGGCCACCCGACTGCACGATGCGGCCGCCCACGAAGACGTGGACGAACTGCGGCTGGATGTAGCGCAGGATGCGGGTGTAGTGAGTGATCAGCAGCACGCCAGCGTTCTCAGCCTCCGCGTACCGGTTCACACCCTCGCTGACCACGCGCAGCGCGTCGACGTCGAGCCCGGAATCGGTTTCGTCGAGGATCGCGATCTTGGGCTTGAGCAGGCCGAGCTGCAGGATCTCGTGGCGCTTCTTCTCGCCGCCCGAGAATCCTTCGTTGACACTGCGTTCGCTGAACGTCGGGTCGATGTCGAGATCGCTCATCGCGCTCTTGACCTCCTTGACCCAGTGGCGCAGTTTGGGCGCCTCGCCACGGACCGCGGTGGCGGCCGTGCGCAGGAAGTTCGACATCGACACGCCTGGCACCTCGATCGGGTACTGCATGGCGAGGAACAGGCCTGCCCGCGCACGCTCGTCGACGCTCATCTCCAGGACGTCCTGGCCGTCCAGGGTGATCGACCCCGACGTGACGGTGTACTTGGGATGTCCGGCGATGGCGTAGGAGAGCGTCGACTTGCCGGAACCGTTGGGCCCCATCACCGCGTGGGTCTCCCCCGACTTCACGGTCAGGTCGACGCCCTTCAGGATCGGGATGTCCTGCCCTTCCGGGGACGTCACGCTGACGTGCAGGTCTTTGACTTCCAGAGTGGTCATGATTACGAGGTCCTTGATTCGGTGATGGCCAGTTCGTGTTCGATGGCGTCGGTCAATCGATCGCGCACGCCGGGGATGGCGATCTTGGAGATGAGTTCTCCGAAGAAGCCGCGCACCACCAGTCGGCGGGCCTGCTCCTCGGGAATGCCGCGGGCCCGCAGGTAGAACAACTGCTCGTCGTCGAATCTTCCTGTGGCACTGGCGTGTCCAGCTCCGACGATCTCGCCGGTCTCGATCTCGAGGTTGGGCACCGAGTCGGCGCGGGCGCCGTCGGTCAGTACCAGGTTTCGGTTCACTTCGAAGGTGTCGGTACCGGTAGCCTCGGCTCTGATGAGCACGTCGCCCACCCACACCGTGTGGGCGTCCGGCCGCTTCGACTCTGGATCGCCTTGCAACGCACCTTTGTACAGCACATTGGACTTGCAGTTCGGCTGCGAATGGTCGACCAGTAGCCGCGACTCGAAGTGCTGCCCGTCGTCGGCGAAGTACAGACCGAGCAACTCGGCGTCGCCGCCCGGTCCGGCGTACCGGACCGTGGTCGAGGCGCGCACCACGTCACCGCCGAGCGTGACGGCGACGTGCTTTAGCACCGCGTCCTTGCCCAGCCGGGCGTGGTGTGCGCTCACGTGCACGGTGTCGTCGGCCCAGTCGGCGATCCACACGACCGTCAGCCGTGCTGCGTCGCCGACGACGAACTCGACGTTGTCGGCATAGGTTCCGCTGCCGCGGTGGTCGATGACGACGAGCGCCTCGGCGAGTTCATCGACGCGCAGCTGCAGATGGCCGTATGCCGTCGCACCCTCGCCGGGACCGGTGACGGTGATCTCGATGGGCTCGGCCACCTCGGTGTCGCGCGCCACGGTGACGATCGTCGCCTGGTTGAAAGACGAGAATGCCTGCGCCGCAACCCGATCGGCGGGAACGCCGGCCTGGCCGAGACGTTCGTCGCCGCGGCGAACGGACTCGACCGTGACGCCGGGGCGTTCAGCGACCTCGATCAGTGCACTTCCGGTCGCGGGCGCGGAGCCGTCGTGGAGGCCGCGCAGCCGTTTTAGCGGCGTGAACCGCCACAGTTCGTCACGGCCGCCGGGCACCTCGAAGGCGTCGACGTCAAACGAGCTGAACTGCTCGCCCTTGTTCTTGATGATTCCTGCGGCGCCTTCGACGGCTTCGGTCAAGTTCTGAGCCCCCACTATCCGACCGCGCCTTCCATCTGAAGCTCGATCAGGCGGTTCAGCTCGAGGGCGTACTCCATCGGGAGTTCCTTCGCGATCGGCTCCACGAAGCCGCGCACCACCATCGCCATCGCCTCGTCCTCGGTCATGCCGCGGCTCATCAGGTAGAACAGCTGATCCGCACTGACCTTGGACACGGTGGCCTCGTGACCCATCGTCACGTCGTCCTCACGGATGTCGACGTACGGGTACGTGTCGCTGCGGCTGATCGAATCGACCAGCAGCGCATCACACTTCACGCTCGACCGGGATCCGTGGGCACCCTTGTTGATCTGAACCAGGCCGCGGTACGACGCCCGGCCACCGCCGCGCGCAACCGACTTGGAGACGATGTTGCTCGACGTGTTCGGCGCAAGGTGCAGCATCTTGGCGCCCGTGTCCTGGTGCTGACCCTCGCCGGCGAACGCCACGGAGAGAACCTCACCCTTGGCGTGCTCGCCGGTCATCCACACCGCCGGGTACTTCATGGTGACCTTCGAGCCGATGTTGCCGTCGACCCACTCCATGGTGGCGCCCGCCTCGGCCCTGGCCCGCTTGGTGACCAGGTTGTAGACGTTGTTCGACCAGTTCTGGATGGTGGTGTACCGGCAGCGGCCACCCGGCTTGACGATGATCTCGACGACCGCGGAGTGCAGCGAGTCCGACTTGTAGATCGGCGCGGTACAACCCTCGACGTAGTGCACGTAGGCGTCCTCGTCGACGATGATCAGCGTGCGCTCGAACTGGCCCATGTTCTCGGTGTTGATGCGGAAGTAGGCCTGCAGCGGGATGTCGACGTGCACGCCCTTCGGCACGTAGATGAACGATCCGCCGGACCACACGGCCGTGTTGAGCGCGGCGAACTTGTTGTCGCCGACGGGGATCACGGACCCGAAGTGCTCCTTGAATACGTCCTCATGCTCCCGGAGGCCGGTGTCGGTGTCGAGGAACAGCACGCCCTGCGCCTCGAGGTCCTCGCGGATCGCGTGGTAGACGACCTCGGACTCGTACTGGGCGGCGACGCCGGACACCAGGCGCTGCTTCTCCGCCTCGGGGATGCCCAGTCGGTCGTACGTGTTCTTGATGTCGTCGGGCAGGTCGTCCCAGCTCGCCGCCTGCTTCTCGGTCGACCGCACGAAGTACTTGATGTTGTCGAAGTCGATCCCGTTGAGGTCCGATCCCCAGGTGGGCATCGGCTTCTTGCCGAACAGCCGCAGGCCCTTGAGACGCAGGTCGAGCATCCACTCGGGCTCGTTCTTCTTCGCAGAGATGTCCCGGACGACGTCCTCGTTGATGCCGCGACGTGCGTTCGAGCCGGCGTCGTCGGCGTCGTGCCAGCCGTACTCGTAGCGACCGAGCTCGTCGATCGTTGCGGCTTGTTCCTGCGCTGCAGTGCTCATGCCGGGACCTTTCCGAGGATGCTGCTGGCGAGTTGGGTGTTCGAAGACTCTGCCGCGATGACGGCGGTGCAGACCTCGTCGCCGTGGGCGAGGGTGGCCAGTCGGGTCACGTGCCGGCCGAGCACACGGCTCAGCTCGGCGGTCTCCGCCTCGCAGAACGCGGGGAACTCGCGGGCGGCGTCCACGACGGGGCAGTGGTGCTGGCACAGCTGGACGGCGACGTCGCCGAGCGGCTCGATGACCGCCGCGTACCCCTCACGGGTCAGCATGTCGGCGACGTCCTGGGGCGTGGCCGAGCCGTCCGGGGTGCGCAAGGCGCCCGCGAGCTGCCGGGCGCGGTCGACCGCGAACGACTCGACGGCGGCCGGACCGTACTCGGTGGACAGGAAG
>NZ_DASQEU010000011.1:0-14269 GCF_035633495.1 Mycobacterium sp. | reverse complement strand
AGGTGCACACCATGCCCGCGGACGGGACGAAGGTAGCGGACAGTGCGGAGGACGGATCTTTCAGGACGACGGAGGGCAGCTGAGCCACCGTCGGATTCTAGCCGCGCTGGTCGATGTAACTCGTGAGATCGTCGATCGTGCGCAACGACGCATACTCGGACTCCGGGATGTCGACCTCGAACCGCTTGTGCAGCCGGACCAGGAAGTTCAGCCAGTCCATCGAGTCCAGGTCCACCTGGTCGCGCAGCAGCTCCGTATCGCTGAGGTCACCTTCCTCGATCTCGGGCGCGATCGCGGTCAACTCGGACACCACGCCGTCGCGGATCTCGGTCTTGGTCATCTGGGCTCGCCTTTCTACAGTTCGCCGGGCTGCTGGAGCAGCCGGTTGACTTCGGCCAGGAGCAAGGCGCCGCGATGGCCGTCGCTGGCCCGGTGGTCGGCGGACAGGCTGGCCTGCACGGTGGTGGCCACCCGGATACCGCCGTCGACGACGACCACCCGCTGGGCGGGCTTGCCGAAGCCGACCAGCGCGACCTGCGGCGGATAGATGACGCCGAACACCGCATCGACGCCCTTGTCGCCGAGATTGGTGACCGTGATGGTCGCGTCGGACATCTCCGAGCTGCGCAGGGAACCGGCTCGCGCGCGCGCCACCAGATCGGTGAGGTCGGCCATCAGTTCGTCGAGCTTCATCTCGGCCACGTCGTGGATCGCCGGGGCAACCAGCCCGCCGCCGCGTAGCGAGATCGCCACGCCGACATGCACCGCCGGGGCCGGCTCGAAGCCGTCGTCGCGCCAGAAGCCGCTGAACTCTCCGAAACGCTGGGCGGCCAGTGCCACCGCTTTGAGTTGCAGCACCGCCGGCAGCAGTCGTTCGGTGATCGGCCGGTTGGTGTTGTGTTCGGTGAGCCAGCCCAGCGCCGTGTCAAGGATGACTTCGTCGGCCAGGTAGTAATGCGGGATCTCGCGTTTGGAGCGTCCCATCGCCGCCGCGATCGACGCGCGCATGGCCGCGCCCCGTTCGACGGCCTTCTGCGCCGCGGTCTTGGCGACCGGCTCCGCTGTGACGACGGGCGGAGCCGGTTTGGGTTCGGCGTGATGGATGGCGGCGGCGGCGTGCTCGACATCGGTGAGGGTGATCGCGCCTTGCGGCCCGGTTCCCATGACGGTCTTGAGGTCGACGCCCAGCGAGGTGGCGGTCCGGCGCGCTACGGGGGATACCCAGAGCCGGTGCCCGATCGGCGCCGGCGCCGGCGCCGGCGCGGTTCCAGGTGCCGGCGCGGTTGCCGCCACGGCTGCCGGCACGGTGGCCTGCCGCGGTTCGGGTGTTTCCCCTGACTCCAGCAGCGTGGCCAGCGGGCTGCCGACCGCGACGGTCTGCCCGACCGGCACCAGCAGCTCACCCACGACACCTTCGTGCCAGCACTCGATTTCCACTGCGGCCTTGGTGGTTTCGACCACGGCGACCACCTGTCCGCGGGTGACCGTGTCGCCGGGCTTGACGAGCCACTCGTCGAGGGTGCCTTCGTCCATGTCGGCGCCCAGCGCCGGCATCGTGAACTCGATCATCAGCGCTCCCCGAACAGGCCGTGCACGGCTGCCATGATCTTGTCGGCTTGGGGCAACGCCGCTTCCTCGAGGTGTTTGGGATAGGGGATGGGCACCTCTTCGGTACACACCCGGGCGATCGGCGCGTCGAGGTCGTAGAAGGCGCCCTCGACGATGCGGGCCATGATCTCACCGGCCAGGCTGCCGGTGCGCCATGCCTCGTCGACCACCACGGCGCGGTGCGTCTTGCGCACCGACTCCAGAATCGTCGCGTCGTCCAGCGGCCTGAGCACCCGCAGATCGATGACCTCGCAATTGATCCCGGCCAGCGACAACTGATCCGCCGCGTCCAGCGCCTTGGGTACGCAGCCCCCGTAGGCGATCAGGGTCACGTCGGTGCCGCTGCGCCGCACGGCGGCCCGCGCCAGGTCCGTCGCGACCAGGGCGTCGACGTCGGTCGAGGTGTTGTACAGCTGAACATGCTCGAAGATGACCACCGGGTCGGGCTCGGTCAGCGCGGTACGCAGCATGCCGTAGGCGTCGGCCACCGTGGCCGGTGCCACCACCGTGATGCCGGGGATGTGGGCATACCAGACCTCCAGGCTGTGCGAGTGCTGGGCCGCCAACTGGCGCCCGGCGCCGGTGGCCATCCGCACCACCAGCGGAACCGAGAACTGGCCTCCGGACATATGCCGCAGCGCCGCAGCGGTATTGACGATCTGATCCAGCGCCAGCAGGCTGAAGTTCACCGTCATCACTTCGACGATCGGCCGCAGACCGTTGAGTGCGGCCCCGATACCGATGCCGACGAAGCCGAGTTCGGACAACGGCGCGTCGCGGATGCGCTCCGGCCCGAACTCCTCGAGCAGACCCTTCGACGCGGCGTAGGTTCCGCCGTAGCGGCCGACGTCCTCGCCGAGTAGCAGGACTCGCGAATCCTCGCGCATGGCATCACGGATGGCGTCGTGCACCGCGTTGCGGTAGTTCGCCTTGATCACCGGGCTTCCCCTGTCGCCGGCGTCATCAGGTCTCTGGTGAGATCCTCGACGCTCTCCAATGTTCCGGCTTCGGCATAGGCCACCGCGTCGGCCACCTCGGTGTCGGTCGCGGCTTCGATTGCGGCGACGTCGTCGGTGGTCAACGTGCCGTCGGCGAGGCATTGCTCGCTGAAGAGGTGGATCGGATCGCGTTCGCGCCAGTGCGCGACCTCGGCCTTGTCCCGGTAGAGCTCCGGGTCGAACATCGAATGCGGTCGGAACCGGTAGGTGTGGAACTCGATGAAGAACGGCCCGCCTACCGTGCGTATGTGCTCAGCGCCCTGTTGGGCGGCGGAATGGCAGGCCAGCACGTCCATTCCGTCGACGGAAATGGCGGGCACCCGGTAGGACGCCGCCTTGGCCGTCAGATCGGTCTGGGACAGTTCGCGATCCAGCGCGGTCCCCATCGCGTACATGTTGTTCTCGCAGCAGAACAGCACCGGCAACTGCCACAGTTCAGCCATGTTCATCGACTCGTGGAAAGCGCCCTCGGCAATGGCCCCTTCACCGAAATAGCAGGCGGTCACCTGGTTGCGCTTGAGCTGCTTGTCGGCGAACGCCAGCCCGACCGCCAGCGGCAGCCCGCCGGCAACGATGGCGTTGCCGCCGTAGAACCGCCGGCCGGCGTCGAACAGGTGCATGGACCCGCCGCGGCCGTGCGAGCAACCTTCCAGTTTGCCGAACATCTCCGCCATGATCGAGGTCATCGGCAGACCACGAAGCAGCGCGTGCGCGTGGTCGCGGTAGGTGGCCACCACGGCGTCGTCGGGCCCCAGCACCCGCAGCGATCCGGCGGCGACCGCCTCTTCACCGACGTAGAGATGCAGAAAGCCGCGAATCTTTGCGGCGCTGTACATTTCGGCGCACTTCTCTTCCAAGCGCCGCACCCGGATCATGTCGGAGAGCAGCCCGTACGCCAAGTCACGGTCGGTCACAGCGACGCCTCCTGACGTGGTGTTACGGATTCGACGGTGGACGTATCGCCCTCGGGCAACCCCAATTCGCGGGCCTTGAGCAGACGGCGCATGATCTTGCCGCTGCGGGTGTGCGGCAGCGCGTCGACGAAGTCGATCTCCTTGGGCGCCACCGCGGCTCCGAGGCGTTTGCGCGCGTGTCCCATCAGATCCCGGCGCAGTTCCTCGTCGCCGGTGTAGCCGACTTTGAGGGTGACGAACGCCTTGACCAACTCGCCGTAGGTCGGATCGGGCTTGCCGATGACGGCGGCCTCGGCCACCGCGGGGTGGTCGGTGAGCACGTTCTCCACCTCGAACGGTCCGATCAGGTGACCCGACGACTTGATGACGTCGTCGGCGCGGCCGATGAACCAGAAGTAGCCGTCGGCGTCGCGCTTGACCAGATCTCCGGACAGGTAGAGCCCGTCGACGAAGCATTTGCGGTATCGCTCGTCCTGGTGCAGATAGCCGCGGAACATCGACGGCCAGCCGGTGCGCAGGGCGAGTTCGCCTTCGACGTCCGGCTCTTTGACGACGGTGACGGCGCCCGCCTCGTCGCGATGCACCACGCAGGCGTCCACGCCGGGCAGCGGCCGACCCATCGACCCCGGCTTGATGTCGAAGGCCGGGGTGTTGGCGACCATGATTCCGCCGGTCTCAGTCTGCCACCAGTTGTCGTGAATCGGCAAGCCCAGCACCCGCTTTCCCCACCAGACCGCTTCGGCGTTGAGCGGCTCGCCGACGCTGGCGATGAACCGAAGGCTCGGGAAGTGGTACTTGGCGGGCAGTTCGGGGCCGGCCTTGATGAGCATCCGGATCGCCGTCGGGGCGGTGTACCACACCGTCACTGCCGCGTCCTGAAGGATCCGGTACCACCGCTCGGCGTCGAACTCCGCCTCGTCGATGATCGAGGTGACGCCGTGCAGCAGTGGGGCGATCACCCCGTAGGAGGTGCCGGTGACCCACCCGGGATCTGCTGTGCACCAATAGATGTCGTCAGGGTGTAGGTCCAGCGCGTAGCGGCCGGTGATGTAATGCATCGCGGCGGCGCCGTGCACGTGCAGCGCACCCTTCGGGGTTCCGGTGGTGCCGCTGGTGAAGTGCAGCAGCGACGGATCCTCGGCGGTGGTGTGCTCGATCGGTGCGTCGTCGTCGGCTTCGGCCATCAGCCGGGCGAAGCTCAGGGTGCCCGGGATGTCGTCTGCGGCGGGGTCGCCCCCGACGAGCAGAATGTGTTTCACCGACGTCAGCTCGTCGCGGATCTTGGCGATCTTGCGCTTGTAGATGGCAGCGGTGGTGACCAACACCGTGGCCGATCCGATGGTGACGCGGGTGGCGATCGGTTCCGGACCGAACGCCGAGAAAAGCGGCGACACCACGCTGCCGTTGCGCAACGCGCCGAGCATGCTGACGTAGAGCTCGGGAACCCGTCCCATGATCACGAACACCCGTTCGCCCTTGCCGACGCCCAGGCCGCGCAGCACGTTGGTGAATCGCTGCGTCAGACGCCCGAGTTCGGCGTAGCTGACATCGTGGGTCGAGAGTTCGGCGCTGCCGGGCGAGTCGGCGATGAACCGTAACGCGGCGCGGTCGCGTTGCGGTCCCTCGGCGTGCCGGTCGACGGCCGCATAGGCGATGTTGCAGCCGGCCCCGCCCATCCCGGTACAGAGGTTGGGCACCTGCGACCAGGTGAACGTCTCGCGGGTCTGCTCGTAGTCGGCCAGGTTGGGTGCTACCTTCAGATCACCCGCGCCTTTTCCGATGATGTCCATTCGATGCCTCCTAGGCATGCGGCGGCGCGAACACGCCGTCGCTGCGGGCCCGTCCCATATTCGCCATCACCCGGTCCACCACGGCGCTGTACACCGCGCCGTCGTTCAGGACGTCATAGCGCGTGTGATGGCGAAGGTAGGCGTCGAGCCGCCGTTCGAGCGGCCAGTCCCAGTAGTTTCGCCCGGTGTATTGCGAGCAGAGGAAATCCCACGCGATGGTGTCGAGTTCGCGGTCGGCATCCTCAGCCGGACCGGCTTGCATCATCACAGCCCCTCACTGATTGACCCTCGATGTGATCGTCGTCGCAGCCGGAAGGTCTCAAAAGGGACGAAAGTCACACAAGTAAGGGCCTGGGTCCTCAACCCGCGAGCGGGTCGGCCTGGATGTCGTCGGCGGGAGCGCCCTTGGCCAGCAGTGCGGCCTGGCGCACGTGCAGTCCCCGCGGCGGCTTCACGTCGGGGTAGTCGGGCGGCCCACGGCGGATCGTTGGCGTACTCCGATACCGGTGACACCGAGAGCCACGGGTTGCAGGCTGCGATCTCCCACAGGGTTCGGAGCTGCAAGTCTGGTTTGCCCTAGCACCCCGCGACCAGGCGTTTTCGCTCACCCATTCTCGCAGCGAAGATACTTCCCAACCTGAATACGCGGCGCACCGCCGGCGAGTTTTCCCTTACTCCCGGCGAGTCCCGGCTCTGAACCGTTTGAAGTACGACAACAAGCGATATGCCGGCACAGGCCTCGGCCAGTCGTTGGCACGGAAGTACGCGTCCGTTCCGCCATCGACGAATACGACGCTCCCGCAGAGGAAGTCCGCAGCATCCGAGAGCATGAAGAGCACCCACTCGGCCAGCTGCCCAGCATCGCCGAACCCGCCGGTCGGGACGGGGAAGGAACGAACGAGTTTCGCTCGCTTCGGCGTTGACAGCTGCTCCTCGAGAAGCGGCGTCATGATCGCGCCCGGAGCCAGAGCGTTCAGGCGTATGCCCGCGCCCGCCCACTCGCTCTTCACTGCCGCGCGTCGAACCCAACGGCTGACGGCGATCTTGGATGCGGCGTACAGGATCGGCGAAGCATTCTTGCCGAACAATCGGGTAGAGCAAACCGCCTTCGCGGCGTCATGCTCGAGGAATGCCCGCACGGTGCGTGCGGGAACCGCGGGTGTCGTCGTGGTGGAGTTGCTTGAGAAGACAACGACTTTCGCGTGGCCGGCGGCAGCCAACGCCGGTCGCCAAGCGTCAAGGAGGTCGACGACACCGAGGTAGTTGACCTGGGCGATCAACCGCGGACGGTCGGGTCCTTGGCCGGGGCCGAGACCGGCGGCGAGGACGGCGCCGTCCAGTCTGCCCCCCGACGCCGCCAGCACGCCGTCGGCGGCCGCCCGGCGTCCCTCGACGCTCGACAGATCGGCCACGATGTCCGCCTGCTTGATGTCCACCCCAATTACGGTGTGGCCGGCATCGCGCAGCTTCTCCGCGACCTCGCGGCCCATGCCGGAGGCCGATCCGGTGACTGCGTAGATACCCATGAGCACCTTTCCTTACCTCTGATGGGTGGCGGCTTCACGTCGCCACTGCGACCGCAGTCTCGAGTTCGACAAGCGCACGCTCGGTCAGCAGTATGAGCGACTCGATATCCGGCATCACGTTGCGGCCGGAAACATAGCCGAACGTCACGCGGTCGGCATAGGAGCACATCGTCACATTCAGTGCCTGACCGTTGATGGCGGTCGACACGGGATAGATTTCCTCGAGATGCGCCCCGTTCCAATACATCTCGGCCTGCGGCCCGGGAACGTTGGAGATCGACACGTTGTAGCCGCGACGCAGCCGCGGCGCGAACGGCATCATCGGCCACAGGACCGTGGACGCGATACTCGGCACGAGAAGCAGCATCGTCGCGTTCGACCCTCGTCTCGCCACCTGGTCCTTTGCCCACGTCATTGCACGATGGACGTGGGCCAGCCGCTCGGCTGGATCGGCCAGGTTGGTGCCCAACGGGCACAACTCCAAACCGAACAGGTTTCCGTGCCTGTCCTCATCAGACGCGTGCTCGCGACCGCGCACCGTTAGGGGGCAGATTGCCACCAGCGACTTGTTCGGCAGCTCGCCGTGCGCGGTCAGCCACTCCCGCAGCACTCCCGCTACTACGGTGGTCAGCACGTCGTTGGCGGTCACCCCGGCCGCCTCCTGGACTGAGCGGATGCGGGATTTCGGCCAACTGGCCCCCGCGAAGGTGCGCTCGCGGCCGAGTCGGCCGTTGAACCTGGTGTAGGGGGCGCCGACCGGTAGGACGGCAGTCCCTGCCCCGAGGCTGGCGACCACCGTTGATATTTCGCCGAGGGCTACTTGGCGAACGAAGTTCAGCCCCGAGGTGACGCCGTTGCGCGCCGCGCGCACGAGTGACAACGGGTTGGGGATCAGTCCGTGTGAGGTAGCACCATGCTCGTCGGGTTGCTTGGGGGCGGTGGCGTAAAGCGGCCGCATCGACCGGCTTTCGGGATCGGTAGTCAGCGCATCAGCGATCACCTTCAATCCGGCGACCCCGTCGACGACGGTGTGGTGCACCTTGATGTAGAACGCGAATCGACCGCCCGCCAGACCGTCGATCACACACGCCATCCACATCGGCCGCGACCGGTCCAGCGGCTCGCTGTGTAGCTCACTGACCAGCTTCCACAGCACTTCGCGATCTGCGCCCGCAGGCAGTGTTCGGCGCTGTATGTGCTGGCGCATGTCGATGGTGTCGTCGGCACGCCACACCCAAAGGCCTGCGGTGTCGATGCCCACGTGTGGGTGCCGGCGAAATCGCGGATCCAGGTCTGCGGTGTCGGCCAACGCCTCCTGATACAGCTCGTCGACATACCCGGGCCCGGCGTCCGCGGGCGGGGACAGGATCAGCAACGCGGCGGTGTGCAGCGGGTCGGAGAGCAGCTCCGCCGTGATCATTGCCGCATCCAACGGCTCCAGCGGGTCCATTGGCCAGACCCCAACCCCTTCGACCGATCGGTATCACGACATCGTCGGCTTCTGCGACGCCCGCCCACAAGTGGCGAGCGGCCGCATCGGGCAGGCCCTAAGCCCCTATGCCGCCCGGCAGGCCTGAGGCTAGCGTCCCCGAACATGGCAGCACCCGACAACGACGAACCGCCGGCGGTTGCATCTCAACGGCCTCCCCGCGGTTCCGGTCCACTGGACTACTTCGTCAGGCCGTTTCGACGGACCGGCCGTTACTACGCTCGATCATGGCGGGACTATCTCGACGATCAACCGGATGAACTCCCCGTCGCGCGACCCACCCTCGCGCTCGCTGCACAAGCGTTCCGCGACGAAATCGTCCTCACCGGCTTCCGAATGTTCCAGCCCCTCAGCGACACGCACGTGTTCGAACGAATCAACCGCGAAGTGCGGGCAGCGCTCGAGTTCTACGGACAGCTTGGGTATCTGGACAAGCCCGAAGAATTCTTCGCGAACCCGCCGCCGCTGCAAGACGTGACGGTCCGGCCGGTCAAGACGCCCGGACGCTCCTACGAACGCATGGTCTTCGACAGCGGGTACGAGCCGAACGTGGGCGAACCGGGCCGTGAACGATGGCTGGGGTATACCGCCAACAACCGTGAGTACGCGTTGCTACTGCGACACCGGGAGCCACGACCCTGGCTGGTGTGCGTGCACGGTGCCGTGATGGGCCGGGGTCTGCTCGACCTGACGCTGTTCCGTGCCTGGCATCTTCACGAGGATCTCGGCCTCAACGTGGTCCTCCCCGTCCTTCCGATGCATGGCCCACGTGCGCTCGGCCTGCCACAGGGCGCAGTGTTTCCCGGCGAGGACGTGCTCGATGACGTCCACGCCGCGGCTCAAGCGGTGTGGGACGTGCGCCGTCTGCTGTCCTGGATACGCGTGCAGCAGCCGGACTCGCCAATCGGCCTGAACAGCATCTCCCTCGGTGGTTACATCACATCACTGGTCGCCAGCCTCGAAGAGGGACTTACCTGCGCGATTCTCGGCGTCCCAGTCGCCGACCTGACTGAACTGCTCAAGCGCCACTCCGGGATGAGCCGCACCGACCCGCGGCGCGAGACCGTAACGCTGGCGGAACCGCTGGGCCGGATGGTGTCGCCACTGTCGCTGACTCCCCGGGTTCCGATGCAGGGCCGCTTCATCTATGCCGGGGTCGCTGACCAACTCGTGCACCCGCGCAAGCAAGTCGTCCGCCTCTGGGAACACTGGGGCAGACCCGAGATCGTCTGGTACAAGGGCGGTCACACCGGGTTCTTCCAGTCTCGGCCAGTGCAGCGGTTCATGGACGCCGCGCTCGTCCAGTCAGGGCTCGTCGATTCGTGATGAAGATGACCGCCACCAATGTGCTCCGAGCGGCTATCGTCCGGCGACGGCTTCGCCCTACTTTCGAGCGACCTTCGCGACGTTGGCTACGGTCCGTCGTCCGCCCCGGTTCCGGCCTGCGTGCAGCCGTCTGACACGCCAAGCCCAAACCGACGCACCCACGATCGACACGACGAGCACGATCATCCACGGCCAGGACCCGTGCCAATGCACCCAGCCGGCGATGGCACCCTGCAGCCGTCCCGCTCCCGCAATCACCGGATCCGCGGGATTGCCGCCCGCATTGAACAACTGGACTTCGTAGTAGCCGTAGTAGGCGACATAAAGCCCGACCAGGATCAATACCGCACCGCCAATGCGGTTGACATAGGGCAGGATTCGCCTGATTCGGTCGGCCAGCGCAGAGCCGGCGAGTGCGACCACGACGGCCAACGCGCCGACCACCAATGCGAAGCCGCCCGCGTACGCCACGTAGATCCATACCCGGCCACGGACGGAAGTACCGCTGAGGCCGGCACCGGTCACCGCCAGAAACGGACCTACGGTGCAGGATAGCGAGGCGACCGCATAACCCACGCCGTAGCCGAACATCGAACCGAGCCTCGATGTCGGCGCCCCCGATGCGCTGCGGGCCATGCGGTTCGGCACCAGCAGGCTCAGCTGTGGCCCGCTAACCAGCCAGATCCCAAGCGCCACAAGCACAATGCCAATCACGAAGGTGACGTCCGGTACATACCGCTGCACCGTGGACGCCAGCGAGACGGTCAGCAACCCAAAGACACCGAACACCGTAAGGAAACCGAGCGTCATCGCCGCAGTCGCAGCCACGGCGCGTCCGACCGCGGCCGGAACGCTGTTTCCGTTGCCCCGCACCACCAACGCGAGGTAGGCGGGCAGCATCGCGAAGCCACACGGATTGAGCGCTGCCACCAGTCCGGCGGCGAACGCCAGCCCGACCAGATCTTGCTGCACTCGGCGCGGCTACTACGTGCCGAGCGCGGAAACCCGCTCCTGCAGTTCTTGCTGTGGCATCACTGCGGTCGGGTTGTTCACGAACGTCGATGAGCCGTCGGCGCGATATAACACGTACGCGGGCTGCCACGGCACGTTGTAGCGCGCCCAAATGGAACCATCGGCGTCATTGATATTCGTGAAGTTCAGGTTGTACTTCGACACGAAGCCCTGCATCACCGCGACGTGGGAGCGAGCGGCGACGCCCACGAACGTTACCTTGGGGTTAGCGGCGGCAACGCTGCTCACCGAAGGGGCCTCGGCATTGCAGAACGGGCACCACGGCGTCCAGAACCACAGCACGGCGGGTTTGCCCTGCAGAGATGCACCGTCGAAGGTCGCACCGCTGATCGTCGTTCCGGAGAAATCAAGGCGATCGTCGGCGAGCGCCGCGGGAGGACTGGTCAGCGCCAACATGAGCGCGGTGGCAACCACAACGTGGACAAGTGATCTGCTGAGTCGTAGACGATGACGAATCATGACGACTCCTCTGCGCCCAACCTACGTGCACCCTGCGTCAGGGGTGACCCTTTTGACACGGGTCCAATCGCTTCGCGGTTCACCGACGCCGGAACGGGAAGGAGTTCGCGATTGGTCCCCAAGTCCCCGCTGGCCGTTCCTTCGGGACAGATTCCGTGGCTACTCCGGCGGCTGGCAACCGTGCCGATACAACCGGCCCCTGCAACTCGTCGCGATGGTCCAGACATTCATGGGTCGCCGTCGATTTCGAAGTAGTAGCCATTGAGCAGCGCGGGTCCGACCGGCCACCCTCACGGCATCGCCTCGGCCCAAGCGATATGTGGCACAGACGATGACCGCAACCCACCTGAATTGCGCTTTCGGAATTCAGGGAGCCAACGTCGCCTCACCGGGCGGCGGAGCTGCCGGACCGGCGGGAGGCGGCGGCATCCACAGTGTCATTGACGGGCCACCGAAATCCGGCGGCGCGGGCGTCGCCGCGGTCGCTGGCGGGCCAACTACTTCGTCCGGTGGCGGCGGTGGCGGCGAGGTTTGAGGCGGCTCCAGGATGTTATTCGTGGTCGTGTAGGTGCCGTCTTCGTAATGGTCGCAGTGTGTGACACCGCTGATATCCCGGTAGCAGCACGTGGAGTACCTCTTTAAATCAATGACGATCGTGGTGTACGAGCCACCGGCTTCATTGCATTCGCTGATGATCGTCGATTCAGGGATCGCGTGGCCGGCGGGGGCGGTCAGCATCATCGCGCCTGCTGCGATCGCGCCCGCAGCGGCGAGGCGGGTGGCGTGCGCGAGGCGGCGCCAGTAGGTGGATGTATGGGGTGACATGGGCGCTCCCTGCAGTTCGGCGCATGTGGCCTACACGAGGCCTAGACGAGGCCTAGACGCAAATCCCCGAACTTGCCGGAAGGTCACCACGATTGATGTCGAATAGGGGTCACTATCCGCCTGTCAGCTGGCCATGTCTAGCGAATCGGGACACGGGCCAGCGTCGCAGGCGAGAATGATTGCCGAGCCAGATTCGGTCTCGGGCTGCGCAGACGCTTGCGGCGCTTGCCTTTCGCCATCATTGTCAGTCCTCTCGACTCGCGTACGACAGCGTTTCGCTGGCGATCTTGCCGCGATACGCCGTCGGGTCCACATAGCCTGGCGGGGTGCCGAATTCACTTTCCTGTTGCGCGTTTACTTGCATCGCGTCGTCGCGCCATAGCTCGCACCAACCGCCGAAAGGCGTGTTCGCCATCGCTTAGACCGCGATGCCGGTCGGACCGGTGTAACTGCCCGTCGTGAGTCTTATGCAGACCGCACTAGATCGGTGTCTCACGCCAACGCCGAAGCTTCTGGCGGCGTACGCCTCAATCAGCGGGTAACGCTGATCGCGGCCAGGAATCAGCCGCAAGCCCTGATAGGCCGAGTTCGGATGAATCCGCACACCTACCGCGTTGGCCGTGCTGTTGGGTCCGCTCGTCGCGACGACTGCGACGTACCCCTGTGGGATCAGGTTGGAAGGAATCACCCACGCCTCGCCATACGAACCGAGCACCTTTAGACCGGCGAACTCGGCGGGTGCGACCTGGCCGACGATGTTCTGATCGGTCAGATACGGCGGCGCGTCGGTGGACGGGACGAAATCCCATTTGGCTACCAGTCCCGACGTTTCAGGAGACACGGCCACGCGGGATTCCTTACCGGCCCGCCAGGTCGTGATCGCTTCGGCCTGAATCGGATTCGCGAGGATCAGGATGCGCGCGTTGTTAACCCGCCCATAGCCTTTCGTGATCATTCGCACGGCGTCTTCGATGTCCTGGCTGTCGATGATGTTCTGGCCAGACGCGATGTAGTGCGCCGTGGACGAATCGAATTCGAGGGCTAGATGGGGTAGCGGTGCCAGGCCGTCGGTGCCATTCCACAGACCAAATACGCGGTTGCCCTGTTCGTTGACGCGCTCCGTAGGAGTGAACAGCCTTTGCAGAATCGTGCCGGGAACCAGCCTGTTGTCGGCTTCCATGACGTTATTCCAGACCTGATCGATCTGGCGGCGCGGTTCATCCCGTAGGAATTTCCACGTGTAACGAGTTGCCAAATCGTGGTCCTCAAATGTGTAACCGGCGAGAAGCGCCTCAGCACCGGCACCCGCCTTTGGCACGCCAAACTCCGATGCCTCTTCGAACTGATATGAGGCCAATGACTGGGGAACAGCTTCGGCGACTTCGGTTGTGGTGAAGGCCAATAGGTTTACGATTGCGCTGCCCGCTGGCCGGTTGCAATTCGTGGTCATCACTTTACGCGGGGAATTCGTTAATCCATGCTGCCGCAAGCTAATCCGACCATTTGAGCGCCGAATTGGTGCCGTTCCGTCTTATGGCGATTGAATCCCGTTCGGTGGTGTCGCGCTTTCGCCGTCTCTGGGTTGGCTGCGCGGCAGGAAATCGGGTCCACTCCCGCCCGGGAATCACACCGGCTGAATGCTCTTCGTGGCTCTCGGGAGCGCTCAGCGGCCCACCGACAGCGCCGCGACGATGTGTCGCGATATCGCGGAGCGGGTGGCCGGGCGCTGGCAAACACCCATCGCGGTCCACAGATCGTTTGCCGTTGCCTGCCAAACGGCTGGCGCTTGTTGACGTCTGTTGGGCTGGTGTTGGGCTGAGGGCGTTTGCAGACCTCGACGGCGACGTCAGGCCCCCTCGAAAGGGGGCCTGACTAGGGTGGCAGGTACAGGATTCGAACCTGTGTAGGCGTAAGCCGACGGATTTACAGTCCGCCTCTCTCGGCGTTTGTACCGTCAAGCTGTGTTGGTATATCGACATAGTTGCAGGTGACGCGGTTGGCTCTGTTGGTCACGGCAACCTACGGCTAGGTGTGCTGCGGACGGCCTGCGGACGACCAGCGGATTGCACTGGACGTGCCAGCAGGTCAGCAACTCGCGAGTCAAGCGTCGGCCCAGCGCTGAGTGCGAAGAGATCGGTACCTAGATTGCCGACTGCCGTTGGCGACCATCTAATCCGCGCTCGAAGTGGTCGACTACTTCATGACGCAGGCTCAGGTCGCGCGCTAGTGGTCCAGCGCACTGGTATTCACCAAGCGGGATCAACTGGCCGATACAAGCTCGTTGTATTGACGCTCAGCGGCG
>NZ_DASQEU010000010.1:0-55478 GCF_035633495.1 Mycobacterium sp. | reverse complement strand
GTAGCCGCTCCCGGGGTGTTGGGCGAGCAGTCCGAGGGCGGCAAAGCGAAGGCTCACCGCTGCATTGTAGGTGGCGACATGTCACAACTGGAATGTCACGCGCCGGGGAACGCCGGATCGATCAGGCCGGCTCGGCTGCCTCGTCGGCGTCGACGAGGGTGGCTCCGTCGGCGAGTTGAAGGGCCGTCGACCGCCATGGTCCGCGCGTGGCCAGCAGGTAGTATAGGCACCGCGCCGTCGAGGATGACGCGACGAAGTTCGTCGACGATGTTCTGCTGGGAGCCCCCGGCGCGGTTGACCGCGAGTTTGAAGAGCAGCTCGTAGTGGCGACGGGCTGGCATCGGTCCATCTTCCTACGTTTCCGATATCGACGGAGCGCGATGACATTCCACTATTGACATGTCAGTGATGGAGTGTCATGGTGGTGTGGTCCAACACACAGCCCAGGGAGCGCTTGACATGACTGATACCCATACCGACGCGGCGGACGTCAGCGACGCCGAGATGTTCGGCACCGGCAAGTTCTACCAGCGGGGCAACTACGCGCCGGTCGCCGACGAACTCACCGAATTCGACCTGCAGGTCGAGGGCGCCATTCCGCCCGAACTCGACGGCTGGTATCTGCGCAACGGTCCCAACCCCCGCAAGCCAACGGGCCATTGGTTCGCCGGTGACGGCATGATCCACGGCATTCGCGTCGAGAACGGACGGGCCGCCTGGTACCGCAACCGCTGGGTTCGCACCGACAGCTTCGAGAACGCGCTCCCGCTCTACAACGCTGACGGCACGCGCAACCTGCGCTCGGCCGTGGCGAACACCCACGTCGTGAACCACGCGGGCAAGACGCTCGCGTTGGTCGAGTCGTCGCTGCCCTACGAGATCACCAACGATCTCGAGACCGTCGGCGCCTACGACTTCGGCGGCAAGCTCGTCGACTCGATGACCGCACACCCCAAGATCTGCCCGACCACCGGCGAGATGCACTTCTTCGGCTACGGCAACATGTTCGAGCCGTACGTCACCTATCACCGCGTGGACGCAGGAGGCGAGTTGACGATCAACCGACCCGTCGACGTGAAGGCGTTGACGATGATGCACGACTTCGCGCTCACCGCCGAGCACGTGATCTTCATGGACCTGCCCATCGTGTTCAACATGGACATCGCGCTCAACGGCAGAGGCGACATGCCGTATCGCTGGGACGACACCTATGGCGCGCGGCTCGGCGTGATGCGCCGCGATGACCCCTACGGTCCGATCCGTTGGTTCGAGATCGACCCCTGCTACGTCTTCCACGTCGCCAACGCGTACGACTCGGGGAATTCCATTGTGCTGCAAGCTGCTCGGTACCCGGAACTGTGGCGCGACAGCGGTGGCTTCGAGGTAGACGCCGTGTTGACGAGCTGGACCATCGACCTGGAGCACGGCACCGTCAGCGAGCAGCAACTCGACGACCGGGCGGTGGAGTTCCCGCGCATCGACGACCGGCTGGCCGGCCTGCACGCGCGATACTCCGTCTCGGTGGGCAGCGACAAGCTGGTGCATTACGACATGGACTCGGGCCGTGCGGTGGAGCACGCCTTCGGCACGGCGGCATCCCCGGGAGTTCCCGGCGAGGCCGTCTTCGTCCCGTCGACCGGTCCTGCCGATGAAGGGAACGGCTACTACCTCGGGTACGTCTACGACTCAGCCCGCGACGGAAGCGATCTGGTGATCCTGGATGCCTCCGACTTCGCGGCCGATCCGATCGCGACGATCAAGCTGCCTCATCGGGTGCCGTTCGGCTTCCACGGAAACTGGATCAGCACCTAGCGTCAGACGGCGGGCGCAGCCATCGGCGGTCTGCCGTGGCACGCCCTGAAACTGCTACCGCTGCCGCAGAAGCACGGGTCGCTGCGGGGGATGGGCAGCATGCAGACGTGGTCCTCGCGGACTCGCGCGATGGCGTCTTGGATCCTCGGGGTCGGAGCCGGCCGGTGACGGTGCGTCATCCAGGCAATCGCGACCGCGAGGGCCCCGAGCAGCATCACGACCTTGACCGCTTCTCCCCGTGAGTCGCGAAGGCGAAACCAGGCCGCCACGTCGGCATCCTGGCGCTCAGGGCCTTCGCGATCTGTTCCGTACCGGGCAGCCCCATTCGGAGCTGCTCGAACAGGACGTCCTGCATGCGGCTCAGCTCGTCGAGCGTCATGCGGCTGAATGCCGACTCGACACGTGCGTCAGCCGCATTCCACGGCTCCGACGCAAGCTCCGCAAGTGGATTTCGATGGTGAGTAAGCGTGGAGCGTGCGACGAATCGCGGAAAACCCTCGCAACTCATTCCAGGCAATCGGATTATGGTGTCCGGATGGCTGTCAAGTGGCTCGACGATCCCGAGGATCATGACTACGTCGCCGCGGCGGAGTATCTGAGTCTGATCGCCGAGGGCGACGAAGTGACCAAGACGGTCGACGCTCTCAAGGACGCGCCGCCCTTGCTCCGCAAGGCCAAGGACATCCTGCGGGCAGCGGGCCTGGCGCTGCTGCCCGGGAACAACCCTCGCGTCAAGACCGATCTGGCGAAGATCGCTGCGGGAAGGAAACTCTCACCGATCCTTTTGGTGCGGGGCAAGGTCCTCGACGGCATCGCATTGCAGATCGCCGACGGATACCACCGGGTGTGCGCAAGCTACCTCACCGACGAGAACACGCCCATCCCTTGCCGTTTGGTGTCGTGGCAGATGTGACCGCCTGACATGTCCGGGTTCGGATTCCCTACGCTCGCATTGCTCGTCCTTGTGGGCTTGGCGGGTCCGCTGCTGGTCGACGTACCCGGACTTCGCATCCCGGTGATCATCGGTGAGCTGGTTGCCGGAATAGTGGTCGGCAGAACGGGATTCGACATCGTCGACACCACTGATCCGACGTTCACTCTGCTGGCCAACGTCGGGTTCGCGCTGGTGATGTTCGTCGTGGGAACTCACGTCCCGGTACGCGACACTTCCCTGCCCGCTGGACTCCCGAAGGCGGTGCTGCGCGCAGTGCTCGTCGGCGTCGTCGCGGCGGCGCTCGCCGTGGTGCTCGCTCGCGTCTTCGGCACCGGGCACGCGGCACTGTACGCCGTTCTGATGGCTTCGTCGTCGGCCGCGGTTGCGTTGCCCATCATCGACGAGCTGAAGCTCGAGGGGCCGCCGGTACTGTCGGTCAAGGCGCAGATCGCGATCGCCGACGCAGCATCGATCGTGTTGTTGCCGTTGGTGATCGACCCGACTCGCGCACCGCGGGCTGCCCTGGGCGCGGTGGCGATCGCGGCGTGCGCGGGTGTTCTCTTCTTGGTTCTGCGGTACTTCGATCGCCGCGGGACCGGCAAACGTATGCACGAATACTCCAAGCAACAACAACTCGCGCTGGAGTTGCGGATCAGTCTGCTGGTGCTGTTCACCCTGGCGGCCGTGGCCACCAGTACGCACGTGTCGATCATGCTGGCCGGATTTGCGTTCGGGTTGGTGGTCAACGGAATCGGTGAACCACGGCGACTCGCACGCCAACTGTTGGGCATCACCGAGGGCTTCTTCGCACCGCTGTTCTTCGTCTGGCTCGGCGCCTCGCTGCAGGTTCGTGATCTGGGGGAGCATCCCGCGTTCATCGGACTCGGGGTCGGCCTCGGCCTCGGTGCGGTACTCGCGCACTGGGTCGGTCGACTCCTGGGTCAGCCGTTGGCCCTTGGCACCATGGCCGCCGCACAACTGGGCGTGCCGGTGGCGGCGGCGACGCTGGGGACCCAGTTGAAGCTTCTGAGCCCCGGGGAGCCATCGGCGCTCATCCTCGGCGCGCTCGTCACCATCGCCGCGACGTCGGCGGCCGGCGTGCTGGCGAAGCGCGGCGAGAGCGCCGACACGTCCCCGACGACGCCGATCACATAGACGGCAAGCCATCCGAGGCGCGCGCGTCCAATGCGGCAGTGAGTCGCTGGGCGGGGATGCCTGCCCGCGAACACGCTTCCTCGACATTGTGCGCTGCGTCGGAGGCGAAGACTCCGAAGACGACCTCATCGGGGTCGGCACCGCAGGTAGGGACGGCAGCCTGACTGGCCCATTCTCGGCGGCTACCTCGGCCCCTGCGGCCTCGATCGTGGCGACGGTCCGGTCGAGGGCGTCGCCTCCTCGGTCAAGTCGACCCCACATGGCGATCAGTGCGGCGACGGCGATCGCGACGTAGACGGCGCACAGCACTCTGCGCGAGGCCGGTGTCACTTCGATTGAAGTGCGCCCGAGCGCTCCTCCAACGGGAATTCACAGACGGTGGAACGGATTTCGGCTTGATCGGTTAGAAACGACGCCAACTAGACGTCGTGATCGGGGTGCGGCACGGGGCGCAGGGTCAATTGCGGAATCGCATCGAAGTCGTTGGGGTTGCAGGTGAAAAGCGGCAGACCGTGAGCAATTGCCGTCGCGGCAATCAAAGCGTCATAGGCGCGCGCGGCCGGTTTCCGACCCGATGCCCGCAGTGATGCGGCGACGGTGCCGAAGGCCCGCGCGGCTGCCCCGTCGAACGCGAGGGTCTCGAAGTCGTTCTCGGCCTGCTGCAAGTGTGCCTGACGCGCGGCGCGTTCTTTGGAGGTGCGGGCGACATGGGGACCGACGGAGAGTTCGGCCAGCGTGATCGCGCTGATGACCGCGTCGTCGGGCAGGGCTGCAGGATCGGTGATCCGGCCCAACAGAATGACGGTGGACGTATCGAGCATGCCTCGGATGCTCGGCTCGCTCACAGCGTCGGGTCCAAGGCGGTGTCAATGTCACGTCGCAGCGCTTCGGGATCAACCCTGGGTAGTCGCCTTCTGCGTTCGATCAGATCGGCCGGGCCGACGCTCTTGCGCGGTAGGGGTCGCAGTTCTGCGATGGCGTGGCCATCGCGCGTGACGATCACGTGCTCTCCACGCTCGACCCGGGCCAACACCTCCCCACCCTTGTTGCGAAGTTCCCGCACCGTCACGACGTCCATGTGTCTCACCGTATCACCGGTGAGACACCCTTCTGCGTCGCTCAGCTGAGCGAGGATGTGCGTCGGGGACCGTTGGAGCCGGCTTGGTCGAGACCCTCGCAGCGAGCCGGACGGTGAACGAGACCGCGAGTGATCGTGGACGATGACGCCACAATGGTCAAGCCGTCGCTGCACCAGCCGCGCGGAACCCGTTTGGGCTCACCCCATAGGCGCGCTTGAAGGCGTTGCTCAAGGCGAACGGGGTGCTGTAGCCGACCTGGCGGGCGACCGAGGCGATGGTGTCCCCGCTTGCCCGCAGCAAATCAGCGGCCAGCGCCAGTCGCCAGCCGGTGAGGAAGGCTATCGGGGGCTCGCCGACCTGCTCGGCGAACCTGCGCGCGAACACCGCGCGTGAACACCCCACGGCGGCAGCAAGATTGGCCACCGTCCAGGGGTGCTCGGGATTGTTGTAGATGAGGCGCAGCGCCGGCCCGACGAGCGGGTCGTGCTCGGCGTGCCACCAGGTGGGGGCCTGCTGGTCGCGGTCGAACCAGGCGCGCAACACGTCCATCAGAAGCAGATCCAGAAGCCGGTCGAGGTAGGCCTCCTGCCCAGGGCCGTCCCTGCCCGCTTCGTCGGCCAGCAGGCTTACCAGGGGTGTCTGCCACTTCTCGCCGCGCACCACCAGTACCGTCGGAAGTGCTTTGAGCAAGCGCGAACTCACCTCGCTGCGACCCTCGTACGCGCAGATTATGGCGCGGTCGGCGCCCGATGCGGTGTTGCCCCACGTCCGCACCCCCACCGACATCTCGAAGCGCAGGTCCTCCCCGCGCAGCGTCGTGCATCGATTGCCGGGGTGGATGACCACCTGAGGTTCCGTCCGCGCCTCGTCGGCGAACAGATAATGCTCCACACCGCGCGCGACGGCCACGTCGCCCGGTCCGACGTCGAAGGATTCGCCGGAGTCCGTCACGATGACGGCACTGCCCCGCGTCACGCAGATCAGCGTCAGGGGGGCGTCGTCCTGAATGCGCATCGACCACGGGGGGTCCAGCGACAGTCGCAGCACGAACGCACCACGGGCGCGCACTCCGTCGAGCAGTCCACCGAGAGCATCCACGATGCCGAATGTAGACGATCACGTATGAATTCGGGACTTTCGACGATGGATCGTCTCGCCAGCGGGCCGTTTACTGGGCTCATGACCGCGAACCCATTCTTCGTCGCCACCACCGCAGCCGCAGTGTCGAGCGCTGCCGTCGGCGGACTGTTCTACGCGTTCTCCACCTTCGTGATGAAGGGGCTGGACCGCACCGAGCCGGCCGAGGCGATCGCGGCCATGCGCGGAATCAACGCCGAGGCCCAGGCCAACGCGCCGTTCCTGATGCTGTTCGCCGGTTCGGCACTGCTGGCCCTCGGCGTCGGCAGCGCGGCCGCCGTTCGACTGTCCCGGCCGGGAACCGGTCATGTGCTGGCGGGCGCGGCACTCGGCTTGGTGGCCGTCATCGTCACGATGGCGTTCAACGTTCCGTTGAACGATCGCCTGGACGCGGTGGATCCGTTTGGTCTGTCCGCAGCGGACGCGTTGCGGGAATGGCGCGCGTACCTGGGCCCGTGGACCGCGTGGAACCATGTTCGGACGGCGGCTCCGCTGTTGGGCTCGGTGCTGATGCTGGTCGGTCTGCGCTACCGCTCACTCCCCTGAAGGCCAGGGCGACGACGGCGGCCGCGATCAGCGTGAGCACCGCCGCGATGGTCGCCGTCGGGGCGATCCCGGCGTCGAAGGCCAGTCGCGCGGAGTCCATCAGGCGGTTGCTCAAGGCAGGCGGCAAGGTCTTCGCCACCGAGGCGGCGCCGCCGATGCTCTCTCTGGCGTCGGCGGCCTGCATCGCCGTGAGGCCACCGGGCAGTTCGACGCTGGCGCGGTAGTACGCCGTGAAGATCGTGCCGAGAGTCGCTGTGCCGACGACGGCGCCAAGCTCGTATGCCGTCTCCGACACGGCCGACGCGGCACCCGACTTGGCAGGCGGGACCGACGCCACGATGGTGTCGTTGGAGATCGTCTGCGAGATCCCCACGCCGATCTCCAGGATGACGAACGAGATGATGACGGCGACCACCGTGAGGTCGTGTCGGAACAGCAGGATGGCCAGGAAGCCGGCCGCGACGAGCACCAACCCTGCGATCATGAGGGCGTGGGGGGCGAAGCGTTTCGCCATCGGCACCACCGCGATGCCCGCGATCATCGAGAGCACGGCGCCCGGCAGCGTGACCAGCCCGGCGGCCAGCGGACTCAACCCGAGCACCAATTGAAGGTGCTGCGAGATGAAGAAGATGAAGCCGATGAGACCCACGATCGACAGGAAGTTGGCCAGGATCGACGACGTGAAGGGAGCGTTGGAGAACAGTCCCACGTCCAGCATCGGTGTGGCACTGCGCCTCTGGCGTCGGACGAACAGGAAGCCCGACCCAACCCCGATGGCGAAGGCGCCGACGACCAACCACGACGAGCCGTCGTGCGCCGCCGACTTGATGGCCCAGACGACGGGGAGCATCGTCGTCAGCGTCAGAAGGACGCTGACCAGGTCGAGCGGTCCCGGGTTCGGATCCTGCGACTCGGGCACCAACCGCGGCGCAAGTACCAGCAGCGGCAGCAGGATCGGTACGGCGACCAGAAACACGGCGCCCCAGTGGAAGTGTTGCAGCAGCGCACCGCCGACGATCGGGCCCAGTGCGGAGCCCGCGGTGAAGCACGACGCCCAGAGTGCGATCGCGAGCCGTCGCGCAGAGGCATCGGTGAAGATGTTGCGGATCAGCGACAGCGTGGATGGCATCAGCATTGCGCCGAAGACACCGAGCAGCGCGCGTGCCGCGACGAGGTACTCGGCGCTCGGAGCGAACGCCGCGGCGGCCGAGACCACCGCGAAGCCGCCCGCACCGATCATCAGCAGTCGACGCCTGCCGACCCGGTCGCCGAGGCTGCCCATCGTCACCAACAGGGCGGCGAGCACAAGCGAGTACACGTCCACGATCCACAACTGAGTGGTCGCGGGCGGACGGAAGTCCTGGGCGATGCTGGGCAGTGCGAAGGCGAGCACGGTGTTGTCGACGGCGACCAGCAGCACCGGCAGCATGAGTACCGCGAGCGCGATCCACGCGCGTCGCGGTGTGGTGGAGGACGTCGCGGTGACGTCCATGTCGGTGGACATTCGATTGCTCCTGAGAACTACGCCGAGGTGAAACCCTTGACGTCAAGACCGATTCGGGTTGATGGTGCCCTGAGTGAGGCTGGCCATGATGGCGTCGACGACCTGGACGCGGGGGGTGCCGAGCCGCGCGGCCTCGTATCCGGCGTTCAGCAGTGCCCAGAACACCAGCCGTGGCCAGCCCGTTGGGCCGGCCGCGCCCTGAATGGCTGCCCTGTTGAGCACTTCGACGATGACCTCGTCGCCGGTGTCGAGTTCGGCGGCCAGGCCGGGATCGGAATTGATGGTCGGCTCGTTGTAGACGAACGGCACGATGGGCCCGAGGTCAAGCTGACACTCGACGACCCGGCGCAATGCCTCCTCGGGAGGTCCGCAGTCCGGCTCGGCGTGCTCGATGGCCGCGTTGCTCAGCGCGTGGACGTGAAGCGCCAGAGCCCGCAGCAGGTCCGAGCGTTCCGCGAAGTACCGGTGCAGGGTGCTGCGTCCCACTTCCGCCACCGTGGCGATGTCACCGAGGGATGCACCCGGGTTGTCGCCGAGCACGGCCATCGCGGCATCGAGAATCGCCTTGCGCGTTCTCGAGCGCGGGCCACCCTCGGCCGCCAACGGGGCACTCATGTGCTTCAATCTAGCACAGGTGACCCATAGTGGGACAGTGGTGTCCCACTAGTCGGGCAGCGTGAAACCTCCCGGCGGTGCCGTCGGGGTGGGCGCTTGAGGTGCGACCGGCGCGGCACGCTCGGACTGCGCGTAAGCGACCGGTGGTGGCGGCGCGTAGGCAGGCGGCTGCCCGAAGGGCGGTCCGGCTGCGGGAGTGTTGGCGCGCAGGCGGGCGAGTTCCCGGCGGTGACGTTCGGCCAGAACTGCGGCCAGCACCAGTGGAGGAGGTGCGCCTGCGGGCGGCGGCGGTGAGATCTGGTTGACGACCTCCGCATAGATGCGGTGCGCCATTTGATCGCGAAGTGCCGGCTCCAACTGATTCGCGCGGGAGAGGAACTGACGCGCCAGCTCCGCCTGCTCGGGGCGCAGCCCGGACAGCTGCAGGGACGACGCCCACCACGCCAGCGCCGGTGGCATCGGAACGGGTGCCGTCATCTTCGGCGCGCGCTCGCTGATCACCATGGTGCCCGCGAACACGTCGCCGATCCGCTTGCCCTTGGTCGACAGCATGCTGCAGATGACAGCCGGGCCGCCCGCGAACATCCAGATCTCGATGAATCCGGACAGCGCGCGAAACAGCGCCTGCCGAAAGCGTTCTGGGCCACCGTCGTCGGACACGACCCGCAGGCCGAGGGCCATCTTGCCCAGCGACCGGCCCCTGGTCGCGGTCTCGAAGACGATCGGATAGCCGACGATCGCCAGAACCGTGAAGATGATGAGCACCGCCGCGGACAGGGCCTCGTCGAAGTCGTAGATCGTGACGGCCCACAGCACGACACCGATGACGTAGCCGATGAAGATCACCGTCAGGTCGATCAATGCGGCCGCCGCGCGAACGGGCAGTTGCGCGATCTGAACGTCGAGGACCACGGCGTCACCCGTGACCATCGGCGCGGGCTGGGCCACCATGCCTGTCAACGCTACTAGGCTTCGGTAGGTGGATGTCGACGCATTCGTGCTGTCCCACCGGCCTGCGTGGGACCGGCTGGAGTATCTGGTCAAGCGTCGCCGCAAGCTGACCGGTGCCGAGGTCGACGAGCTGGTCGACCTGTACCAGCGGGTGTCGACCCATCTTTCGATGGTGCGCAGCGCCTCGAGCGACTCGGTGCTGGTCGGCAGGCTGTCCGGTCTGGTCGCCACGGCCCGCGCGGCCGTCACCGGCGCCCACGCCCCACTGTGGAGTGAGTTCACCCGCTTCTGGAACGTGTCGTTCCCCGTCGTGGCGTACCGGTCCTGGCGGTGGTGGCTCGGGACGGCCGCGGCCTTCTTCGTCGTCGCCACCGTCATCGGCGTCTGGGTGGCCGGCGATCCCGAGGTGCAGGCGACGGTCGGAACGCCCTCCGACATTGCGGAACTGGTCAATCGCGAGTTCGCCTCGTACTACAGCGAGAACCCGGCCGGCTCGTTCGCCCTGCGCGTGTGGATCAACAACTCGTGGGTGGCGGCGCAGTGCATCGGTTACGCGATCCTGCTCGGCTTGCCGATCCCGTACGTTCTGTTCGAGAACGCCGCGAACCTGGGGGTGGTCGGTGGGCTGATGTTCGACGCGGGCAAGGGCGACGTCTTCCTGGGCCTGCTCACCCCGCACGCGTTGCTCGAGCTGACCGCGGTCTTCCTCGCCGCGGCGGCAGGCATGCGGCTCGGATGGTCGGTGGTGTCGCCGGGTGATCGACCGCGGGGCCAGGTGCTCGCCGAACAGGGTCGTGCCGTCGTGTCGGTGGCCGTCGGACTCGTTGCCGTGCTGCTGGTGTCCGGCCTCATCGAAGCGCTCGTCACGCCGTCCCCGCTGCCCACGTTCCTGCGCATCGCGATCGGCGTCGCGGCCGAGGTCGCCTTCCTGGCCTACGTGATTCACTTCGGGCGCAAGGCCGTCCGGGCGGGCGAGACGGGCGACGTCGACGACGCGCCGGATCTGATCCCGACCGGCTAGGACATCCCACGAGGAGACGCAAAGGCCCCCGACGCGCCGACGATCTGGGGACCTCTACGTCTGGTCGCGAGGTAACGAGGAGCGTCACAGTTTGCCGCTTGCCTTCATCGCCAGATAGCGGTCGGCCAGTGCGGGCGCCAGATCGTCGGGCATCGCATCGACGACGTCGACGCCGTGTCGCCTCAGCCGCGCCGCGATGGCGCCGCGATCGTTGCGGGCCCGTTCCGCCGAGGCGGCGTCGTACACCTCGGCCGCGTCGGAACGTCCGGCCGCCAGGCGGTCCAGACGCGGATCGCTGACGGCGGCGATCAGCACCTGATGCTTGGCCGACAACTGCGGAAGGACGCTCATCAGGCCCTCGTCCAGCGCCGAGGGATTCAGGTCGGTGAGCAGCACGACGAGCGCGCGCCGCCGGATGCGCCGCTGCACCGTCGCGACCATCGCCGCCGCGTTCGACTCGATCAACGCGGGCTGGAGCGGGGCCATCGCCTCGACGAGTTGCGGTAGCAGCTCGGTACGCGTGGCGTTGTAGACGCCCGCTCGTGGCACCCGGTCGTGCGCCACGAAGTCGACGTGGTCACCCGCTCGGGATGCCAAGGCCGCCAACAGCAGTGCGGCGTCCATCGACCAGTCCAGACGCGGCCAGCCGCTGGGGTCACTCGCCGTCGGATCGATGCCGACGCGGCCCGCGGACGTCCGGCCCGTGTCGAGAACGATGACCACCCGACGGTCCCGCTCCGGCCGCCAGGTGCGGACGACGACGTCAGCCCGACGTGCTGAGGCACGCCAGTCGATGGACCGAACGTCGTCGCCGACGACGTACTCGCGGAGCGAGTCGAACTCGGTGCCCTGGCCGCGGATCAGCACCGGGATCGCGCCGTCGAGTTCGCGGAGCTTGGCCAGTCGCGACGGTAGATGCTTGCGCGACAGGAACGGTGGGAGAATCCGCACTTGCGCCGGCACGCGATGCGAACTCTGCCTGCCCGCAAGGCCCAGCGGACCCACGGACCGTGCCGTGACCATCGCCGAGGTCTGATCGCCGCGGCGGATGGGGCGCAACGTCGTGCTAACTTGAAGCCGTTGTCCCGCAGGGATTCTCACCTGGTGGGTGCGCGGCTCCGTGCGGGCCGACGGCGCCCATGCGTCGCGCACGCGCCCGCGGAACTCGCGGCTGCCTGGGTTCTCGACGACCAGCGTGGTGTCGACGGGCTCACCCAGTCGGGCGGCACCGTCGCCATGCCTGCTGAAGCGCAGCCGTCTGGTGCTCGCCGCGAACGTCACGTCGGCTGCCAGCGCCATCAGGAGGAGGCCGAGCAGAATGCCGAAAGTCTCTGCGGGCCAGTGGGAGACGCTGATCGGCAGGACGCAGATCAGTGCAACCAGGCCGACGCGGCCGGTGAAGACCACTAGCGCGGGACCGGGACCGCGGACAGGATGCCGTCGAGAACGCCGTCGGGGGTGGCTCCTTCGAGCTCTGCCTCCGGCCGCAGGGCGATGCGGTGCCGCAGCGTCGGCCGTGCCATCGCCTTGACGTCGTCGGGGGTCACGTAGTTGCGACCCGACAGCCATGCCCACGACCTCGACGTGGCGAGAAGTGCCGTCGAACCGCGTGGCGAGACGCCGAGTTGCAGCGCCGGTGAATGCCTGGTCGCGCCCGCGATGTCGACGATGTAGCCCGTGACTTCGTCGGCGACGAGAACCTGGCGCACCGCGTCGCGACCCGCCGCCAACTCTGCCCGACCCGCCACCGGCTGGATGGCGGAAAGGTCCCGAGAGTCGAAACCCCTTGCGTGCCTGGACAGGATGGTGATCTCCTGATCTCGCGGCGGCAGCGGCACGTTGAGCTTCAGGAGGAAGCGGTCGAGCTGGGCCTCGGGCAGTTGGTAGGTGCCTTCGTACTCGATCGGGTTCTGAGTCGCCGCGACGATGAAGGGGTCCGGCAGCGGCCGGGCATCACCGTCGACGCTGACCTGACGTTCCTCCATGGCTTCCAGCAGCGCGGCCTGCGTCTTCGGCGGTGTTCGGTTGATCTCGTCGGCGAGGAACAGATTGGTGAACACCGGGCCGGCGCGAAACTCGAACTCCGCCGTCCGCGAGTCGTACACCAGCGATCCCGTGATGTCGCCGGGCATCAGATCCGGGGTGAACTGCACGCGCTTGAAGTCGAGTTGCAGCGCCGCCGACAAGGTGCGGACCAACAACGTCTTCGCGACGCCAGGCACGCCTTCGAGTAGGACGTGACCCCGGCACAGTAGCGCGATGACCAGACCGCTGACCACGGCGTCCTGCCCGACGACCGCCTTGGCGATCTCGGAACGCAGCGCTAGCAACGCGTTTCGCGCACCGTCGGTGTCTGCTGTCGAAGTCGTTGGGTGATTCACGAGTCGGCGACCTGCCTTTCGATGTCGTCCAGTAGCCGGGCGAGGTTGACCAGTTCGGCGTCATCTGCTGGGGGAGGCCCGAACAATGCGTAATCGATGACGTTCGGCTCGTACCGAATGCGCTGCGCGACGGTCACGACCACGGATGCGGGATCGGACTGGGCGCCCAGGCCGAGCCGGGGGAGCACCCTCTGCAGCACGGCGGTCCGCAGTGCCGACGCCGCGCGATCACGAGCGCGCCGCGACCGGTACAACCGACCGCGGCCCTCTACGGTTTCCGACGCACGCACCACCACCGGAAGTTCCTCTGCGACAAGGGGTCCGATCCTGCGGCCACGCCACAGCGCCACGAAGGCGACGACCAGGCACAGTTGCAGGACGATCCAGCCGACGCGGGCGGGGATGAGGTCCATGATCGACGTGGCGCCGTCCGATTCGCCTTCGATCCGCTTCGGCGTGTACCAGATGACCCGGGGGCGGGCGCCCGCCAGGTTCATCGCGAGTGCGGCGTTCCCTTCTTGCAGCAGGCCGGAATTCGTCATGAAGTCCGCGGTGCCGACGACGGTGACCGTGCGCCCGCCCTCGGTGTACCGGACCAGGGCGCCGTCGTAACAACGGGTCACTGCGGTGTTGGCTGCGACCGGTTCGTAGGTGTCGCTCAGGTCCAGTTGGACGCTGCCTGCGCGGGTGGCCTCGCGCAGGTCGCAGTTCGGATCGCCGCCGAAACTGGTATTCGGTGCCGTGCGAATCTGGGGCGCCAACGACTCCCTGGTACGCGACACCGGCTCGACCAGGAGCAGGTCACCCGGTAGTTCCTTCAACCGCTGCAGCCCGTCGTCGTCGAGCAGGTACGGCGTCGGTGCCACCAGGAGCAGGGAATCCGGGCGCGCCGACCGCTCGACCGTGGCGATGTCGGCGGCGGCGACCACCTCGACGCCGTGATCCTCGAGCAGCGCGACGAGCGCGTGGGCGCCGTCGGGCGAGGTGGCCTCGGGATCCATCCGACCACCCGGCCGCGGCGCGGTGAGATAGGTCGAGAGGGCCGACACTGCGACGACGACCACGAGCGCCAGCAGTACCCAACGAAGAGTGCGCCACCGCTGCACGACGGTGGAACCGACCGCCCAGGAGGTGTCGGTCATCGCACCTCGACCCATGCCTCTTCTGCACCTTCAGGGCCGTGCTCCGCCGGGATGCCCGTGGCGTGGTTGAGAAGATGGTCGTCGAGGCCGGCTACCATGCGGTACGTGGGCTCGTCTCCTGGCAGTTCGCCGTAGGTGACGTCGTTGAATGCCACTGCGGCGCGGCGCAATTCACCGGATAGCCCCGGGATGGCCTGACCCGCGTCGCGCGCCAATTCGGTCGCGGTGCGGCCGGGGACCGGGTTGAGCACCGCAGTCTCCTCGAGATGGCGGGCGACGGCGCGCAGGCGATGCCTGATCGCCGACGCCCAATCTCCGCGCGCCGCCGACTGTTCGGCGGCGGCGCGATGCTCGGCGGAACTCATCTCGACCGATCCGAACAGCACACTCTGGCGGCCGCGGTTGGTGCGCATGGTGCGGCGTGCCACTCGGACGGCCACGACGACGGCCACCGTCACCAGCACGAGCAGCACGGTGATGGTGAGCCAGCCGCCCGGCACCGAGGCGCCTCCGGACATGATCTTGAACAAGAGGTCATCGAGCCACTGGACCAACTGATCGGTGAGCGAACCACGCGGATAGATGGGTTTGTTCAGTTCGCTCTGGGCAGCGTCGTGTGCGGCGTCTCGGTCGATGTCGATGGTGGACACGTCAGCGTTGCGGGGTCAGCCAGAGGTCGTCGGTGGAGCCGACCGTTGCCATGGCACCGGTCTGCAGCACCAGATCGAACGCCTCGGCCCGGATGCGGCGATCGGTGTAGAGAAGCACGACGACGCCGGCATTGAACGGCGCCGTGACGATCTGGCCGATCGCGCCGCCGACGCTGATGAGGACGACGGCGATGACCATCGTGCTGGTCGATTCGCCGACCATCAGCATGATCTGACCGACGAAGCTGAACGGTGCGGTGACCGCTCCGGAGACCACGCCTGCGACGACCACGGCGAGCAGACGGATGCCGAACACCCGCCAGAAGTCATTCTTGACCAGCGCGAAGGACCTCGTGATGGCGGGCATCACGCCGATTCGCTCCAACACGATCAGCGTGGGGGCGAAGCTCAGCATCGTGTAGAGGTAGACCAGCAGGGCGACCAGGGCCAGACCGAACAGCGCACCGACCATGAATGCTGCAGGGCCACCGGCGATCTGGCTGACGACGGCAACCACCCCGATGACCACCGCGATCAGTACGGTGGCACCGATCGCCTCGAGCGCAGTGACTCCGAGCAATGGCAGGAGGCGGCCTCGAACCCGTCGCCATGCTTCGCCGATGCTGATGGTCGCGCCGAAGACGGCACGTCCGACCACCACGGTGAGCAGGCCGCTGAGCACGATCCCGGCCAGAACCGTGGTGATGATGCCCGCAGCGCTGGACAACAGCAGTCCGACGATTGCAGAGTCGGAGATCCCGGACACGTCCGACTGCCCGAACTCTCCCGCCGTCGTCGGCGACAGCATGCCGGTGGCCGCCAGCGGTCCGATCTGGAGCAGCAGGGCGACGACCTGAGCCACCACGACGACGATGGTGGTCAATCCCAGAGTGGCCATGGGGTTGGTCCGGACGTAGGCGATCGAGGCGTTGAAGATGTCGGACAGGCCGAGCGGCCGCAGGGGGATGACACCGGGTTTCAGCGCGGGGGGCGGCCCCATCGGCGGGTAACCGTACGGGCCTGCCATCCTTGGCGGTGCGTAGCCCGGTGGCGGGTACCCCGGATGGCCGGGTGCGGTCGCGTAGCCCGGGTAAGCCGTCGGGGGCTGTTGCCATTGCGGAGCCTGCGCATAGGCGGGCAACGGATCTGCAAGCGGCGGGGGAGCGGTCCCGTCGGGCCCGCCGGCGTCGCTGCTCATGGGATCCATCCTGTCGATACCCGTCATTATTCACAACGGGCACCGGGTCCCCGGGCGTAGCGTCTACGCCATGGCGGAACTCAAGGAGCGGCTGCGCGCCGACCTCACGGTGGCGATGAAGGCACGGGACAAGCTGTCCACCGCGACGCTGAGGATGTTGCTCGCGGCGATTCAGACCGAGGAGGTGTCGGGCAAGCAGGCGCGCGAACTGTCTGACGACGACGTCCTCAAGGTGCTGGCGCGGGAGTCGCGCAAGCGCGGTGAGGCCGCCGAGATCTACGTGACGAACGGGCGCGGCGACCTCGCCGCCAACGAGCGGGCCGAGGCTCAGGTCATCGACGACTATCTCCCCACGCAGCTCAACGACGACGAGCTCGCCAACGTCGTGAACACCGCCATGGCCCAGGTGGCCGAGGAGATCGGTCATCGGCCGGGAGCCAAGCAGATGGGCAAGGTGATGAAGGCGGCGGTGGCCATCGCCGAGGGCAAGGCGGACGGACCGCGCCTGTCAGCCGCCGTGAAGGACCGGCTCTAGCCGGCGTATCGCCCCACGCAGTCTTGGCGCAGGCCGCGATCAGTGCGTCCGGGTCGGTGACGCTGACCCAGAGGGTGCGTAGCGTGATCGGCACGCCCGTCAAGCGGGCGCGCATCGGAGGGTCGATGGTCAGTTCGACCATGCCCTTCGACGAGCCGTTCACCAACCAACGACCCGCCAGCCGTGCACTCCCCATCCCAACACGCGATCGTGGTTGGGCTTGGCGTCGGTGATGGAACTCAAGGGAATGTCCACAGTGACCCCCCACCCATCGAAACGTGCAGGGTGTCGTTCTCGATGCGCACGTCGCTGCGCTGCGGGCCGAGGCCCAGCGGCACCGACAAGGGCAGGAACCAGCGCTCGTAGCGCAGATCGGTCTCAATGTGTGTTGGCGCATGTTCTCGATCGCGCAAGTCATCAGTTCGACGGTGGACACGTGCCAGTTTTCGCCCCCTCGATTCGCGGGTCTGGCATGACGCGATTTGGCTACACCCTGATGACTGAGCAGAGCGGCCCGAAACCGCAACGAGCGGGATACGAGCCGCCTCCGTCGAAGCCCACGTGGCCCACTCTTCCCCGGGCGTGCTCGATGCTCGAAACCGATGCCGCAAGAGTCATTGGCCGACGCGGTGTGAAGCTTGGCGTGCACTTGCCCGAAAGATGAAGCGGCACAAAGGTTGCGCGTCGGTGTTTGCTTTGGCTTACAGAGTCGGCTGGCTGTTCGCTGTGCTACGTCGAATAAAATAGCTTGACGTGAAAGACAATTACCCGCGACGGGACAGTTCCGGATTTCGGAGTCGATCAAGAGTGCTTGGGACCGCTGGGTGGCCTCGTCCATGTCCACGGGGTATCACCGATGCGAGGGTGGCGCTCGCGGCAAATGCTCGGTTTGATTGCCGTATTCGCTCGCGGTCCATCGTGCGTCGTCCGGGCCGGAGTCGCCGCGATCGGGTGAGTCGGGTGGTCGGGATCTGGTGCGCCGATCCCGAGAGGGGAGCCCGACACTATGCCCGCCCCGTCCTGGGCATCACCCTGGCCGCCGGTGGAAATCCGCTGCTTGCCGAGACAGGGGCTTGCCCATCTCGGCTTGGACGACTGCTGCGAGAGTCGCCTGCCGAGGTGCGAGAGTTGCCTCGAGAGTCACCGAGCCGACTCCGGGTCGGTCGCCAGGTCCCAGGTGTGCTCCAGGCCCAGCAGGAGACGCTGCCACTCGGTCGGCGCGTCGGCCGGTAGCGGGAATCGGGTGCTCAGCGCTTCGGCCAGCTCGACGGCAGACCCCCGCAGGACCGGGACTCCCTCCGCGACTTCCACGGCACGGACAGCGACCGAGTCGGCAACGTCGATCACTCTGTCGAAGTCGGGGTCGGTGGCCCGGATACCGAATTTCCCGGCGTAGGCGCGGCCTGCGCCGAACGCGAACGCCGGGCTCAGGGCGGCGACGTACCTCAGGCTCGCGGTCACCTCCTCAGCAACGACCGTTGGCTCCATCCCGAGAGGAAGCAAGATGTCTCGTTCATGGACCCACCCGTCCCAGAGCGCGTGCGACATGAGGAGTCGAATGCTTACGTCTCCCGGGGGCGACTCGGCCAAAGTCGACCAACCAGCGTCATCGAGGTTCTGGACCACGGAGAACAAATCGTCATTGGACGTCACGAAGAGATCAAGCACCTCGCTTGGAGACAGTGCGCTCATCGCATCGACCATCTGGGGCGGCGTCACGGCTGGGTCGAAGTACTGCATCAAGCGCGTGGGGTTACCCTCCAGGCCGGCGATTGCGGACTTCACGAACAGCGGGTTGATCGCTGCCAGGTGAGCTACGACGTCGCGAACGGTCCAGGCTTCGCAGCGGCTCTGGGCGTGCCACTGCTGGTCGGTCAGTGTGGCCAGAGTGCTCGCGAGGCGACGCCTCTGGCCTACCAGCGGTCCGAGGACGTCACTGGGATCTCCGTCGATCGTGAGGATGGGTGGACCTGAGTAGCGGGGCGATAGGAGCATGAGTGAACGCTACTATAATAATGAGCGAAACTATAATATATTCCTGTGAGTGCCCTGCGTCGATGTCGTTCGTGGCATGAGTTGCAGATACGGTTGGTTCCATGTCGTCCCCTTCTGCCGCTCCGATGTCGCGGTCTGAGCGCCGTAAGGCGTCCACGGCCGGGTCGATCCTCGACGCTGCCGAACTGCTCTTCCGGCAAGGTGGCTACCAGTCGACGACCATCGACGAGATCGCCGAGAAGGCGGACGTCTCCGTCGGCTCCGTGTACGTTCACTTCGAGAACAAGGTGGGCCTCTACTTGGCCTTGGTCGAGCGGGCCTTGACTCTCAACGAGGCGGCGATGCGCCAGGTTGCCGATCTCGGCCTGAACAGCCCCATTCAACGGGTGTTCGCAGCCGGCGACGCGTACCTGAACTTTCACCTCGAGCACCCGGGCGCCTTTCAGATGATTGCGCTGCGCGTGCTCGAGCCCTCCTTGGGTGTGCACGAGGTGGAGGCGCGGATCGCTGATCGCGTACAGCAGCTCGTCCTCGCCGTCGAGAACGATCTGCGGGCAGCGATCGATGCCGGTGAAGTTCGGGCCGACATCGACGCTGCCCGCGCCATGCGCTTCCTCTGGGGTTCCTGGAACGGCGTGATTGCACTGGCGCTGCGCGACGATCGGCTACGGATCAACGACCAGGAACTACGGGCCACGCTGGAGCTCGGACGAATGATGGTCACCGAGGGCTTGCTCGGCGGCGGCGCAAAGCGGTAGCCGCCATACCCGTGAAGCCCACGGAGGTCGACACGAACGACGCGATTCCCATCTTCCGGTAGGTGGGGTTCTGCAGCACCTCGGGCCAGTAGGCCAGCGGCAGGAACATCATCGCGTTCGACCACGCACCCACGGCCAAGGTGCGCTGGACGGCCTTCGGCGCTTCAGGAACCGCGAGCCCCAGCGCAACCGTGGCCGTGCCGAGGGCGATGAGATCCAAGTGCCACTGCCGGATGCGGCCGGGGCTCTTGATCCGTAGCTTCCTGGCACCGTCGCCGTCGTACCTCACCGCGGCGAACACCCACCCCGAGAGAGCCCCCGCAGCAAGTTCGACGACGCCCGAGGTCACCACACCGGACGGCGCAGTGCGAACGATGCCGTCGGCGTGAGTCCTTGCGGTGCTCATGCGGATACCGTCCGGGCCTGGTCGGGAGCAGGTGCGGGCAGGCGGTCGTAAACCCGCCGACCATGAACGTTCTGGTAGGCCCATGCCATCGCGGCGACGGTGCCTCGGCGCTGTAACCAGAACCTGTCACTGGCCGGGACTCCGGGTGAGCGCCTGGCATCAACCTCGGCGACGACCATCCCGTTACCCTCTTCGCGGCCGCGGAAAGCCAGCACCTGGCCCGTGGCATCACAGATCTGGGCTCCCCCTTCGCAGTAGCCGCGGTAGGTCAGCGGCGTCGCGGGGAACCGGCAAGACAACTCGCCGGCGTGGGCAGCGTGCGCGACAGGTGCTCCGACATGGCGTGCGAACACCGCGGGGGCTGTGGTCGCCCGGCGGGCATTGCGGACCTCGGCGCCGGCCATGAGCGGCCACTCGGGGATGCTCCACCAGCCGGAGCCTCCGAGAACGAGATCGACCTGGTCGGCGAGGCGGGCCACCGTTTGAGTGCGCAGCAGTTCCCAGCACAGCGCCACGCCGACCGTGAGGGAGTCGGTTTCGATGCGCCCCGGGTCTGTCCCGCCGACGTAGAGGGCGCTCTCCCACATGGTCGGCAGGTCCTTGTCGTGGCGTCCGATGATCTCGCCGTCAGGGCCGGCCAGCAGGAAGGCGTTGCGGACGTGGCCGTCATCGTCGCGAACGAGGGCAGAGCCGCCCACATGCACCCCGTGCCTGCGAGCGAGGTCGGAGAGCAGTTGCTTCGGCGCGCCGTCGAGCGACGCTGCGTCCTGGCTGAGTTCTGTTCGGAAGGCAACGCCCGTGGAGAAGAACTCGGGCAACGCGATCCACTCGGCACCTTCTGCCGCGGCGCGATCGGCCTGACGCTCGCAGACTTCCAGATTGTGGTCGACGTTGCCGAGGTCTGCTTCGATCTGGACTGCCGCTACCCGGGTAATTGTAGTAAAGTTCATTGTTGAACGATACTACAAATAAGAGGAATGATGCAATGACTACTGACAATCTCGCCCGGGTGGACGAGCTCTACCGGGCGTTCGCAGACGGTGACTGGACAAGCCTGCTCAACGTGCTCTGAGCACGTCGAGTGGAATCAGCCCGGGACGACGCGGCTCAGCGGCGTCCACCGAGGACGCGAGGCTGTCATCGGCTTCTTCCTCGACATCGCCCAGTATGGGCTCGCCGTTCACCCGCTCGAGTTCTTCGCCGAGGAGGACCGAGTCGTCGCCATCGTCGATGTCGAACTGGCAGGTGAACGCGCCAACGAGGTCGACCGGTTCGTGATCCGTGACGGGCTCATCGTGGCGGTCGAACACATCGGGGACACCGAGATGCTGTCCCGCGTGGTTCAACCGGCGCCGGTCTCGTGAGCCTCCATCAGCCCGAACCGATCGGCTCCATCGACTGGACCGAGCGCACCGGAGGTGTACTAACGGGCCGTGAGCGGCTCGCGCTCGTGCCACCCCTCTTACGAGGTCACCGCGGCATCATCGCCGGAAGCATCGCGATGGCCACGCGGACACACTCTGGGCGCCGGAACTCGGTGGATCCGGCCGCGCTCGTTCCGCCTGACTCCTCGCTGGCGCGTGAGGCTGAGGAGGCCGCGCGGGACCTACTGACGCCCGCGCTTCTGAACCATTCACGCCGTTCGTACGCGTGGGGTGCCGCCCTCGCGGCAATCGACGAGTTCGACTTCGACCGCGAACTGTTGTACGTCGCCGCCATGTTTCACGACACGGGTCTGCCGAGCCCCATTCCCGAGGTCGACTTCACGGTCCGCAGCGCAGCACTCGCACGGGAGTTCGCCGACACCCGCTCGGTGCCAGCAGACCAGCGCGAGCTCGTGACGAACGCGATCGCCCTGCACCACACCCCGGGTGTGGGCACCGAGCTCGGCACCGAGGCGTTCCTTCTCTCCGCCGGGGCCGCAGTCGACGTGTTCGGACTGCGCAGCAGTCAGGTGCCCGATCAGGTGCGGAGGCAGGTCGTGCACGACTACCCCCGCGTCGGCTTCAAGCCGGAGTTCGCCGGTCTGTTCCGGGCCGAAGCCAAGCAGGTTCCTCGTGGGCGGGCTTGGTATCTGCACCGGTTCGCGATGAGTGACTTGACCATCAGGCTCGCTCCCTTCCGGGGGTGATGCGACCTGAGGGGCGCTCTCTGCGTCGGGCGGGGCGGTCTACATCGACATCGCGAGGCTCCGAAGTCGCGTGGAGGTCAACCTCGGATCGGCGATGACGATGGCTGAGATCGACTCTCGGCAACCACGCCGTCGGAACACGGTGAGCCACGGACCATTTCGGGCGCCTCGCGGTAGCGCGCCCAGGTGCGCGAGGCCCTAGAACGCAAAGGCTCCGACCGAATCGGTAGGAGCCTTTCTGCGTTTGCCTTTCGCTGTCGGGGTAGCGGGATTCGAACCCACGACCTCTTCGTCCCGAACGAAGCGCGCTACCAAGCTGCGCCATACCCCGCGTAGAGCCACGCCAGCCTATCGCACCGGGCCAGCCCGAAGCCAAACGCCCAGCGCCGTCACGTCACCCGCGTTACGGATGTGTGCCGGCAGGTGCGAATCGCGGTTAACCCTTTCGGTTAACCCCGGCGCGGATGGGTAGACGGATCGGGACTGAGGACGTTGTTCAGGAATGGAATCCAAGGTCGACGACGTTGTAGCCAGCACGTTCGATCGAGATCTTTCACGGAGAGGCCTGCACATGACCGGGTTGGGAGCCGCAATCTACTTCGGATTGTTCGCCATCGCCGCATTATGGCTGTTCGCAACGTCCGACCGCTTCAGCCGCGGCGTCTTTCAGGGCGGCGATCAGACCCAACGGCCGGAACGCTCGAACTCGTGGATTACCGACGCCGACGCCGACGGGTCCAACCCCTGGCTGGTGAGCCAGTCGTCGTCGAAGTAGGTGTCGTTGTAGCGCTCGCCACTGTCGGCCAGGAGCGTCACCACGGAGCCACTTCGTTTGTCGGCGATCATCTCGGCCAGCAAGCTGAACGCGCCCCACACGTTGGTGCCCGTCGAGGGACCCACCTTGCGACCCATTACGGCGCTGACGTGGTGGGCCGCTGCCACCGAGGCGGCGTCGGGCACGACCATCATCCGGTCGATGACGTCCGGCAGGAATGACGGCTCCACCCGTGGTCTGCCGATGCCCTCGATCCGAGACGAAGAACCCGTGACGTCACGTCGGCCCTGCGCGTACGAGGGAAAGAACGCCGAGTTCTCCGGGTCGACCACGCACAGCTGTGTGTCATGGCGCCGATAGCGCAGGTAACGGCCGATCGTCGCGCTGGTGCCGCCGGTCCCCGCGCCGACCACGATCCACTCGGGGATCGGGAACTCCTCGTCGTGCATCTGGTCGAAGATCGACTCGGCGATGTTGTTGTTTCCGCGCCAGTCGGTGGCGCGCTCGGCGTTGGTGAACTGGTCGAGATAGTGTCCGCTGGTCTCCTCCGCCATGCGTTCGGCTTCGGCGTATACCTGCGACGACTGGGCCACGAAATGGCAACGGCCGCCTTGTGATTCGATCAGCGCGATCTTCGCAGTACTGGTCGACGAGGGCATCACTGCGATGAACGGCACGCCGAGCATCGCGGCGAAGTACGCCTCGGAAACGGCCGTCGAGCCCGACGACGCCTCGATGACCGTCGTGTTCTCACCGATCCAGCCGTTGCACAGACCGTAGAGAAACAACGAGCGCGCCAGCCGATGCTTGAGACTGCCGGTGATGTGGGTCGTCTCGTCCTTGAGATACAGCTGCACGTTCACCCCGCCGACGCCGTCGCACCACGCCGACGGCAGCGGGTACCGCAGCAGATGGGTGTCGGCACTCCGCCTTGCGTCGGCCTCGATCAGTCGTACCGCGTTGTCGACCCAGTCTCGTGGATGGCGGCGAACGGCGATGGAGGTCCGGTCGGTCACCGCGCCGAAACTGCCGGATGCGACACGCCGGCCCGGCTGCCGAGGTTCCCGCCGCCGGTAGGCGACGCCACCAGTGTCAAGAGCGTCGCCTCGGGCCTGCAGCAGAACCGGTACGGGGCGTACGGCGACGTGCCGAGCCCCGCCGAGACGTGCAGTTGCATGTGGGCACCCCAGCGCGACGGCCCCTTGGCCCGCGATGGGTCGAGATCACAATTGGTCAAGACCGCGCCCTTGAACGGCAGGCAGAGCTGTCCACCATGGGTGTGTCCCGCCAGGACCAGTTGATAGCCGTCGGCGGCGAAGCGGTCGAGCACACGCGTGTACGGCGCGTGGGTGAGGCCGAGCGTCAGGTTGGCCGCCGGACTCGCGGGACCCGCGATGGTCTCGTAACGATCGCGGGACAGGTGGGGGTCGTCGACGCCGGCGACGGCGATGAGCTGCCCCTTGACCTCGATCTCCCGGCGGGTGTGCGTCATGTCCAGCCAGCCGCGTTCGGTGAACGCCGCGCGCAGATCCTGCCACGGCAGCGGCTCACCGGTGATGCGATGCGACGGCTTGAGGATGTAGTTCGTCGGGTTCTTGGGCTGCGGCCCGAAGTAGTCGTTGCTGCCGAAGACGAAGAGACCGGGCACCGACAACAGGTCGCTCAACGCCTGGACCACCGATGGCACGGCCTTCGGGTGCGACAGGTTGTCGCCCGTGTTGATGACGAGGTCGGGCTCCCAGCCGGCGAGCTCGCGAATCCAAGCCTGTTTGCGACGCTGGCCGGGAGTCATGTGAAAGTCGCTGAGGTGCAGCACCCGCAGCGGCGAGGATCCCGGCGTCAGCACCGGCATGGTCGTCTCCCGCACGACGAACGCGTTGCGTTCGATCAGTGTTGCGTAGGCGATCCCCGCGGCCAACGAACCGGCGGCCGCAGCGGCGGAATTCTTCAGAACCGTCGGACGGGCGAGCATGAACGCAGCCTACTGCCACATCGCCGCAGCCACCCGAGAGCCACTGCCTCTCCGCTGAACGTTATCAACCCCACACGGCGTTTACGGCGGTGGTGGTGGTGGCGGCGGTGGCGGGCCCAGAACCGGGACCGTGATCGGCGGAAGACCGGGGATCATCACGACCGTCGAACCCACGGGCGCGGGGATCGCATTGGGGTCGATGGGGTCCACGCCCGGCGGGAGCACCCTGGGCGGCGGGGGTGGCGGCGCCGGTGGGATGCCGTTGCTGATCTGGATCGTGATGATCGAGCCGGGAACCGTCTGCCCTGAGGGCGACGTGCCGACGACCGAGCCCACCGACGAGCCGCTGCCGACGGGCGTGGCCTGATCGGCGACCTGGAAGCCGGCGTCCCGCAGTCGCTGCCGGGCCAGATCCTGCGTCATCCCGGCGACGCTGGGCACCTTCGAGCCTGGGGCACCGTCGACGTAGCGCGGATCAGTCGGGGGCAGTTGCACGGTGTCGGGGGTGATCGGCTTCATCGCCGTGAACCAGGTCCGCGCGGGCTCGTTGCCACCGAAGAGGTCGCCGGATCCGCACTGCCGCAGCGGGTAGGAGCACAGCTCCGACGGTGTGGTCGAGTCGTCGTAGATGTAGTTCGCGGCGGCGAAGTCGCTGGTGAAACCGACGAAGCCCGACGACCGGTGGGCCTCGGTGGTGCCCGTCTTGCCCGACATGGGCAGGCTCCACCCGACCGACCCCGCCGACCCTGCGGCGGTTCCGTTTCCGGTGTCGTCCTTGCTCATCGCGTTGGCGAGCGTGTTGGCCAACCCCTCCGGGACGACCTGCTCACAGGTCTCCGTCGTGACGGACACCTCCTTGCCCGAGCGGTCGAAGACCTTGTCGATCGGGTTCGGCGGGCACCACGTGCCACTCGAGCCGAGCGTCGCCGCCACGTTGGACAGCTCGAGCGCGTTGACCTCGATGGGCCCCAACGTGAACGATCCGAGGTTTTGGCGCTTGACGAAGTCAGCGAGGCTTTCATTGCTCTCCGGGTCGTAGTCGCGCGCGGTGCCGGGAAGGGCGTACGAACGCAGGCCCAGCTTGACCGCCATGTCGACGGTGCGTTGCACGCCGACCTGTGAGATCAGCTTGGCGAAGGCGGTGTTCGGGGACGTGGCGAGAGCGTCCGTGACGCTCATCTGACCGCGGTAGTTGCCTGCGTTCAGCACGCACCACGTGGCCTGCGGGCAGCCCTTCGCGCCACCGCTGCCCAGCCCCTTGGCCTCGAACCGGGAGGGCGCGTCGAGCTGGGCGTTGGTGCCCATGCCCATCTCCAACGCCGCGGCCGTGGTGAAGATCTTGAAGATCGAGCCGGCGCCGTCGCCAACCAGGGAAAACGGCTGGGGCTGCATGGTCTCGCCGGCGTCGAGGTTCAGGCCGTACGTGCGGTTGGATGCCATGGCCAGCACCGGATGCGATTCCTTACCCGGTCTGATGACGCTCATCACGCTGGCGACGCCGGCGAGATCGGGCGCCGCGATGCCGGTGATCGCCGACTTCACCGAGTTCTGGATGTCGGGGTCCAGCGTGGTCCTGATGAGATAGCCGCCCTTGGCGACCTGTTCCTTGCTGATCCCCGCGCGAGCCAGATAGTCGAGCACGTAATCGCAGAAGAAGGCGCGGTCGCCCGCGGCGATGCACCCGCGGGGCAGTTCGTTGGGCTGTGGGAGGACGCCGAGGGGCTCCAGCTTCGCCGCGCGCAGCGCCTCCGCCTCCTGCGGCACGTTGGCGATCATGGTGTCCAGCACCACGTTCCGACGTTCCAGTGAGCCCTCGGGATTGGTGTAGGGATTGAGCGTGCTCGTCGACTGGACCATGCCCGCCAGGAGTGCGGCCTGCTGCCAGTTCAGTTCGGACGCGTTGATCCCGAAGTACGTCTGGGCGGCGTCCTGAACGCCGAACGCGCCATTCCCGAACGACACCAGATTGAGGTACCGCGTCAGAATCTCGGGCTTGGTGAACGTCTTGTCCAACGTCAACGCCATGCGGATCTCACGCAGCTTGCGGGCGGGCGTGGTCTCGATCGCGGCGCGCTTCTCCGCGTCGGTCTGCGCGATCACCAGCAACTGGTAGTTCTTCACGTACTGCTGCTCGATGGTGGAGCCACCGCGGGTCTCGGTGGCTCCCGACACATAGCCGGACAGCCCGGTCAGCGTGCCCTTCCAGTCGACACCATTGTGCTCGGCGAACCGCTTGTCCTCGATCGAGACGATCGCGAGCTTCATCGAGTTGGCGATCTGATCGCTGGGTACCTCGAACCGTCGCTGGTTGTACAGCCACGCGAGCGGATTGCCCTTCGCGTCCACCATCGTCGACACCGCGGGAACTTCGCCTTCGACGAGTTGCGCGGAGCCGTTGGCAACGACGTCGGAGGCGCGGTTGGACATCAATCCGAAGCCCCCGACGACCGGAAACATCAGGCCCGCGGCGACGACGCTGGCAAGAAGTACGCACCAGGCCAGCTTGATGACGGTGACCGCCGCGGGGACGCGCCTCGGCGGCGGCGTCGCCTGTGGTCGGTCGGACATGGCTACAGACTAGCGACGTCGGTCGTCACCAGCCCTCAGCGGTCCGTTTAGCCGTTGGTCGAGGTCTGCGCAAGCGCTGTAAGTGCGCGAAGAGGTATCACGGCACGGTCGTCCCATAAATCTGCGAACTGACTGTTGCGCAAAACCACCCTGACCACCTAGCTTTGACTGACAGTGCGATCTAGGTAACACTCCCGATCGCAATGTGGCGTAGATCGCACTAGCTTTCTACACCGAGGACTGGGCCGCCCCTGGGGGCGGCTGGACGAAGGGAACGCTGGTGTCAGAAACACGGCCCGCGGCGCGCAGGACAGTCATGAGTTCCCCAGTCAATGGTGTTGTTGTCCACGGCGCCGAGGCAGAAGCCCGCATCGCGTGGGTTTCCCAGGCGCGCTGCCGCCAGGCCGACCCCGACGAACTGTTCGTCCGTGGCGCCGCCCAGCGAAAGGCGGCCGTGATCTGCCGCCACTGCCCAGTAATCTCCGAGTGCGGCGCCGATGCGCTGGACAACCGCGTCGAATTCGGTGTCTGGGGCGGTATGACCGAGCGTCAGCGCCGCGCCCTGCTCAAGCAGCATCCCGAGGTCGTGTCGTGGGCGGAGTTCTTCGCCGCCCAACGCAAACACCGCAGCGCCGTCTAGTCGGCCGAGCAACCCGGAGGCCTCAGGCCGCTTCCGTATCGCCGGTGATCTCGTCGGCGATCGCGCGCAACGCTTCGAGGTCGGACACGTCGAACGGCAGCGAAGGCACGCCCACGATCGCCACGTGTGGGTTGGCGCCGGTGAACCGGGACAGCAACCGCACTTCCCGCTTGGCCGTCTGCGCCCGGTCGGCATGAATGCGCAGCACCTCCGCCGCGAGGTCGTCGCCGCCACCGGCGGCCAGTTGATCTGCCGCCTCCCGCGCCTTGTCGCTCTGCAGCTCGCACAGCGTCGGGTGAGTTCGGTTGAGAATCAGCCCGGCGAGCGGCATCTTTTCCTGGGACAGCCGGTCGACGAAGAAGGACGCCTCGCGCAGCGCGTCCGGTTCGGCAGCCGATACGACGACGAACTGGGTGCCCCGACGCTTCAACAACTCGTAGGTGCGATCGGCCCTCTCCCGGAAACCGCTGAACGTCGAATCCAGGGCCTGCACGAAACCGGCTGCGTCGGAAAGCATTTGGGAACCCAGGACCGTCGATAGCGCCTTCATTGCCAAGCCGACGGCACCCGTGACCAGTCGGCCGATGCCCCGCCCCGGCGCGAGGAGGAGACGCCACAGGCGACTGTCCATGAAGCTGCCGAGACGTTTCGGCGCATCGAGGAAGTCAAGCGCATTGCGCGACGGCGGCGTGTCGACGACGACGAGGTCCCACTTGTCCTCACCGAGCAGCTGGCCGAGCTTCTCCATGGCCATGTACTCCTGCGTGCCCGCGAGGGACGTGGCGACGGTTTGGTAGAACTGGTTCTCCAGAATCGCCTCCGCGCGGTCGCCGCCGGAGTATTGAAGGACCATCTCGTCGAACGTGCGTCTCATGTCGAGCATCATCGCGTGCAGTTCACCGGTGACCTCGGGGGCGAGCGCCACGCGCTGCGGCGTGTTGCCGAGGTCTTTGATGCCCAGCGCCTGTGCAAGCCGCTTCGCCGGGTCGATGGTCAGGACGACGACGGTGCGGCCGTACTCTGCCGCCCGCAGCGCCATGGCCGCGGCGGCGGTGGTCTTGCCGACACCGCCTGCGCCGCAACACACTACGACGCGATTGGCCCTGTCGTTGAGGATCGCGCCCAAGTCGAGGGCGATGGGTGTGGTGCTCATCTATCGGACTCCTTGCTGGCCGAGCGCCTCGGCGAGTTCGTACAGGCTGCCGAGGTCGACGCCGTCGGCTATCGCGGGCAGTTCGAGTCTCGGAATGTCGACCGCGTCGAGTTGGACCGCGCTCTCCGCCCGTGCGCTGATCCGAGTCGCATGCTGAATCGTCTCGGTGAGCAGCCCGGCAAAGTCGCCGTCGGCCAGGGTGATTCCGGCCTTGGCCAGGCCCGCACGCACCGAGTCCGCGTCGATGTCGCCCTCCGCGGCCTTGGCGAGATCGTGGGGCTCCAGGTACGACGGGATGTTGCGGTTGACGATGACGCTGCCGATGGGCAGCCCGAGCTTTTTGAGCTCGTCGATGGCCTCGACGGTCTCCTGGATCGGCAGTGCCTCGAGAAGCGTGACGACGTGAATGGCGGTCAGCTCGGAGTGGAGCAGCTTGACCACGCCCTCGGCCTGGGAGTGCACCGGACCGCCCTTCGCCAGGTCGGACACGGCCTGGGTGACGTCGAGGAACCGGGCGATGCGTCCCGTCGGCGGCGAGTCCACCACGACGGCGTCGTAGGCCCCATTCGTGCCCCCCGTCCTATCCTTCCCCTTGTCTTTCGCCGAGCGCACCACGATCTCCTTGACCTTGCCGGTGAGGAGCACGTCCCGAAGACCGGGCGCGATCGTCGTCGCGAATTCGATTGCGCCGATGCGCCGCATCGCCCGGCCCGCGATGCCGAGGTTGTAGAACATGTCGAGGTACTCGAGGAACGCGGATTCGGTGTCGATGGCCAGCGCGTTGACCTGACCACCGCCATCCGCGGTCGCGATCTTCACTTCTTCGTACGGAAGCGGCGGCACGTCGAAGAGCTGCGCGATGCCCTGGCGCCCCTCGACCTCGACCAGCAACACCTTTCGGCCGCCGGCCGCGAGGGCGAGCGCCAGGGAGGCGGCGACCGTCGACTTGCCGGTACCGCCCTTGCCGGTCACGAAGTGCAGACGCGCCTCGGTCATGCGGGACGGCCATCCAACGGATATGCGGCTGCTGGGTTCGGGAACGACGGTGGTCACCATTACATGCTATCCATCGCGCACTCGGTGACCGATAAGCTCAGCCCCATGAGCGAACTGACCAAGTGGGAATACGTGACGGTGGCACTCCTGACGCACGCGACCAAGCAGATTCTCGACCAGTGGGGCGAGGACGGCTGGGAGCTGGTCTCGGTGGTTCCCGGTCCCACCGGTGAGCAGCTCGTCGCCTACATGAAACGGCCCAAGTGACCGTCTCGGCGCGACTGGCCGAGCTCGGCATCGAACTGCCAGAAGTCGTGACCCCGCTGGCCGCGTACGTACCCGCGGTGCGGACGGGCAACCTGGTCTACACGTCGGGACAGCTACCGATGGTCGCCGGGACACTCCCGCAGTCGGGCAAGGTCGGCGCCGACGTCAGCCAGGAGGACGCCAAGGACCTGGCGAGGATCTGTGCGCTGAATGGGCTGGCTGCCGTCCACTCCCTCGTCGGCATCGACGCCGTGACCCGAGTGGTCAAGGTCGTCGGCTTCGTGGCGTCCGCGCCGGGATTCAACGGCCAGCCGGGCGTCGTGAACGGTGCGTCGCAACTCTTCGGGGAGGTCTTCGGCGACGCAGGCGCCCACGCCCGATCGGCGGTCGGGGTCTCCGAGCTGCCGCTGGATGCGCCCGTGGAGGTAGAGATCATCGTCGAGGTGGCGTGACTTCGGGCATCGACGTGGAACACCCCGCCTACGGCAAGCTCCGCCGCGTCACGGACACGGCGTCGGTGATGTTGTGCGACAACCCCGGCATGCTCACCCTCGAAGGCACCAATACCTGGGTGCTTCAAGGGCCGGGCAGCGAAGAGATCGTCGTCGTCGACCCCGGGCCCGACGACGACGAGCACATCGGCCGGATCGCAAGCCTCGGCAAGATTTCGCTGGTCCTGATCAGCCACAAACACGGTGACCACACCGATGCCATCGACAAGCTGGTCGATCGCACGGGTGCCACGGTGCGCGCGGTGGGCAGCGGCTTTCTTCGCGGTCTCGGGGGTCCGCTGTCCGACGGCGAGGTGATCGACGCCGCCGGCCTGCGCATCACCGTGATGGCCACGCCGGGACATACGGCTGACTCCTTGTCCTTTCTGGTCGACGGTGCGGTGCTCACCGCGGACACGGTGCTCGGTCGAGGAACCACCGTCATCGACAACGAAGACGGCAGCCTGCGGGAGTACCTGGAATCACTCCGACGGCTGAACGGACTGGGTCGGCGCGCCGTCCTTCCAGGGCACGGACCCGATCTCGAGGACCTCGAAGCGGTGACGCAGATGTACCTGTCGCACCGCGAGGAGCGTCTCGGTCAGGTGCGCGACGCGCTAAGGGTTCTCGGTGAGGACGCCACGGCGAGGCAGATCGTCGAACACGTCTACACCGACGTCGACGAGAAGCTTTGGCCGCACGCCGAGTGGTCCGTGCAGGCTCAACTGAACTATCTACGTTCCTAGCTCGCGATTTGGGCGCGCTTGCGTTCGCTGAGCGACAGTTAGCGCGCCGAAATCGCGGGGGGGAGGGGGCTAGCGGGCTCGGCGGGCCAACCGCTCGGAGTCGCTGATCAGCACGCTCTTGCCTTCCAGGCGGATCCACCCGCGATGGGCGAAGTCGGCGAGCGCCTTGTTGACCGTCTCGCGCGACGCGCCCACCAGCTGGGCGATCTCCTCCTGCGTGAGGTCGTGCGTCACGCGGAGCGCACCACCCTCCTGCGTGCCGAACCGCTGGGCGAGCTGCAGCAGCTGCTTGGCCACGCGGCCGGGGACGTCGGTGAAGATCAGGTCGGCCAGGTTGTTGTTGGTGCGGCGCAGGCGACGGGCCAACACGCGCAGCAGCTGCTCGGCGATCTCGGGTCGATCGGCGATCCAGGCGCGCAGGGCTTCGCGGTCCATCGACACGGCGCGGACCTCGGTGATGGTGGTGGCGCTCGACGTACGTGGCCCTGGGTCGAAGATCGACAGCTCGCCGAACATGTCGGACGGACCCATGATGGTGAGCAGATTCTCGCGTCCATCCGGCGAACGGCGACCGATCTTCACCTTGCCCGAGATGATGATGTAGAGCCGGTCCCCCGGCTCGCCTTCGGCGAACACCGTGTGTCCACGCGGAAAGTCGACTGGCTGCAGTTGCTTGGTCAGCGCGGAGACCGCAGTCGGTTCGACTCCCTGGAAGATTCCGGCCCTCGCCAGGATCTCGTCCACGTTGCCCCTTAAGCCGTCGGAAAATATGACACGCGAAGGCCACCCTGTGCTGGATGGCGAAATCAGTCTAAGCGTTAGGCAGCTTCTTGACGTGCCAACGCTACACACGATGGGCGTGGCGAGTCGGCAGAAATTCCGGATTCGATCCGTGGTGGACGAACACGCGCGTGGGCAAATCCCTTGGCGATTCGGTGATGACGCGTTCCTCGTACTCGTCGTCGGGCAATTCGTAGGTCGCGACCTCGTGGGTTCGCGCCGCGGGTTTGGCGCAGTCTGCCTTGGCCTGTTCGAGAAACGCGGTGACGTCTGCGGGAGAGACGGTGTCGCCGTCGAGCCCGGCCTCCACTCGGTCGAGCCCGAAGGTTACCAACATCAGCAACCCCGGGATGAACGCGACGAGCAACCAAGACACATGGCGAAGTAAACACGCCGAAGGTCTCGGTGGGATCACGAATTGCCACCGGTCCGCGCTTACACTTGTCGGTTCCGTCAGTAGGCTGACGGCGTGGCAGCGCGCGCAGTGGTGGCCCCCAAATCCGCCAAATACGACAAGGAGACTCACGTCGGTCTGGTCCGTCGTGCGCGGCGGATGAATCGCACGCTCTCGCAAGCGTTTCCGCACGTTTACTGCGAGCTGGATTTCACCAATCCGCTCGAACTCACCGTGGCGACGATTCTTTCGGCGCAGAGCACCGACAAGGGTGTCAACCTCACGACGCCTGCGCTATTCGCGAAGTACCGCACCGCCGCGGACTACGCAGGCGCCGACCGCGAGGAACTCGAGGCCATGGTCCGGCCCACCGGCTTCTATCGCAACAAGGCGAATTCGCTGATGCGATTGGGTCAGGAGCTGGTCGCACGGTTCGACGGAGAGGTGCCCGGCACACTCGACGAGTTGGTGACGCTTCCCGGCGTCGGCCGCAAGACGGCCAACGTGATCCTTGGCAATGCGTTCGACATTCCCGGCATCACGGTCGACACCCACTTCGGCAGGCTGGTCCGCCGCTGGCGGTGGACCGAACTGGAAGACCCGGTCAAGGTGGAGTTCGCGATCGGTGAGCTGATCCCCCGCAAGGAGTGGACGCTGCTGAGCCACCGGGTGATCTTCCACGGGAGACGGGTCTGCCATGCCAAGAAGCCGGCCTGCGGAGTGTGCGTGCTGGCCAAGGACTGTCCGTCGTTCGGTGCGGGTCCGACGGATCCGTTGACGGCCGCCGCGCTGGTCAAGGGTCCCGAAACGGAGCATCTGCTGGCGCTGGCCGGGCTCTGAGCACCGCCAGACCCATGCGCGCGTCGACCCGATGGACCGTGGCGGTGCTCGTCGTCGTCGTCGCTCTCGCGGTCGCGCTGTGGCGTGAGGTCGGGTCGGAGGATCCGGGCGGCGACGGCAGTGCAGGCAACGGCTCGTCGTCTGCAGGCGTCGCCCGGGAGCACCGCGACGCCGACACCCCCGAGGCGCTGAGGGGCCCTCGCGCACGGGCCGACCTTCCGCCGTGCCCCGCACCGTCGGCAGGCCCCAGTCCCGAGGCGCTCGGCGGGATCACGGTCGAATGTGCAGCGGACGGCAGCCGCGTCGACGTCGGACGCGTGGTCGCCGGCCGCAACGTGGTGCTGAACCTGTGGGCCTACTGGTGCGGTCCCTGCGCTGACGAACTGCCCGCGATGGCCGAGTACCAACTTCGGATGGGTTCGGCGGTGACGGTGCTGACCGTGCACCAGGACGAGAACGAGACGGCCGCGCTGCTGCGGTTGGCCGAGCTGGGCGTCCGACTCCCCACCCTTCAGGACGGTCGACGGCTGCTGGCCGCTGCCCTCCAGGTGCCCAACGTCATGCCCGCCACCGTGGTCCTGCGCTCGGACGGTACGGTGGCCGAAATCCTGCCGCGCGCGTTCACCAGCGCCGATGAGATCGCGGCGGCGGTGAATCCAGGGATGGGAGTGCGTGGTTGAACGCCAACGGTGACGGGGGACCGCTGGCTCCCCTCGATGCCGCAGCCGCTCCGTCGTGGCTGAAGCCGCTGGTCGAGAACGTCGGTGACGTGCCGCGTGCGTACCGCAGGCGGGTGCCGGCCAGCATGCTCGCGGCGATCTCCGCGGCCAACGTTACGGCGACGCTGACCGGAGCCAAGCGTGACGCCGCCGTGCTGGTCCTGTTCTCGGGACCGTTCGACTCGTCCTCCGGCGGCCTGCCCGACGACGCCGACCTCCTAGTCACCGTACGGGCGTCGACGTTGCGCCAACATGCGGGACAGGCGGCGTTCCCCGGCGGTGCGGCCGATCCGGGTGACGGCGGACCCGTCGGCACCGCCCTGCGGGAGGCTCGCGAGGAAACCGGCATCGACCCCGCCCGGTTGCAGCCTCTGACCACGCTCGACCGGATGTTCATCCCACCGTCGGGCTTCCACGTCGTGCCCGTGCTCGCCTACTCGCCCGACCCTGGACCGGTGGGCGTCGTCGACCATAGTGAGACGGCGATCGTCGCCCGCGTCCCCGTTCGCGCCTTCATCAACCCCGAGAATCGACTGATGGTGTACCGCAGGGAGAACACCAGTCGGTTCGCCGGACCCGCGTTCCTGCTCAACCAGATGCTCGTCTGGGGTTTCACCGGCCAGGTCATCTCCGCCATCCTCGACGTCGCAGGCTGGGCGGAGCCGTGGGACAGCAACGACGTCCGCGAATTGGATGCGGCAATGACCCTGGTCGGCGGCGGCAGCGATTACGGTGAGGGCCAACAATGACATCGTCGCAGTGGCTTGATCTGGCCGTCCTCGCCATCGCCTTCGTCGCCGCCGTCTCCGGCTGGCGTTCCGGGGCGCTTGGCTCGCTGCTGTCCTTCGTCGGTGTCATCCTCGGCGCCGTCGCAGGCGTGCTGCTGGCGCCGCACGTGGTGGGCCACGTCGACGGGCCGCGGACCAAGCTGTTCGTGGCGCTGTTCCTGATCCTCGGACTCGTCGTGATCGGTGAGATCGCGGGCGTCGTGCTGGGCCGGGCCGTGCGCGGTTCCATCAGGCACGGGGGACTGCGCACCGTCGACTCAGCCGTCGGGGTCGCGCTCCAACTCGTCGCGGTCATGGTGGCCGCCTGGCTGCTCGCCACCCCGCTCACGTCCTCGGATCAACCCAATCTTGCAGCGGCCGTGCGTGGTTCGCGCGTGCTGTCGACGGTCGACGAGGTAGCGCCAGCGTGGTTGAAGCGGGTGCCGACGCGGCTGTCGTCGCTGCTGGACACCTCTGGACTGCCCGACGTGCTGCAGCCGTTCGGCCGCACCCCGATCGTCAACGTCGATGCGCCCAACGCGGCACTGGTGAACGACCCCGTCGTCGCGGCCACCCGGCCGAGCGTGCTGAAGATCCGCGGCGTGGCGACGAGCTGCCAGAAGGTGCTCGAGGGCAGCGGGTTCGTCGTCGCACCCAACCGGGTCATGTCGAATGCGCACGTCGTCGCCGGCTCCGAGAGCGTGACGGTGGAGTCCGACGGCAAGACCTACGACGCGACCGTGGTGTCCTACGACCCGAACGCCGACATCTCCATCCTCGACGTGCCCGACTTGCCGTCGACGCCGCTGCAGTTCGACATGCAGGAGGCGCCCACGGGTACCGATGCGGTGGTCATGGGGTATCCCGGTGGCGGGGAGTTCACCGCCACCCCCGGCCGCATCCGCGAGATCATCCAGCTCAACGGGCCGGACATCTATCACACGACAACGGTCACCCGCGAGGTTTACACCATCAGAGGAACTGTGCGGCAAGGGAATTCGGGCGGGCCGCTGATCGACAAGGACGGAAAGGTGCTCGGCGTGGTGTTCGGTGCGGCAGTCGACGATGCGGACACCGGCTTCGTGCTCACCTCCAACGAGGTGGCCAAGCAGATGGCGAAGGTGGGCAACACTCAGCGCGTGGCTACCGACACCTGCATCTCCTGACTCAACCGGCGTAGACGCCCGCGAGGAACCTCGTCAATTGCTCGTTGACGTGTTCGGGGTCCTCCTCGTGCGCGAAATGCCCGGAGCCTGCGATGGATACGTATCGACCGTGCGGGGCGAAACGCTGCGTGCGGTACACCGGGTCGGCCAACACGTACGGGTCGGCGTCACCGCGCATGTGCAGCACCGGCACCGCCAGCGGTCGCTTCATCAAGCGCATGAAGCGTCGCCCCTCGCTGCGCAGCTGGCTGCGCACCGCCCAACGCTGATACTCCAGCGCCGAATGGGCCGCCGACGGTATCTGGATGGCCCGGCGCATGTGGCAGATCGTTTCCGAGAAGTCCTCGGAAGCAAGCCATTTGGCACCAGCCCTGCTGCGGACGACGTCCTCGAGCTCGGCGGCGTCGTCGCGCGTCAGGGACCGCTCCGGCCAGAAGGGGGCCTGGTAGCGCATCATCCAGGGCAGCAGGGCCAGGCTCTGGTCGCGACGGGTCAGCGCGGACGCGCGAAGCGCCACCGGGTGTGGCGAGCTGACAACGGCGATGGCCCGCACCACCCTGGGATGCAGGACCGAGGTCGCCCAGCAGACGAGTCCGCCGTCGGCGTGCCCGACCAGCGTCGCCGTCTCGTGGCCGAGTGCGCGAATTAGCCCCGCGGTGTCGCCCGCCAGCGTCCATCCGTCGTATCCACGCGGCGGTTTGTCGCTGCCTCCGTAACCGCGTAGGTCGACGGCCACCACCCGCGCACCCTGCAATCCGCGAAGCTGATGTCGCCACGACCACCAGAACGATCCGAAGCCGTGCAGGAAGATCACCAGTGGCTGGTCGGCCACCTGCGATGACTCCTCCGCGCGGTGGTTCGCCTCGACCACGTGGAAGCGAATGCCGTTGGCGTGCACGTCCATGTGACGCCACGGACCGGCGATTCGCGTGACCGACGGATCGGGCGGCGGCTGCTTGACGTCGCCGCGGTCGCGGCCCCGGGCCATTACCAGCCGGATGGATCAGCGGTCGATGCAACGCCGTTGGTCGAAGCGACGGGCTTGGACGGCTTGTCGCCGCCGGGCATCAGCGCGACCCGGGCCTCCTTGACGGACTCGATGGTCTTCTGCGGGCCCCTGATCCGTCTGACCTTCAGGTAGCCGAGGAACGCCAGCAGTCCAGTCGTCACCAGCATCAGGCCGAAGACGATGAGATCCGCCGCCCACTTCTGGAGCCAGAGGTCGAGCAGGTCCGCGACGAAGAAGAAGAAGAAGAACGTCGAGTAGAACAGGACGACGAGCGCCAAGATGAAGTAGACGCTGCCCGTCAGACCCTTCTTGACGTCACGGGTGATCTCGGCGCGGGCGAGTTCGACCTCCGCGCGCACCAGGGTGGACATCTGTGACGTCGCATCCTTGACCAGGTCCCCCACGGAGGGGTCGGGCTTTGGCGCATGCGGGTCGACCAGCGGAATCGAGGTCACCGTCGTCGGAACGCCGCTCTTGCGGTCGCCATTGCTCACGGACACGTCCTCCCCGCTCGATGTATTCGTGGCCCATGTTGCCATGTCGCGGCCAGCCCAACGATTCCGCCCGACGATAGACTGACGGCGTTTGGTCATGGGCCGGGGCTGTCGCTAGGGGGTTTCTTGCAGGTACCACGGAACTACCGCCGACAATCGTTGGTGTCCGCCATCTTCGTTTCCGTGGCCGTCCTGCTCGCCTCTTCCCTCTCCACGCCTCACATCGCGACCTCCCGGGCCGATGACCTCGTGGTCCTCGGCGGCGGGTCGGGGATCGTGATCGACGGCGAAACGTTCTGCACCCTCACCACGATCGGCAACGACAACCGCGGAAATCTGATCGGCTTCACGTCCGCGCACTGTGGCGGGCCCGGCGCACAGGTCGCCTCCGAAGCCGCGCAGGCCGGCGGCGTCGTCGGAACGATGGTCGCGGGCAACGACGGCCTCGACTACGCTGTCATTCAGTTCGACCCGCAGAAGGTGCAACCGGTCAACACCATCGACGGCTTCGAGATCGACGGTCTGGGGCCCGACCCGGCGTTCGGCGAGAATGCCTGCAAGCTCGGCCGCACGACGGGGTATTCGTGCGGCGTCACCTGGGGGCCGGGGGACCAGCCGGGCACGATCCTCAACCAGGTGTGCGGGCAGCCCGGCGACTCGGGCGCCCCGGTCACGGTGAACAACCTCCTCGTCGGCATGATCCACGGCGCCTTCAGCGAGGACCTTCCGACGTGCGTGGTGAAGTTCATCCCGCTGCACACCCCCGCGGTCACGATGTCCATGACCGCGGTGCTCGCCGACATCAACGCGAAGAACCGACCGGGCTCCGGTTTCGTCCCGGTCGGCGCCGCGCCAGCCACCTAGCTGAGGTGATGGACCTCCTGTAGTCCGTACACCGGGGTCGGCAGACCTTCGTAGCGCGCCTTGAGCTGCAGCGCGAGATACAGCGAGTAGTGCCGCGACTGGTGCAGATTTCCGCCGTGGAACCACAGGTTCTCCTGTTGGGTCGGCTTCCACATGTTGCGCTGTTCGCCCTCCCACGGGCCGGGGTCCTTCGTGGTGTCGCTGCCCAGACCCCACACCTTGCCGACCTTGTCGGCGACGTCCTGACCGATGAGGTCGGCCGCCCAGCCGTTCATCGAGCCGTACCCGGTGGCGTAGACCACGACGTCGGCGGGCAGTTCCGTGCCGTCGCCGAGCACCACGGCGTCCTCGGTCAGGTGGTCGACCTGTCCGTGGGCCAGCTTGATGCTGCCGTCCGCCACCAGATCGCAGGCGCCGACATCGATGTAGTACCCCGAGCCCCGGCGCAGGTACTTCATGAAGAGCCCGGATTCGTCGTCGCCCCAATCCAATTCGAAGCCCGCCGCCGCCAGACGCTCGTAGTAGTCCTTGTCGCGTACGCGGATGGCGTCGTAGATCGGGATCTGGAACTCATGCATGATTCGATACGGCAGCGACGCGAAGGTCAGATCGGCCTTCTCGGTCGTCATGCCGGAGGCCACCGCCCGTTCCGAGTACAGATCACCGAGCCCGATCTCCATCAACGAATCCGACTTCACGATGTGAGTCGACGACCGCTGCACCATCGTGACGTCGACGCCGTTCTCGTACAACGCCTTGCAGATGTCGTGGGCGGAGTTGTTGGACCCGATCACCACGGCGCGCTTGCCGGTGTACCGGTCCGGGCCGGGGTGGGCGCTGGAGTGGTGCTGCTCGCCACGGAAGACGTCCTGGCCGGGCAGGGTCGGAACGCTCGGCTTGCCCGACATGCCGGTGGCCAGCACAAGATGTGTGGGATGCAGCGTCAGCCGCTCGCCGTCGCGGTCGATCTCGACCGTCCACCGTTTCTCGGCGTCGTCGAACGATGCCGACACGCAACTGGTCTTGGACCAGTACGGGACCTCCATGACCCTGGTGTAGAACTCCAGCCAGTCACCGATCTTGTCCTTGGGCGCGAACACCGGCCAGTTCTGCGGGAACGGCATGTAAGGCAGGTGGTCGTACCAGACCGGGTCGTGGAGGCACAGCGACTTGTAGCGCTTGCGCCACTGGTCGCCGGGCCGCTCGTGCTTGTCGACGACGATGGCAGGCACGCCGAGCTGACGCAGCCGGGCGCCGAGCGCGATGCCGCCCTGGCCGCCACCGACCACCAGGGTGTACGGCTGATTGCCGTACCCCAGCGAGGCCTCCTCGTCCTGGCGCTTCTCGGCCCACGACCGGGTGTCCGGGTCCAGGCCGTGTACCGCGCCCATGACGCGGGTCGGACCATTGCGTTCTTCGTAGCCCTTCAGCTCCTGCATCGCGGTGAGCAGCGTCCAACATTCGTCGCCCTTGAGGCGAAGGTGTCCGGTGCCGCGGCCGACCGCCGTCTCGAACTCGATGAATGCCGAGGTGACGTCCCCGTCGGCGGTAGGTTCCTCACGCGTCCGGAACCCCGAGGGGCTCGTCTCCGCGAGCCGGGCACCGAGCATGTCGGCGACGCCGTCGCGCCCCTCTACTGTCTTGATGTTCCAGGTGAAGGAGATGAGGTCGCGCCAGAAGCTGTCGACGGCGAACTTCGCAACGACCCGTTCGATGTCTCGCACGCGCAGGGCGGCTTCGAAGTCGGCGAGCCAGGCGTCGACGCGGGCCTGTGGCGTGGGTGCGGCGGGGGCCGGCTTTTCGATCGTTTCGGTCATGTGACTCAGAGCACACCAGCGGTGCCACCCAGCACAAGGGTTGCACCGGGTTGCACTCGGCGTGCGCACTCCTAGCCCACCTCGCGATTTCGGCGCGCGAACTATCGGTCAGCGAACTGCGCTCAGCGCGACCAGTCACGCCGAAGTCGCTACTGAGGCGCCTGGCAGATCTTCCACTGCTCGTCGCGGAACTCCAGATCGAAGCTCCGCGTCGAGCGGGTCGACGGGTCGAAGGCCATGAACGTCGTGACGTTGGCCTCGGCGTGACCGTCGTGCACGACCACCTCGTCGATGCTGGCGACGATCGGGTACTGCCTGGCCGCGGCCACGCGCGAGTGGATGTCGCTCCACTGCTTGTCGTCGTACTTGATGTAGCTGTCGGCCGTCTCACCGCACGTGATGGTGCGCAGTGTGGAGAGATCGCCCTTCTGGATCGCCGTGTCGAAGTTCTGGATCGTCGTGCGCACCATGTCCTCCTGCGAGATCGCGGGCGGATCGTCACGGCTCAGCAGCAGGGTGCCGAGGATCGCGACCGCGGCCAGTGCCGCGATGACGAGGACCAGCGCGATGACCCAGCCCCAACTGCGGCGGCGCCCAGGGGGCTTGGGAGCGTCCGCCCGGCCTGGAATCAGTTGCGGCGCAACGGGTGCTTGCGATACGGCGAAGATCTCGGTCGCCGGTTCCGACGGGGTCTCGATGATCTGGGTCCTGCCGGCATCCATCCCCGACGGCGCCGTGAATCTGCGCTCGGGCTGCTCGGCGTCCGTGGCCCCGGCCAGAGCGGCGGGATCGATCACCTCGGTCTCTGGTGCTGACGCATCGTCCGCGACCGGCTCGTCGTTCTCGTCCGGCCCCGATGGGTTCGACATTGGTGCCTCAGTCCTCCCTCGTGACTACTGCAGAGCTTATCCACCCGCACCGGGCGAAGCCTGAAGACATCGCCGTGGGATCCGCACGGCACAATAGGCGCATGACTCACATGGGCGATCTGCTGGGGCCTGATCCGGTCCGGCTCCCTGGCGACACCGAGGCCGAGGCCGAACTGGCCGCAGGGGAGAATCCGGCGATCGTCGCCGCTGCTCATCCGTCGGCGTCGGTGGCGTGGGCGACGTTGGCCGAGCAGGCCCTCGCCGACGACAAGGCGGTCACGGCGTACGCCTACGCGCGTACCGGTTACCACCGCGGTCTCGATCAGCTTCGCCGCAACGGGTGGAAGGGTTTCGGCCCGGTGCCCTATGCCCACGAACCCAATCGTGGGTTCCTGCGCTGTGTGGCGGCTCTGGCTCACGCCGCGGACGCCATCGGCGAGACGGACGAGTACCAGCGATGCCTGGACCTCCTCGATGACTGCGATCGCACGGCGCGCGGACAGCTCGGCCTCGCTTAGCGCCGGTCAGAACCAGGCGGACCAGAAGCGCGTCAGCTGACCGCCGAGCGGCCACAGCCCGCCCGGGACGCCGGCCAGGTCGACGAACCAGGCCACCAGCGAGAAGAACCACGCATTCAGCATCGGAGCCATCAGCAGGACGAACAGGATGATGAAACCCCACTGCTTGACGGGTGCCAGCTGATGCTGGGTCTCCGGCTTGAGGTGCGGTTCCAGGGCGCCGTAACCGTCCAGGCCGGGGATCGGCAGCAGGTTGAGCAACACGGCCGTCACCTGGAGGAAGCCGAGGAAGGCCACGCCCGCCCAGAACACCAGATGCTCGGGGGTCCAGAACGCGGCGGTGATTGCGAGCAGCACGATCGCGAGCACCACGTTGGCGAACGGGCCCGCCAGGCTCACGGTCGTCCGCTGCCGCTTGGTCATCGACCAGGTGCGCAAGTAGACCGCACCGCCAGGCAGACCGATCCCGCCCAGTGCGATGAACAACACCGGAATGCCCAGTGAGAGAAGCGGGTTCGAGTACTTCAAGGGGTTGAGCGTCAGGTAGCCACGAATCTCGACGTCGCGGTCGCCATAACGCCACGCGGTGAAGGCGTGCCCGAACTCGTGCAGGCACAGCGACACCAGCCAGCCGAACACGACGAAGACGAACACGCCGACGTAGGCCAGCGGCGTGCGGTCGAACTCGGCCAGCCACGCGACCACTCCGCCGACGGCCGTGATCACCACGATCGCCAGGAAGATCGGACTCGGGCGCACCGACTGGCGCAGCGGACGGACGCTCACCCCACGAAACTACGTCAACGGACCGCCAACCAGCCTTGCGTGTGGCGGTAGAACGTCGACCTCCGCGCCGGGCGGGCGGCCTTCACGCCGTCGCGAACCACCAGCACACCGGTCGTGCCGAGCTGCGCGACCCGGCCGGTGACCCATCGTCGCGGCCTCATCCGGCCGGTGAGCGGGCTGGCCCGCAGGCCCGGCAGCCCGAGCGTCGGCTCGATCCGCACGCCCGTCACCTCGCCGTCGAAGAGCAGCGTGTCGTCGACGACCGCCTCGCCCGCGACGGTGCGCGCAGCCTCGTCGGGAGGCAGCCAGTAGCCGACCCGCACGAGGACGGCGCCCGTTTCGTCGCGGATCAACGGAACCCGTCGCGCGGCCGCGGTGCGTGCCCGCCGCGCCGCCCAGCACGATCGGACGAGTGCGACTTCGACGTCGAGTCGGTCGGCGCGCAGCAGCCTGGCCAGCACGACCGCGAGGTCGGCGTGCGTTCCCAACACGATCAGTCGCCGCGCCCCGGACGTGGCGTCGACGTCCTTCGGATCGGTGACGTCGACGACGGACAGCTCGGCCAGGGGTCGGGGCACACGCCGCTCGCCGAAGCGCAGCACGACGACATTCGGGGCGGTCAACGCACTCCTTGCAAACAGCCGGGATCAGGTCGGATAGGGTGTGTCACCGGCTGTCACAGTATTCGAGGCAGATAAGCGGGAGAAACGCCATGCCGGCAATCGTCCTCATCGGCGCCCAGTGGGGCGACGAGGGCAAGGGAAAGGCCACCGATCTGCTCGGTGGCCGCGTCCAGTGGGTTGTTCGTTACCAGGGGGGCAACAACGCCGGGCACACCGTCGTCCTGCCCGGAGGTGAGAACTTCGCCCTTCACCTCATTCCGTCGGGCATTCTGACGCCGGGGGTCACCAACGTCATCGGCAACGGTGTCGTCGTCGATCCCGGTGTGCTGCTCACCGAGCTCATGGGTCTCGAGGACCGCGCCGTCGACACCTCACGGCTGTTGATCTCGGCCGACGCTCACCTGCTGATGCCGTACCACGTGGCGATCGACAAGGTGACCGAGCGCTACATGGGCAGCAAGAAGATCGGCACGACGGGCCGCGGTATCGGACCCTGCTATCAAGACAAGATCGCGCGCATCGGCATCCGCGTCTCCGATGTGCTGGACCCGGACTCCCTGACTCAAAAGATCGACGCCGCACTGGAATTCAAGAATCAGGTGCTCGTCAAGATCTACAACCGCAAGGCGCTCGATCCGGACGAGGTGCGCGACGCGCTGCTCGAGCAGGCCGAAGGTTTCAAGCACCGCATCGCCGACGCCCGGCTGCTGCTGAACGTCGCACTCGACGACGGCGAGACGGTGCTGCTGGAGGGCTCGCAGGGCACGCTGCTCGACGTGGACCACGGCACGTATCCCTTCGTGACGTCCTCGAACCCGACGGCGGGCGGTGCTGCCGTGGGGTCGGGCATCGGGCCGACCAGGATCACGACGGTGCTGGGAATCCTGAAGGCGTACACCACGCGCGTCGGTTCGGGTCCCTTCCCGACGGAACTGTTCGACGAGTTCGGCGCGTACCTGTCCAAGACCGGCGGTGAAGTCGGCGTCACCACCGGGCGGGCCCGGCGCTGTGGCTGGTTCGACGCCGTCATCGCCCGCTACGCCACCCGCGTCAACGGGATCACCGACTACTTCCTGACCAAGCTCGACGTACTGTCCAGTCTCGAGACCGTGCCGGTGTGCGTCGGTTACACCGTCGACGGCAAGCGCACCAACGAGATGCCGATGACTCAGAGCGACCTCGCCCGCGCCCAGCCCGTCTACGAGGAACTGCCGGGCTGGTGGGAGGACATCTCCGACGCACGCGAGTTCGACGACCTGCCCGCCAAGGCGCGCGATTACGTGCTGCGGTTGGAAGAGCTTGCAGGCGCCCATGTTTCGTGCATCGGCGTCGGGCCCGGCCGTGAGCAGACCATCGTCCGGCGTGACATCCTGGCAGTCACGTGAGCGAGCCGACCGACCCCGATTACGACCACCACGGCGGGTTCCCCGTCTTCGAACCCGCAACGCCGGGGCCGGGATTCGGGCGGTTCCTGTCGTCGATGCGAAGGTTGCAGGATCTCGCCGTATCGGCCGATCCGGACAGCGACACGTGGGTCGACGCGGCCGCCCGCGTCGAGGAACTGGTCAAGTTGCTTGACCCCTTCGAGGCGGCCGAGGGTGTTGGTCCCGCCAACCGGGTGCCCACGCTTCCGGGATCGGGCAGCCTGTTGATGCCGCCCTATCGCATCACCAGGTTCGAGGCCGACGGTGTCGAGTTGGGCGTGCAGTTCAGCCGCTTTCACGTCGGGGGTAACTCGGCCGTTCACGGTGGGGTGCTCCCGCTGCTCTTCGACTCGATCTTCGGCATGGTGATTCATGCCGCGGGGCGTCCGATCAGCCGCACCGGCTTCCTGCACGTCGACTACCGCAACGTCACGCCGGTCGACACTCCGCTGAGCGCGCGGGGCTGGATCCGTTCGGTCGAGGGCCGCAAGGCTCTCGTCAACGCCGAACTGCTTGGTCCCGACGGCACGCTGTGCGCCGAGGCGAACGGGTTGATGATCCGATTGCTGCCCGGCCAACCCTGACGCACCGCTCCATGGCCGCGAGTTCTGCGGCAAGGCCGTGCTCGGCGCGATTCTGCGACCCTGGCGCAGAAGTCGGTGAGAGCATGAGCCCGTGACCGACGCCGCCGCCCAGCGACATCTCCGCAAGCTGTCGACTCCGCGCGCGGCGGCGGTGGCCGGGGTGCTGTTCGCGGTGTTGTTCGCGGCCGCGTTGATACTGATCCGCACGACGCTGCCCGAGCACCCCGAGGTGGGCGCCCAATGGATCGAAAGCGGTCGGGCCAGGATTCGCGTCGCGGCCATCCTCATGCCGTTCGCCGGCATCACGTTCCTGTGGTTCATCGGCGTCGTGCGCGACGGCTTCGGTCGCTACGAGGACAAGTTCTTCTCGTCGGTCTTCATCGGCAGCGGACTGCTGTTCCTCGCGATCACCTTCGTCGCCAGCGCAGTGGGCGTGGCCCTGTCGTCGAGCCATTCGTTCGCCACCGACGCGGCCGCGCACGCCGACATCGTGGCGTTCGGGCAGGTGCTGATGATGACGTTGACCAAGACCTACGCGTTGCGCATGGCCGCGGTGTTCATGGTGTCGTTGGCCACCATCTGGCTGAAGACGAGCCTGATGCCGCGTTGGCTGGTGATGACGACCTACGCCGTCGTGGTGGCGCTGTTGATCGCCGCGGACGTCAGCATGTGGATCACTTTGGCCTTCCCGGTGTGGGTGCTGATCGTCAGCCTGTTCGTGCTCAACCGGGCGGGCGTGATCGACCTGCACCCCGGCGACGAGGAACCCAGGGCGTCACGCGAGGCGTAGCACCGACGCCGGGCAGATGTTGACCGCCTCGCGGGCGTGGTCCTCCTCGGCCTCCGGCACGTCCTCGGCCAGCAGCACCACGATGCCGTCGTCGTCCTGATCGAACAACACATCGGAGATCATCACGCAGTTTCCCGACGCGATGCACGCGTCGTGATCGGCTTCGAGTCTCATGTCCACCTCACTACCAACTCACCAACAACGACCGTAGTCCGTAGATGAAGTGAAACGAGCGGAACTGGACGTCGTCGAAGTCCTCGGCGAGCGCCAAGTTCGGGAAGCGGTGCAGCAAGGCGGGCCACGCGATCCGCATCTCCATCCGCGCGAGCGGAGCGCCAAGGCAGTGATGCACCCCGTGACCGAAGGCGAGGTGCCCGGGCACGCCGCGACGGATGTCGAGAGTGTCTGGCGCAGCGGTGAATTCGGGGTCGCGGTTGCCCGACGGGAGTGAGGCGACGACCAGCTGTCCGGCGGGGATCGGCACGCCGGCGACCTCAACGTCGGCAGTGGTGATCCGGGGGATCGACGTCTGCACGATCGACAGCCACCGCAGCAGTTCTTCGATCGCGGGGCCGATGGCGTCCGGATCGTCGCGCACGGCCGCCAGCTGGTCGGGATGACGCAGCAGCGCGAGGGTGCCCAGCCCCAGCATGTTCGACGTCGTCTCGTGGCCGGCCAGCAGCAGCAGGCTGGCGATGCCGATGAGCTCGTCGTCGGTCAGCTCGGTGCCGTGTTCGCGGATCAGCATGCCGAGGATGTCCTCGCCGGGGTGGCTGCGGGCCCGCGCGACAAGGGACTGCATGTACGCGCGGCCCTGGCGCTGCATCTCGAACCGCTCGGGGATCGGCAGCGACAGGTCGAGCTGGCGAGCGGAACGGGCCTGGAAGTCCGCGCGGTCCTCGTAGGGCACGCCCAGCAGCTCGCAGATCACCAGTGACGGGATGGGCAGCGCGAAGTGCTCGACGAGGTCGGTGGGCGGCCCGGCGGCCTGCATCGCGTCGAGGTGCTCGGTGACGATTTCGGTGATCCTGGGTTCCAGCCGCTTGATCCGCCGGATGGTGAACTCCGGGGTCAGCATCCGGCGCAGCCTCTGATGTTCCGGCGGGTCGAGGCCGAGCAGGTTGCCCGCCCGAGCGCTGGCCTGTTCCTCGTCGGGCATGACAGGGGCGCCGGGAATCACGAACCCGGGTGGCCGGGTGTTGGAGAAGTGTTCGTAGTCGGACAGCACCCGCTTGACGTCATCGTGCCTGGTCACCAGGTACACCGTCATGCCGAACGCGTTGACGACGGTCTGGACTCCGGCGCCCTGCCGAATCTCGCCGAGCTCCGGCGTGGGATCGAAGGCGTCGCGGCGCATGTGCACTGGTGGCAGCGAGGGGGCCGAAGCGGTCATGCATTCGACGGTACCGATGGTTCCGAATCAATCGCCGAACGCGCCCCGCAGTCCCCCTCGGCATCGATCAAGATCGGCAAGTGTGGACATGGGAACTAGACTTGTGCTGGAACCAGGTGGTAGGGGGGTCGGCCAAATGATGCGCAGCGGAACCGATCACGCCACCGATCGCCTCGCGCTCGAGCGACTCATCGGCGCCGATATTCGCGAGCTGACGTCGGAGTCGGATTGGATCTCCCGCGCGTTTGCTGAGCAGAACAACGTGTCCGCCAACGAATTTCGTGCCCTGCTCTTCGTCATGATCTCCGAGACCAGGGGTGTGCGGATGACTGCAGGCGATCTCCGCAAACAGATGGGCCTGTCGGGTGCGGCGATCACGTATCTCGTCGAGCGGATGACCGAGGTCGGACATCTGCGCCGCGAGGCGGACCCTGCCGATCGACGCAAGGTGATCCTTCGCTACGGCGAGCACGGCATGGAATTGGCGCGCGCGTTCTTCACCAGCCTGGCTCAGCACAGCCACGGCGCCATGGCCGACCTGCCGGACTCGGATCTCGAGGCGGCGCACCGCGCGTTCGCCGCGATGGTGGGAGCCATGAAGAGATTCCGCGCCGACCTGGTGTCGCCTCAGACGTCCCAGGCGCACCTCTAGTCGCGGTCGAGCGTCGCCTCCTCCAGATCGAGGCTCCGAAGCACCGACCTCAGGACCTCGTCGTTGATCCTGCCTGCATCGCGCTCGGCGATGAACGTCTCCCGTTCCGCCTTGAGCATCTCGAGTCGGAGGCGCCGGAATGCCGCCGCGGGGCCTTCGCCGATCTCATCGTCGCCGCGGCCCAGCTGCTCCCACGCGGAGTTGCTGCGACGGTCGTTCCAGTGCCGGAGGATGGTGGCGGCGCGTTCGGGGACGTCCGACTCCGCACGTTGTGCGGCCATGATCTCGTCGAGTCGGTCGGCGGCCGCCTGGGCGGCCTTGGTCTGGGCCGCGGCCTCGTCGAGGGCGTCCTGATGGGCGTCGTCGCCCTGGACGTCGAGCACCCTGATGATCCAGGGCAGGGTGAGCCCGTGCAGCAGAAGCGTTCCGACGACGACCACGAAGGTCAGGAACACCAGCTGCGCTCGGCCGGGAAAGGGATCACCCGACAAGGTGCTGACGGGCACGGCGAACGCGGCGGCCAGTGACACCACGCCGCGCATCCCCGCCCACGCGACGATGAAGACCTGTGCCTTCGTCGGGGCTTCCTCGTTCTCCCGGATGCGTCGGGACAGCTTGCGCGGCACGTACGCCATCAGGAACACCCAGATGATTCGGACGCCGATCACCGTCGCCAGCACCGCCGCCGAAGCGATGGCCAACACCGAGGCGGAGATCCCTCTCAGTTCGGCGACCACCGTCGGCAGCTGCAAGCCGATCAGGAGGAACGCGAACGACTCCAGGACGAACTGCAGTGTCTTCCACACCGCGGTGTCCTGAAGTCGGGTGGCGTAGCTGGCCTTCGTCGAGCGCTGGCCGATGATCAGGGCCGCCACCACGACGGCGATCACGCCGGAGCCATGCACCTCCTCGGCGAGCAGGTAGATGAAGAATGGCGCCACCAGGCCGAGCGCGCTCTCCACCAACGAGTCGCCGAGCCAGGATCGGACGTACACGATGAGCGAGCCCATGGCCCAACCGATCACGGTGCCGCCGACGGCGGCGAGGCCAAACGTGAACAACGGCGTGCCCCACGTGGCAGCCGTACCGATCGCCGCCGCGAGCGCGACCTTGTAGGCCGTCAGCGCCGTCGCGTCATTAAGCAGGCTCTCGCCACCCAGCAGCGTCATGATCTGGCGCGGAAGTCCAAGCCTGCGGCCGATCGCCGTCGCGGACACCGCGTCCGGCGGTGCGACGATCGCGCCAAGCGTGAGTGCCGCGGCGACCGTCAGCTCCGGCACCGTTTGATATGCGACGATACCGACCGCGAACGTCGTGACCAGGGGCAGCCCGACTGCCAGCAGACCGATCCTGCGGGTGTTCTTGCGCAGCGCGACGTAGCTGCTCTCGAGTCCCGCCGACCACAGCAGCGGCGGCAGGATGACGAACAACACCAGATCGGGCTCGAGTTCGATGCCGTGCACGCCGGGGATGAGGCCCGCCAGCAATCCGGCCACCACCAGCGCCAACGGCCCGGACACGTCGTATCGGCGCGCAATACCGGCGAGCAGCACCGACACCACGAGGACCGCAAGCAATGAGGCACCACCCACGCTGCCAAACCTCCTGTCTGGGACCCGACCGGGACCGCCCTATTGTTGACGGCATGCGGAGGAGAACGCGACAGCGCGACAGGAATTCCCCGCCGTCGCCCCGGACGTGCGAGCACCTGGCCGAGGCTGACGATGCGGCCGCGCCGGAACCCCTCACACCGGGCATGTGCCAGGAATGCGATGAACTCGGTGAGAGTACCTGGGCTCACCTGCGGATGTGCCTGACGTGTGGGCACGTCGGATGCTGCGACTCGAGCCCGCACAAGCACGCCAAGAGGCACTTCCACGAGACCGACCACCCCGTCATGCGTTCGGTGGAGCCCGGCGAGAACTGGCGATGGTGCTACGTCGACATCCAACTGGGTTGATCGGTCTGGCAGGGTGGACAGGCAATGAGTGAAACCACCGATCGTTCCAACTCCGTCCTGCTGCTCGGTGCGGGCGACACCGGTCCCGACCTGGCCCTGGCGTTCGAGCGGCTCGGCGTCGCCGTCACGCGCGTCGAGGAGTGCCCTGACGGTGCCGCGGTGGCAACCCTGCTCGACGAGCATCAGCCCGACTACGTGGTCGCCGTGTCGGCGGACGTCTCGCCGGCGGTGCTCATCGCCGCGGCCGAGCGGGAGTCCGTGGAGGTCTTCCCGACGCCGCGCGCGACCCGGCTCGGCGCGGATCGCGAGGGGCTCCGCAAGCTGGCGGGCGACGAACTGGGTCTGCCGACCGTGCCGTTCTGGTTCGCTTCGTCGGCCGAGGAATTGGCCGCGGTCGCCGGGCACGCCGGTTTCCCGTTGGTGGTGACTCCACTGACCGGCACGGTGACCGACGGCCAGTCGGTCCTCACGCGGCCCGACGACGTCGAGCCGGCCTGGAAGCGCGCCTTCGCCGCGGGCCCGGCCTGGTCCAATCGGGTGATGGCCGAAACCGTCGTCGACGTGGACGACGAGGTCACGCTGCTCACCGTGCGCACCACCGAAGCGTCGGGACCCGCAGTGCAGTTCTGCGAACCGATCGGGCACCGGCGAGCCGAGGGCGCGCCGCTGGAGACGTGGCAGCCGCACCGATTGTCACTCGCGGCCCTCGATGCCGGGCGATCAATCGCGGCGCGCATCGTCCATTCGCTGGGCGGCCGGGGCGTGTTCGCCGTCGAATTGCTGGTACGCGGCGACGAGGTGTACTTCGCCACCGTCGACGCACAACCATTCGACGTCGGGCTGGTGACCCTGCGCTCGCAACGACTTTCGCAGTTCGAGCTGCATGCCCGGGCGATTCTCGGGTTGTCCGTCGACACGATCATGATCTCGCCGGCGGCCGCGGAGGTGGGCACGCGGCGGAACGTCCCCGGCAGCGCACTGGTCGAGGCCCTGGACGTGCCCGAGAGTGACGTGCGGCTGCTGGACACGACGTCCGTCGCGATCGCGACCGCCCCCGACGTCGTGCGTGCCCGCGATCGAGCGCATCGGGTGTCGACCGTGCTGCACGGACTCGGATCGTGACGGACTCGGGGCCCATCCAGCTGCCAGAGCCAGAACCCGACCGCCCGACCATCGCACCCTTCCTAGGTGCGCTGGTGGTCATCACGATCGTCGTGATCGCAATCGTTTCGTTCAACGTCTTCGGGTCGAAGACCACCACGACCGGAGATCAGGTGGCTCGGGCGGCCGTCGGTCAGAACGACGCGCTGCAACGCCAGGACTACTCCGCATTCCGCGAGTTCACGTGCCGCGCCGAGCGGGGCGCCGAGGCGGACTTCCTGGCCCGCCAGCGCGATTCGGTGGCCGAGAACGGGGAGCGCTACCTCGACGACGTCACGGACATTCGCGTCGACGGTGACCGCGCCTCGGCGACCGTCACGTACCACTTCGACAAGACGGCGGAAACGAAGTCTCAAGCCGAGCTGAGCTTCGCCCAGGAGGACGGGGCGTGGAAGGTTTGCTCCAGCTAGATATGGGACACTCGCGGTCGTGAGTTATGCGGGAGACATCACCCCTGAAGAGGCGTGGAAGCTGTTGGTCGACGACCCCGAGGCCGTGCTGGTCGACTGTCGGACCGCAGCCGAGTGGCGCTTCGTCGGCGTGCCCGACGTCTCTTCGTTGCAGCGCGACGTCGTGTACGTCGAGTGGAGCCGCACCGACGGCACGCACAACGACGGGTTCGTCGACGATCTGGTGGCCGCGGGAGTGACGCCCGGTGAGCGCCCGTTCATCTTCCTCTGTCGCTCCGGCAACCGGTCCATCGGCGCGGCCGAAGCCGCGACCGAGGCGGGAATCGCGCCGTCCTACAACGTGCTCGACGGCTTCGAGGGCAACCTCGACGACGAGGGACATCGCGGTGGGACGGGCTGGAAGGCCATCGGCCTGCCCTGGAAGCAGTCATGAGCGGTTCCGAGGATCAGCCCGTGCCTTCGGTGCGGATCCCGAAGCCACTGCCGGACGGCGTGAGTCAGGCGACCATCGGGGTGCGCGGTGGCCTGCTGCGGTCCGAGTTCGAGGAGACCTCCGAAGCTCTGTACCTGACGTCTGGGTACGTCTACGGCTCGGCGTCCGATGCCGAGAAGGCGTTCACCGGTGAGATCGACCGCTTCGTCTACTCGCGTTACGGCAACCCGACGATCGCGATGTTCGAGGAACGGCTGCGTCTGATCGAGGATGCGCCCGCCGCCTTCGCGACGGCGACCGGAATGGCCGCCGTGTTTACCTCCCTCGGTGCTCTGCTGGGAGCCGGCGATCGGCTCGTCGCCGCCCGGAGCCTGTTCGGCTCGTGCTTCGTGGTCTGCAACGAGATCCTGCCGCGGTGGGGCGTGGAGACGGTGTTCGTCGACGGCGAGAACCTCTCCGAGTGGGAGGAGGCCTTGTCGGTGCCGACTCAGGCGGTGTTCTTCGAGACGCCGTCGAACCCGATGCAGTCGCTCGTCGACATCTCGGCGGTGAGCGACCTCGCCCACGCCGCGGGCGCGAAGGTGGTGCTGGACAACGTCTTCGCGACACCGCTGCTGCAGCAGGGCCTTCCGCTCGGGGCGGACGTCGTCGTGTACTCCGGCACCAAGCACATCGACGGTCAGGGGCGGGTCCTCGGCGGCGCAATCCTCGGCGACAAGGATTACATTGACGGGCCGGTGCAGAAACTCATGCGCCACACCGGCCCGGCGATCAGTGCGTTCAACGCGTGGACCATGTTGAAAGGCCTTGAGACACTGGCGGTTCGGGTGGACTACTCGAACAGCTCGGCGCAGCGGGTCGCGGAGTTCCTGCAGGACCATCCCTCCGTGTCATGGGTGAAGTACCCGTTCCTGGAATCGCATCCTCAGTACGACCTGGCCAAGCGTCAGATGAGGGGCGGCGGCACGGTCGTCACGTTCGAGTTGGCGGGCGGCACCAAGGAGCGCGCCTTCGAGGTGCTCGACAAGCTGCGTGTCATCGACATCTCGAACAACCTGGGCGATGCCAAGTCGCTGATCACGCATCCCGCCACTACGACGCACCGTGCGATGGGCCCGGAGGGGCGCGCGGCGATCGGCCTCGGCGACGCGGTGGTGCGGGTCTCCATCGGGCTCGAGGGCACCGAGGACCTGATCGCGGATCTGGATCAGGCGCTGAGTTAGATGTCGCGGTTGAGTGCGGCCAAGAAGGCGCGGCGCAAGAAGCGTCTCGGTGCCCGCAACGACAGCTGGTTGCCCGACGACGTGCACGCCGACATCAGGGGCGTCGCGCGCATCGCGGACGAAATCATTCCGCGCGGTTGGGAATTCGATCGCGACTTCTCGACCGAGGACTTCGTCACCTGGTACTACCCGCCGTCGGGAGTCGAGGTGGACGACGAGGGCGACGAATCCGTGGAACCGGTGACCCGAATCTGGCTCACCGACCCCGAGGAACCGCACGTGATCCTCGTCGGCTCCACCGAGGACGCCACCGACATCGCGCTCACGGTCGAGGCACTGTTCGCGCGGTTGGGCGAGATCGAGTCGCACCGGATCGGCGCCCCGCTGCCGTCCGTCGAGTAGTCCTCCGCGGCCCCTTCGCCCTCGACCTTCCTGGCGAATCCGCGATCAAAAATTATGTTGAGCAGCTAATTCTATTCTCAATGCGATCGGCAGATACCCACCGCTCTCCTACCTGGTTGTCTTTGTTTCTACCAGGTGGTAGCTAACTCGCGAGCCTTTGCCGCGCGCCCGTCGACATCCCAGAAATATGACGTCGCCGTCAAAAGGCGGGTATGTTCGCCGTAGGTTTGTTCGGTGGATCCAGTTTCGATCGGCCACAGCGAACGACCTACAGCGACGGATTTTGGCACCGGGGGAGCAACGGACGTCGGACGAACGCGCTGACGTGCCCGTATAGACCGCCACCGCGCTCGAGCTGGACGGGTCCCTCAATAGAACGGGTCCCTCAATGGAGAGAGAACAGGGTGGTGGCGGGTTGTCCGTGACTGGAGCTTCCTTGGTTGAATCGTCCGCATCGAGTTCTTCGATTTCGAGCATGTTGCGAGATCGGGCGGACCGACAGCCCGACGTGGTGGCGTTCAGCTTCGTCGACTACGAGCTCGACCCCGACGGCTACCCCGAGAGCTTGACGTGGTCGCAGGTCTACCAGAGGACTCGCGTGGTCGCCGAGGAGCTCGCGCTGTGCGGTTCGATGGGGGACCGCGTCGCGATTCTGGCCCCGCAGGGACTCGACTACGTGATCGCGTTCCTGGGCGCGCTGCACGCCGGATTCGTCGCCGTCCCGCTGTCGGTGCCCCAAGCCGGGTCGCACGACGAGCGGGTCTCCGCGGCGCTGCGCGACTCGTTGCCCACCGTGATCCTGACGACGTCGGCGGTCGGCGACGTCGCCCACGACTATGCGGTCGCGATCGAGGGCCACTCCGCACCGCGCGTGGTGGAGGTCGACGCGTTGGATCTCGACGCGTTCGTCGACTCCGAACCTGCTCGAACGGTGCGATCCCGTCCGGCGTATCTGCAGTACACCTCCGGGTCGACCCGGCTGCCCGCCGGCGTCATGGTGTCCCATCGCAACGTCATCGCCAACCTCGAGCAGGTGATGGCCGACTACTTCGAGGACCTCGGCGGGGCGCCCCCGGCAGACTTGACCGTGGTTTCCTGGCTGCCGTTCTTCCACGACATGGGTCTGATCTTCGGGATCTGTGCACCGATCCAATGTGGCTTCTCCGCGGTACTGATGAGCCCGATGGCCTTCCTGCAGCGACCTGCCCGGTGGATCCAGACACTCGCCCAGAACACCCACGCCTTCTCCGCGGCACCGAACTTCGCGTTCGAATTGGCGGTGCGGCGGACGTCGGACGCCGACATGGCTGGACTGGATCTCGGCAATTTGTCGGGCATCATCAGTGGCAGCGAGAGAATTCACACGTCGACCCTGACCCGGTTCAATGACAGGTTCAGTCAGTTCAACCTTCAGAAGACGACGGTAAGACCGTCATACGGCCTGGCCGAGGCGACGGTCTACGCGGCCACCCCCGAGCCGGAGCGGGCGGGCAGCACCGTCCGGTTCGACTACGAGACGCTGTCGGCGGGCCGTGCGACGCGGTCCGAGAACCAGATGACCGGTGGAATCGAACTGGTCAGCTACGGACCGCCGCGCGCGATGACCCTGCGGATCGTCGACCCGGACACCGCCACGGAGAACCCGGCGGACGTGATCGGGGAGATCTGGGTACACGGGGAGAACGTCGCCATGGGGTACTGGCGCAACCCCCAGCAGACGGCGCGCACCTTCGACGCCGCGTTGCTCGATCCCACACCAGGCACACCGGAATCGGGCTGGCTGCGCACCGGCGACCTCGGAGTGATGTCCGATGGCGAACTCTTCATCATCGGTCGGATCAA
>NZ_DASQEU010000009.1:0-21382 GCF_035633495.1 Mycobacterium sp. | reverse complement strand
CGCCGGGTCTGCCGCGCGCTGGGCGTCGCGCGTCACCGGCCGAGGAGCGGGGGCGATGATCGGCGGCCTGGTCTCGATGAGGCTGGACAAGTCGATCCTGCGTCAGCTCGGCGCCGGCCGCCGCACCGTCGTCGTGACCGGCACGAACGGCAAGTCGACCACCACCAGGATGACCGCCGCGGCACTCGCCACCATCGGCCCCGTCGCCACCAACGCCGAGGGCGCCAACATGGATGCGGGGCTGATCGCGGCCCTCGCAGGCACCCGCCACGCGAAGCTGGCGGCGTTGGAAGTCGACGAGATGCACGTGCCGCACGTCGCCGATGCCGTCGACCCGTCCGTCATCGTCCTGCTGAACCTGTCCCGCGACCAACTGGACCGCGTGGGTGAGATCAACCACATCGAGCGGACGCTGCGCGGCGGCCTGGCGCGTCATCCGGGCGCCGTCGTCGTGGCCAACTGCGACGACGTCCTCATGACGTCCGCCGCCTACGACAGCCCCGACGTGGTGTGGGTGGCCGCCGGTGGCAGCTGGGCCAACGACTCGGTGAGCTGCCCCCGCAGCGGCGAGATCATCGTGCGCGAACAGTCGCACTGGTACTCGACGGGCAGCGACTTCAAGCGGCCGACGCCGCAGTGGTGGTACGACGACGCATGCGTCTACGGACCCGACGGCCTCACCCTCCCGATGACGCTGGCCCTGCCCGGTGCGGTGAACCGGGGCAACGCCACCCAGGCGATCGCGGCCGCCGTCGCGCTCGGTGCCGATCCCGTGGCCGCCGTCGCCGCGGTGTCCGGCGTCGACGAGGTCGCAGGCCGCTACCGGACCGTAAGCCTGGGCGAACACACCGTTCGCGTGCTGCTCGCCAAGAACCCGGCGGGCTGGCAGGAGGCGCTGTCGATGGTCGACAAACACGGCGCGGGCGTCGTGATCGCCGTCAACGGCCAGGTTCCCGACGGCGAGGACCTGTCGTGGCTGTGGGACGTGCGCTTCGAGCACTTCGAGGACACCACGGTCGTCGCGGCGGGTGAACGCGGCACTGACCTGGCGGTGCGCCTGGGATATGCGGGCGTCGGCCACACCCTGGTGCACGACACGGTGAAGGCCATCGCGTCGTGCCCACCGGGCCACGTCGAGGTGATCGCCAACTACACGGCCTTCCTGCAACTCAACCGGCGGCTCCCATGACCGAGTCGACGATCCGGATCGGGCTGGTGTTGCCCGACGTGATGGGTACCTACGGCGATGGCGGTAACGCCGTCGTGCTTCGTAAGCGGTTGCAGCTGAGGGGTTTCGACGCCGAGGTCGTCGAGATCACGCTGGCCGACCCGGTGCCCGACTCGCTGGACCTCTACACGCTCGGCGGCGCCGAGGACTACGCCCAGCGGCTGGCGACCAAACACCTGATCCAGTACCCCGGCCTGCAGCGGGCGATTGCACGCGGCGCCCCGGTGTTGGCGATCTGCGCGGCCATCCAGGTGCTCGGGCACTGGTATGAGACCTCGTCGGGCGAGCGCGTGGACGGCATCGGCGTGCTCGACGTGACCACGTCGCCGCAGCCGAAGCGAACCATCGGCGAAGTCGTGTCGCAGCCACTGCCGGCCGGTCTCGACCAGCGTCTGACCGGTTTCGAGAACCATCGCGGCGGAACGGTCTTGGGCCCGTCGGCCTCGCCGCTCGCCAAGGTGGTCAGCGGCGCGGGGAACCGCGACGGGGACGGCTTCGACGGCGCGGTGCAGGGCAGCATCGTCGCCACCTATCTGCACGGCCCCTGCCTGGCTCGCAACCCGCAGCTGGCCGATCACCTGCTGTCGCGGGTGGTCGGCGAGCTGGCGCCGATCGAGCTCGCCGAGGTCGACCAGTTGCGACGGGAACGGCTGGCCGCTCCGCGCCGCGTCTAGGGCCACCACCCCCGGCGAGACATAAGCCACGGCGACCTTTTGCGGCGTGGCACCGCCAACGATTATGTGTCGCGATAGCCGCGACGCGCGAGGGCAGTGCGCACGCGTTGCAAGACGTCCAGTGGGTGGTCCTCCGCCACCACTCGGACGACGATCCAGCCCAGGCGTTCAAGCATGCGCAACCGGCTGATGTCCTTCAGATACTGCTTGCGATCCTTGCGATGCTGGTCGCCGTCGTACTCCACGGCAACCTTGTACTTCTGCCACCCTAGATCCAGGTAGGCAAGGGGATAGTGGTCGCCGTTGTGAACCATCAACTGCGCGTCGGGTTTCGGCAACCCATCGTCTAGGACCAGCAGCCGCAGCCACGTTTCCTTCGGAGAAGTTCCGCCCGCGTCCATCAGAGCGATCGCGTCCCGCGCCCGCCTGGCGCCACGGCTGCCGCGGTGGCGTACGAGCAGCGGCTCCACGTCGGTCGCCAGGATCTTCGTCGTGTGGGCCAACGCGTCAAGGCGAGCCACCGCATCGTCACGTTCCAGATGACGACCGAGGTCAAGGGCTGTGCGAGCGGTGGTCGTCATCGTGATCCCATCGACGACCACGATCTCGTCGTGGTCGATTCGCTCATTGCGTGTCAGCACCCCGCTGGGGGCGTGCTGATTTCGCCAGATCAGCTCGACGGGTTCACCGTCGTCCACCCAGCGCGCTCCATGCAATGCCGAAGCCGTCAGCCCCGCCACCACGCCGCGGCCTTTGGACCAGAGCAGTGCTGCCCACGCTCGGTCTGCCGTCGTCATCGCCGCGAACTCCGCCACGTACACGTCGGGATGGACCGCCTCGAAACGGGTTCGCAGTTGATGGCGGGTCAGCTGCCCATGCCCCATCGCCCGACTCCCAGAGAAGACCGCTGCCATGCCCGAACATTGGCAGTGACCACCGACAGCTCCTCGAGGCATAAGCCTTGGCGGCATCTGTCGGCGTGTCACCGCCAACGTTTATGTGTCGCGGAAGCGGGCGGTCGAGCCGAGCGCCGCGACGGCGAAGCCAGAGGGGCTACAGCCCGAGGTCGCGCAGGAAGTCCGGCTTGTAGGCCTCGAGGATCACGTAGCTCGGGTCGGGAACGGGCACGTCCGGCGCGTCGTCGGTGACCGCGTGGCCGTCGCCTGCGTCGACCCACGCTTGCGCGTCCGCATTCCATCGGCTCGTGGTGTACTCGGCGTTGATGTCATCGGCGACGACCAGGTCGCGCACGTTGCGCTCGGCCTCGCGGGCGTCCTGCAGGCTGTGCGTGTAGAGCTGAATCCGGTTGCCGTCCCGCGTCACCGTCACCCGGCTGCCCAGCCGCCTGCGGGCCTCGTCGTCGACGTCCATCGACCGCAGTCTCTCCCAGAACGACAGGTGGTGCGCCTCGTTTCCGAGCTCGACCTCGACCTTGAACTCCTCGTCCGGCATGAGCGCTACGATACTCAAGCCTTCCCGAGGCTCAGACCATGGCTCGGCGGCCGGTCAACGCCCGGCCGAGCGTCAACTCGTCGGCGAACTCCAGATCGCCACCCATCGGCAGGCCGGACGCGATACGGGTCACGGTCAGCCCGGGGATGTCGCGCAGCATGCGCACCAGATACGTCGCCGTCGCCTCGCCCTCGGTGTTGGGATCGGTCGCGATGATGACCTCCGCGACGTCGACGCCGTCGACTCGCTCGCCAATTCGGTTGAGCAGCTCGCGAATTCGCAGTTGTTCCGGCCCGACTCCCGACAGCGGATCCAGGGCGCCACCTAGCACGTGGTAGCGGCCCCGGAACTCCCGCGTGCGTTCGACGGCCGCGACGTCCTTGGGTTCTTCCACGACGCACACCAGCGAGGCGTCCCGCCGGGAATCCGAGCAGATGCGACAACGGTCGTCGTCGGAGACGTTGCCGCACACCGAGCAGAACTTCACGCCGTCACGGACCTTGCCGAGCACGGCCGTCAGTCGGTCGATGTCGGGCGGCTCGACCGACAGCAGGTGGAAGGCGATGCGCTGAGCGCTCTTCGGCCCGATGCCCGGCAATTTGCCCAGTTCGTCGATCAGATCCTGGACCGGACCCTCGAACAAGTCAGAGCCCCGGAATGTCTAAGCCGCCGAGGCCGCCTGCGAGGGGGCCAAGCTTGCTCTGCGCCATCAGGGTGACCTGTAGGGAGGCGTCCTTTATGGCGCCGACTACGAGGTCCTGCAGCGTCTCGACGTCGTCGGGGTCGACGACCTTCGGGTCGATCGCGACGTTGATCACCTCGCCGCTGCCCTTCATGGTCACCTGAACTAGACCGCCTCCGGCCTGCCCGCGAACCTCCGCGACGGAGAGTGCCTCCTGCGCCTCCATCAACTGCTGCTGAACCTCCTGGGCCTGCGCGAGGAGCGCCGACATGTCGGGCGGTTGGCCGGGTTGCATGACAGTCCCCTTGCAGGTTGGTCTCGACTTGATTGCTGTCGTCCGCACGTGGCGATTTGCCCTTCAAGCCTAGTCGCCCACCGGGCTACGTTGACGCCGTGCACGTACCTGCCTGCCTGCGTGTCGGCGCCGCCTCCGTCAAGCGCATCTCCGCTGCGGTGGCCGCCGGCCTCCTCTTCGCCGCCTCGTCTGGACCCATCGGCATCCCGACCGCCACGGCCGCCCCGGCCAACATCGCCGGGATGATCGTCTTCCTCGACCCCGGTCACAACGGCGCCAACGACGCATCGCTGACCAAGCAGGTCCCCACGGGGCGTGGTGGCACGAAGGACTGTCAGACGAGCGGCACGTCGACCAACGGCGGCTACCCCGAGCACACCTTCAACTGGGAGACGGTGCTCCGCATCCGCCAGGAACTGACCCAGCTGGGCGTGCGCACCGCGATGTCCCGCGGCGACGACACCGGCGTCGCCGCCTGCGTCGACGAGCGGGCGGCGATGGCCACCGCGCTGAAGCCGGACGCGATCGTGTCGATCCACGCCGACGGTGGGCCTGCCACGGGACGCGGCTTCCACGTCAACTACTCGTCGCCGCCGCTCAACGCCGCACAGTCGGGACCATCGGTACAGTTCGCCCAGACGATGCGCGACCAGCTGCAGGCCGCGGGCCTGATGCCCGCCAACTACATCGGCCAGGGTGGTTTGTACCCCCGCGCTGACCTGGCCGGACTGAACCTGGCTCAGTACCCGTCGATCCTCGTCGAGCTGGGCAACATGAAGAACCCAGCCGACACGGCGCTGATCGAGAGCCCAGAGGGCCGGCAGAAGTACGCCGACGCCGTGGTGCGCGGCATCGCGGGCTTCCTGGCGACGAGACCGGCGCGGGCGGCCGCCTAGTTCGACTCGACCTGCTTCTTCAGGTTCTCCAGGACCTCGGCCTGGATCTTGCGCAGGCCCAGCGGTGCGAACGTCTTCTCGAAGAAGCCCTTGACCCCGCCCGCGCCCTGCCACGACGTCTTCACCGTGACCGACGAGCCGGCGCCCGCGGGCGCGACCGTGTAATTGGTCACCAATGTCGAGTTGGCGTCCTTCTCGATGACCGTGTGGCCTGCGACGTCGACGCTGGCCTTTACGTCGCGGACCCGCGACTTCGTGGCCTGCAGCTTCCACGTGGCGACGGTGCCTGCGCCCCGTCCACCCTCGAGCACCTGGTAGCCGCTGTAGTGCGGGGAGAGGATCTTCGGACGAATCGTCTGGTAGTCCGCGACCGCCGTGAGAACGGCGTCCGGATCGGCGTTGATCAGAACAGTGCTGGAGGCGCTGACCTGTCCCATCGGTGAAGACTCCTAGATAAGGGGGTGAACGGGTGTGATCCCGGGTCGGTGCGGTCGCATCGGGTGCCGCCGGGGTCTAGCGTATATCCGTGACTGTTGCATCGATCGAAGCGCAGTCGGCTCACGCCGCAGGCGTGGAGAGACTGTTGGCGAGCTACCGCGCCATCCCGCCGAACGCCACGGTGCGTCTGGCCAAACCCACCTCGAACCTGTTTCGCGCCCGTGAGAAGGCCACCGCAAAGGGGCTCGACGTCTCGGGGCTCACGGGAGTGATCGCCGTCGATCCCGAGGCGCGCACCGCCGACGTCGCGGGCATGTGCACGTACGAGGACCTGGTCGCCGCCACGCTTCCGTACGGATTGTCGCCGCTGGTGGTGCCACAGTTGAAGACCATCACGCTGGGCGGTGCGGTGACGGGGCTCGGCATCGAGTCGGCTTCGTTCCGCAACGGCCTACCCCACGAATCGGTGCTGGAGATGGACATCCTCACCGGGACTGGCGAGGTCTTGACGGCGAGTCGAGACGTGCACTCCGATCTCTTCCATGCCTTCCCCAATTCCTATGGGACGCTGGGTTATACGGTGCGGCTGAAGATCGAGCTGGAACCGGTCAAGCCCTTCGTCGCGCTGAGGCACCTGCGGTTCACGTCGCTGACGGACCTCGTCGCGACCATGGAGCGGATCATCGAAACGGGCGGCATCGACGGCGTGCCCGTCCACTATCTGGACGGCGTGGTCTTCACCGCCGACGAGTCCTACCTGAGCGTCGGCGTGCAGACCTCGACACCGGGTCCCGTCAGCGACTACACCGGCAAGGACATCTACTACCGGTCCATCCAGCATCCGAAGGGCGAGAAGCACGACCGTCTGACCATCCACGACTACCTGTGGCGCTGGGACACCGACTGGTTCTGGTGCTCGCGAGCGTTCGGCGCTCAGAACCCGACGATCAGGCGGCTGTGGCCGCGGCGCTACCGGCGCAGCAGCTTCTACTGGAAGCTGATCGGCTACGACCGACGGTTCAACGTCGCCGACCGCCTCGAGAAGCGCCACGGTCGACCACCGCTGGAGCGCGTCGTGCAGGACATCGAGGTGCCGATCGGGCGTACTGCCCAGTTCGTGGACTGGTTTCTCGAGAACGTGCCGATCGAGCCCATCTGGCTGTGCCCACTTCGGCTGCGCGACGACGCAGGCTGGCCGCTCTACCCAATTGCCGGGCATCACACCTACGTCAACATAGGCTTCTGGTCATCCGTGCCGGCCGGCACAGAAGAGGGTGAGACGAACCGCCTGATCGAGGAGAAGGTCAGCGAGCTGGACGGCCACAAGTCTCTGTACTCCGACGCCTACTACTCTCCCGACGAGTTCAACGAACTCTACGGCGGCGAAACCTACAACACGGTCAAGAAGACCTACGACCCTGACTCACGTCTGCTCGATCTGTACGCGAAGGCGGTGCAAAGAAGATGACGACCTACAAGGAAGAATCGACTCAAGCGGCAGCCGGCAGGCTCACGCTCGCCGAGATCCTCGAGATGTTCGCCGCCGGGGACGATCTGCCGCTGAAGTTCACGGCCTACGACGGCAGCTCGGCGGGACCGGCGGACGCCGAGATCGGCCTCGACCTCCGCACCCCGCGCGGCACCACCTACCTGGCGACGTCGCCCGGTGAACTGGGTCTGGCCCGCGCCTACGTCTCGGGTGACGTGGAGATGCACGGAGTGCACCCCGGCGATCCCTACGATCTGCTCCGCGCGCTGGCCGACAAGCTGGCCATCAAGCGTCCGTCGGCCCGCATGCTGGCCAACATCGTGCGGTCGATCGGCTTCGAGCACCTGCGCCCGATCTCACCGCCGCCACAGGAGGCGTTGCCGCGGTGGCGCCGCATCGCAGAAGGGTTGCGGCACAGCAAGACACGCGATGCCGAAGCCATTCATCACCACTACGACGTGTCGAACTCCTTCTACGAGTGGGTACTCGGCCCCTCGATGACGTACACCTGCGCCAGCTACCCCGACGCCGACGCGAGTCTCGAAGAGGCACAGGACAACAAGTACCGGCTGGTGTTCGAGAAGCTGCGCCTGCAGCCCGGCGACCGTCTGCTGGACGTTGGCTGCGGCTGGGGCAGCATGGTTCGCTACGCGGCTCGCCACGGCGTGAAGGCCATCGGCGTCACACTGTCCAAGGAGCAGGCGGCGTGGGCCCAGAACGCCATCGCCGAGGAGGGGCTGTCCCATCTGGCCGAGGTACGTCACGGCGACTACCGCGACGTACGCGAGTCCGGTTTCGACGCGGTGTCGTCGATCGGCCTGACCGAGCACATCGGCGTGCAGAACTATCCTTCGTACTTCCGGTTCCTCAAGTCCAAGATGCGCACTGGCGCACTGCTTCTCAACCACTGCATCACCCGACCGGACAATCGCAGCGGGGCCGCGGCGGGCGGTTTCATCGACCGCTACGTCTTTCCCGACGGGGAGCTGACGGGGTCGGGCCGCATCATCACCGAGGCTCAGGACGTCGGGCTCGAGGTGGTGCACGAGGAGAACCTGCGCCACCACTACGCGATGACACTGCGCGACTGGTGCGCCAACCTCGTCGAGCACTGGGACGAGGCCGTCGCGGAGGTCGGCTTGCCCACCGCCAAGGTGTGGGGCCTGTACATGGCTGGGTCCCGGCTGGGCTTTGAAACGAATGTGGTTCAGCTGCACCAAGTTCTGGCAGTCAAGCTGGACAACAAGGGTGGCGACGGCGACCTGCCGCTACGCCCGTGGTGGGCGGCCTAGCCGCCGTCGATCCGTCGCGCGCCCAGCTCGCTCTGCAGTAGCTCGAGGGCGACCTCCTCGGGGTCGCGACGCGGCCCGGCTTCCTCGTGGACGGCCTGGGCGAGCATGCTCTCCTCGTCCTCCTCGGGCGGAGGCGGCGCCTCCACCACCCGATGAGGGCGGGCGGCGGGCACTGAAGCGGTGGGCGACCCGGCTTCGCACCGGATGTTCCAGTTGACGCCAAGCGCGTCCTTCAACGCGTCCCGGATGATCTCGACGTTGCGCGCCTCGTTGAGTCGATTCGCCAGCGGCGGCGACACGTGGCTGAGGACGAGGGTGTCGCCTTCGACCGCGAGCACGATGGCACCGTCGAGCATGACGTCCGTGGGGCGTCTGCGTTCGCGTACCTTGTCCCGGATCGTCGACCACATGGTGCGCACGACGGCGGCATCGGGCTGACCCGTCGGGGCGGGCGCCTCGGGTGGCGGAGCCGGCTCCGCCACCGGTGGCGGAGTCGGCTTCGTAGGCGGCGGCGGTTCCGGGTCGGACACCGGCGTGACGGGCGTCGGTTCGACCCGTCCCTCCGGCGGCGCGGCAGCGGGCTCGGCAGGCTCGGGAGAGTCGCTCCTGCGGGTGAACTGCTTGGTGGGCGTCGCCTCGACGGCCGCAACTGCCTGCGACGCCTCGCCTGCCGGGATGGACACGTTCAGCCGGGTCTCCAGGCGCTCGATGCGTTGCAGCAGAGCTGCTTCGGTGTCGCTTGCCGACGGAAGGAGCAGTCGCGCGCAGACGACCTCCAGCAGCAGCCGCGGCGCGGTGGCGCCCCTCATCTCCCCGAGACCGGCGTGCACCACCTCGGCGTAGCGGGTCAGGGTCGCGGTGCCCAGCCGCCCGGCCTGATCGCGCATGCGCTCCAACACGTCGTCGGGCGCGTCGACGACACCGCGCGTCGCGGCGTCGGGCACGGCTTGCAGCACGATGAGGTCGCGGAACCGCTCGAGCAGATCGGTGGCGAAGCGCCGCGCGTCGTGGCCGGCGTCGATGAGCGACTCGACCGCGCCGAACAGCGCCGCGGCGTCACCGGCGGCGAGCGCGTCGACCGAGGCATCGATCAGTGCGAGGTCAGTGGCGCCGAGCAGTGCCAGGGCGCGCGGATAGGCGACGAGACTGCCGTCGGAGCCCGCGAGCAGCTGGTCGAGCACCGACAGGGTGTCGCGGGGAGAGCCGCCGCCGGCGCGGATCACCAGCGGGTACACCGCGTCGTCGACCGAGACGTCCTCCTGCGCGCAGATGCGTTCCAGTAGGCCGCGCATGGTCTTGGGCGCCAGCAGCCGGAACGGGTAGTGGTGGGTGCGCGAGCGGATCGTGGGCAGCACCTTCTCGGGCTCCGTCGTCGCGAACACGAAGATCAGGTGTTCCGGTGGCTCCTCCACGATCTTCAGCAGCGCGTTGAAGCCCGCCGTGGTGACCATGTGCGCCTCGTCGATGATGAAGATGCGGTAGCGCGACTGGGCGGGGGCGTAGAACGCGCGGTCGCGCAGTTCACGCGTGTCGTCCACACCGCCGTGGCTGGCCGCGTCGAGTTCGACGACGTCGACGTTGCCTGGACCGTTGGGGGCCAGCGCCACGCACGAGTCACACACCCCGCACGGCGTCGGAGTGGGCCCCCGTTCGCAGTTCAGCGAGCGCGCCAGGATGCGGGCCGACGACGTCTTGCCGCAGCCACGCGGACCGGAGAAGAGGTAGGCGTGGTTGATGCGGCCCGACTCGAGCGCCGTGGACAGCGGCTCGGTGACGTGCTCCTGCCCGACCACCTCGGCGAAGGACGCTGGTCGGTACTTGCGGTAGAGAGCCACGGAAGCAGGCTACCCACATCCCCCGACTAGCCGCGCTCCAGCAGCGACTCGGTGGCGGCGAGCAGTGCGCACGTGGCGAGGCCGTCGATCGCCTCGGTCAGATCGGGTAGCGACGGGAACGACGGGGCGATCCGAATGTTCTTGTCCTCCGGGTCTTTCCGATACGGGAACGATGCTCCCGCCTCGGTCACCGCGATACCCGCGTCCTTGGCAAGCGCGACCGTGCGCCTGGCGGTACCCGGCCAGACGTCGAGGCTGACGAAATAACCGCCCTTGGGGTCCGTCCACGACGCGATCTTCGACTCCTCCAGGCGATCCTCGAGGATCTCCGCGACGAGGGCGAACTTGGGCGCCAACAGTTGCTGATGGCGCCGCATCTGCAACCGCACGCCGTCGGCGTCGCCGAAGAAGCGCAGGTGGCGAAACTGGTTGACCTTGTCGGGTCCGATCGTCTTCTTGGCCAGGTGCTGCAGATACCAGGCGACGTTGCCGAGCGATCCACCGAAGAAGCTGACGCCCGCTCCCGCGAAGGTGATCTTGGAGGTCGACGCGAAGACGTACGGCCGGTTCGAGTTGCCCACCTTGGCCGCCAGCCCCACCACGTCGACTTGGCGGACGAAGTCGTGGGTCAGCGTGTGCACGACGTAGGCATTGTCCCAGAACAGCCGGAAATCTGTTGCCGCAGTCTGCATTTGGACCAGTCGGCGGACGTTCTCCCAGGAGTAGGTGGCACCCGTCGGGTTGGAGAAGACCGGTACGCACCACATGCCCTTGATCGCCGGGTCTCCCGCGACGAGTTCCTCGATGAGGTCGACGTCGGGCCCGTCCTCGAGCATCGGCACGGGAATCATCTCGATGCCGTAGCTCTCGGTGATCGCGAAGTGACGGTCGTAACCGGGGGACGGGCAGAGGAACTTGACCACCGGCTCGTCGCGCCACGGCCGCACCGAGTCGACGCCGCCGTGCAACAGCGAGAAGACCACGATGTCGTGCATGATCTCGAGGCTGGCGTTGTTGCCCGCGATCAGGTTCGGCACCGGGATGCCGAGCAGTTCCCCGAAGATGGCGCGCAGCTCGGGGAGCCCGTGCAGACCGCCGTAGTTGCGGGTGTCGGTGCCGTCACCGTCGCGGTACTCGGTACCCGGCAGAGCCAGCAGGTCGTTGGAGAGGTCGAGTTGCTCCGGGGACGGCTTGCCACGTGTGAGGTCCAGGCTGAGCTTCTTGGCCTGCAGATCTGCGTAGTTGTGGCGCTGCAGCTCGTGCTGCGCCGCGAGTTCGTCACGGCCGATGGACGGAAACGACACGGCGGGCCTTTCATTGGGGCCGTGAACAATGGCCGTGAACGAGAAAGGGGACCCCGCGCACCCGCCAGAGCCCATTGACCCTTGCTGCCTTCCGGCCCTGGGGGAGTTCACAGGATGGACGCCGCGCGGGGTCCGAGACGAGTGTAGTACCCCGCGCTCGTGAGGAGCATGTAGCCCGGTCGGCTACCATGGCCCGCGGAGGATTCGCCTAGTGGCCTATGGCGCTCGCCTGGAACGCGGGTTGGGTTAATAGCCCTCAGGGGTTCAAATCCCCTATCCTCCGCGCTGGTGCGGGTGCGGCCAGGCCAACGGGTGCCTGGTCGTGTCCCGGCCTTTGAACGGCCCCACTGACTCGAGGAGGAGTATGCGGCGCTGGATCGCGGTCCTGTGGCACGCATCGTTCTTCGTCCTCGCGGGGGCTCTCTACTTCTTCTTCGTGCTGCCCCGCTGGTTCGAGTTGACCGGCGCGTGGCCCGTCGGCCTCGGTTTGCCCATGCGCATCGTGTGTGGGGCCCTCATCGGTCTCGCGGCGCTGCCGGTGGTCTTGACGCTCTTGCGGACGCGCAGGCCGGAGTTCGGCACGCCGCAGCTCGCCCTCTCGCTGCGGTTCTGGTCGGTCGTCCTGCACGTTCTGGCAGGTGCGCTCATCGTCGGCGCGGCGATCAGCGAGATCTGGGTCAGCCTGGATGCGGCCGGTCAGACCCTCTTCGGCGTCTACGGGGCAGCGGCTGCAGTCGCCATCCTGGGCGCACTGAGCTTCTACCTCGCGTACGCCGCCGAATTGCCTCCGCCCCCGCCGAAGCCGCTTCGGCCCAAGAGTCAGACACGCCGTCGCGACCGTGGATCCGACACCGACGAAGACGAGCTCGAGCCGGCCGATGAGGTCGTCGACGCCAACGATGCCAACGAACCCGAAACGTCGGACGCCGACGAAGACGAGCACGCGGGAGACGATGGCATCCTCGTGCCCGCCACCCTCGAGAAGTCCGATGAGACCAGCGAGGCCGCTGAGACCACCGAGACCAGTGCGACGGAAGAGGCCATCGCCAACGGCATCGGTAACGCGGAGGAGTCCGACGCCGATGAGTTGGATAGCAAGTTGCGCAACCGACGCCCAAATGGCCAGTCCACGTCGCGGCTGTTCGGGCGTTCACGCCGCGGAGTAGTCCTCGAAGACTGACGTCACCGTCCGGTTCGTCGACAGCCCACGGTGTCAACGCCACAATTGTGGATAAATCCCGAGATACACAGGCGAAAGGTGGCCCATGCACAGGTTCCAGACCTGGTGGCGGCTCTCCGTCGCCGTCGTCGTGGCGGCGCTCGCCGTCTCGGGAGCCGTCTCGGCACCCGCACCCGCGTCGGCGGTTCCCGCCGATCTAACCAGCGTGGCCTCGCAGATCGAGCCCAGCGTTGCAAGGATCGATACGACCATCAACTACCAGCGGGCCATCGGCGCCGGTACGGGCATCGTCCTCGACCCCAGCGGAACCGTGATGACGAACTTCCACGTCGTGCAGGGCGCCGACAACATCACCGCGACCGTCGTCGGCCGTCCCTATCAGGCCGACCTCGTGGGCTACGACCGCAACCGCGACATCGCCGTGCTGCAATTGCGCGGCGCCGGCGGCCTGCCCGTCGCGCCCCTTGGCGATTCGTCTCAGCTCGCCCTGGGTGCCCCCGTCGTCGCGCTCGGTAACGCCAGGGGCTCGGAGAGTCCGCTCACACGGGAAGTCGGAGAGGTGGTCGCTTTCGGCCGCACCATCACCGCCAAGGACGAACTCACGGGAAGCTCCGAACAGGCGACCGGTTTGATCGAGTTCGCCGCGCCGGTTCGGGCCGGTGACTCCGGAGGGCCCTTGGTCAACGGCGCCGGACAGGTCGTCGGCGTGACCACGGCCGCGACCGTGAACTTCCGCATGGATCCCGGCGGTTCGGGCTTCGCCATCCCGATCAACGACGCGCTGGCGACGGCAGGTCAGATTCGTTCGCGGACACCGACCAGCACCGTGCACATCGGCCCGCCCACGCTGCTCGGCGTCGGCGTGAACGGCAGGAGCCAGTCCGAGTCACTGCCTGGAGTGATTCTCTTCGAGGTGCTGCGGGGCGGCCCTGCGGAACAGGCCGGGCTCAACGATGGCGACGTTCTGCTCAGCATCGATGGCGAACAGCTCAACTCGGCGAACGAACTCACCGACGTCCTGGACCGCCACTACCCGGGCGACGTCGTCGATCTTGCCTGGATCGACCGGGCAGGCCAGCAGTTGACCGGCAAGGCGACGCTCTCCTCCTGAGTTCGGCCAAACAGGTCGGCGGGCCAGCCCGCACTCCGGAGCGAGTGCCAAACACATCTCCCTACCGTGTCGTGCAGTGGACGACCGGCAATGTCGGCAAGAGTTCCGTCGCCGCGATCGCGCGCAATCCGTCCCTCGAACTCGTCGGCTGTTACGCCTGGTCGCAGGACAAGGTGGGCCGTGACGTCGGCGAACTCGTGGGCATCGAGCCCCTCGGCGTCACCGCCACCGACGACGTCGGCGCACTCCTCGCGCTGAAGCCCGACTGCGTGGTCTACAACCCGATGTGGATCGACGTCGACGAGTTGGTGACGATCCTTTCCGCGGGAGTCAACGTCGTCGCCACCGCGTCGTTCATCACAGGCCACAACCAGGGCGACGGCCGCGCCAAAATCGCCGCCGCATGCGAACAGGGTGGATCGAGCATGTTCGGGTCTGGCATCAGCCCCGGTTACGTCAACCAGCTATCGATCGTGGCGGCCGGAATCTGCGACCGCCTGGACAAGATCACCGTCAACGAAGCCGCCGACACCACCTTCTACGACTCGCCTGCGACCGAGAAACCGGTCGGGTTCGGCCAGCCCATCGATCATCCCGATCTGCGGGCGATGACCGCGCAGGGCACCGGGATGTTCGGTGCGGCGGTGCGCATGGTTGCCGACGCGCTCGGCATCGAGCTCGACGAAGTTCGCTGTGACGCCGAGTACGCAGAGACCACCGAAGACCTCGACCTCGGCTCGTGGACGATCCCGGCGGGCTGTGTCGCCGGCGTGTACGCCAGCTGGCAGGGCATGCTCGGCGGAAAGTCCGTCGTGGAGATCAACGTCCGGTGGCGCAAGGGGCAGACGCTGGTGCCCGACTGGAAGATCGAACAGGACGGCTGGGTCATCGAGGTTGCCGGGCGACCGACGGTGACGATGAAGGTCGGATTCCTCCCGCCGCCGGACTTCGAGGCGACGACGCTGGAGGAATTCATGGTCCTGGGGCACATCATGACCGCTACACCACCACTGAACGCCATCCCTGCGGTCGTCGCCGCCGCGCCAGGCATCGTGACCTACAACGACCTGCCGCTCATCCTGCCCCGCGGAGTGGTGCCGGTCAGTTAACGAACAATTAGCCTTAAGCGGGCCTTAAGCGTCCTCGATCGGATTGCCCTTCTCATCCCAGTGCGCGGCGACCTTCTTGCTCGGCTGGACGCGCGGCGGCTCTCCCGGCATCTTCGGGTAACTCGGCGGATAGGGCAGATCGCCGAGCCCGCGTTCCTCGTCGGCGGCGACCATCTGCAGAAGCGGCTCGATGGAGTGAGCCACCTTCTCGATGTCAGCCCACGGATCATCCCGGGTGGCAACCAGTTTCGGCACCGTGGCGATGGTGTAGTCGTCGGGGTCGGCCGTCGCCAGGTCCTTCCACGACAGCGGTGTGGACACCGTGGCGATCGGCGTGCGACGGGCCGAGTAGGCCGAGGCGAAGGTACGGTCGCGCGCATTCTGGTTGTAGTCGATGAACAATCGCTGCCCGCGCTCCTCCTTCCACCATGACGTCGTCACCTTGTCCGGCGCACGCCGCTCGACTTCGCGGGCCAACGCGATGCCCGCCCTGCGGACCGCGATGAAGTCCCAGTCCGGTCTGATCCGGATGAACACGTGCACGCCGCGGCCGCCCGACGTCTTCGGGTAACCCACGATGCCGAGCTCGTCGAGTACGGGCTTCAGCACCTCGACGGCGATCTCGCGGGCGTCGGCGAACCCGGTACCCGGCTGCGGATCCAGGTCGATGCGCAGTTCGTCGGGGTGTTCGGCGTCGGGGCATCGCACCTGCCACGGGTGGAACGTGACGGTGCCCATCTGCACCGCCCACGCGATCGCGGACGGGTGCGTCACCTTCAGGGCGTCCGCGGTCCGCCCCGACGGGAACGTCACCTGGCACGTCTCGAGATAGTCGGGATGCTTTGCCGGAACACGCTTTTGATAGACCTCCTCCCCGTCGATGCCGTCGGGGAACCGCTGCAAGTGTGTAGGGCGGTCCCGCAGCACCGCGAGCATGGGCTGTGCGACGGCGAGGTAGTAGTCGAAGAGGGTGCGCTTGGTCCCGTCGGCGCCGAGCTTGGGGAAGTACACCTTGTCGGGGCTCGTCAATCGGACGGCGACGCCGTCGACGTCGACTTCCTCTGCAGACCCGTACTTCTCAGCCATCTCACTTCTCCAATACGTCGGACAGGTCGTAGTTGAACGGCACGTCGAGCTGGTCGAAGGTGCAGCTCGACGGTTCGCGGTCGGGCCGCCATCGGACGAACTTCACCGCATGCCGGAAGCGCTGACCGTGCACGGTGTTGCCCTCCATCTGGTCGTAGGCGACCTCGGCGACCTTCTCCGGGCGCACCGGGATCCACCGCTTGTCGGCCGCGGAGTTCCAACGGCTCGGCTCACCGTCGTTGACCTGGTCACCCTTGCGGAGCGGTTCGAGGTCGGCGAGGAGCTTGAAGCGATCCTTGACGCTGAATGACGCTGCGCCACCGATCATCTGAAGCTCGCCATCCTCACGGTACAAGCCGAGCAGAATCGACCCGACACCCTCTCCACTCTTGTGGACGCGATAGCCGATGGCCACACAGTCGGCGTCGCGCTCGTGCTTGACCTTGATCATCTCGCGCTTGCCGGCTAGATAGTGACCGTCGAGCCGCTTGGCGATCACCCCGTCGAGTCCCGCGCCTTCGAACGTCGTCAGCCACTGCGTTCCCAGCTTCGGGTCCTCGGTGGTGCGGGTGACGTGGCACCACGTCTTCTCGGTGACGAGCTCACGCAGCGCCTCCCGCCGCACGCGAAAGGGCTGCTTCAGCAGTGACCGGTCGGTGGTGGCCAAGGCGTCGAACCCGATGAAGTGGGCGGGCGTCTGCTCGGCGAGCATCGTGACCCTGCTCTCTGCCGGATGGATGCGCTGGCTCAACGACTCCCAGTCCAGCCGGGTGCGCCCACCGATTTCACGGGGGACGACCACTTCGCCGTCGACCACGCAGCGGGGCGCCAGCTCGTCACGCAGGGCGTCGAGGAGTTCCGGGAAGTAGCGGCCGAGCTCCTTGCCGCTGCGCGACTGCAGCACGACGTCGGCGCCGTCACGGAACACCAGCGCCCGGAAGCCGTCCCACTTCGGCTCGTACGACCAGACCCCTGGCTCGACGGGCACCGTGGTCACCGCCTTGGCCAGCATCGGCTCGACGGGCGGCTGTACGGATAGGTCCACGCTGTCAATACTCACGTAGACCGCCGTCGCCAATCAATGTCATCGCCCGCGCAACGATGAGGCAATGCAGCTGCCCGTCGTCCCGCCGGTCTCCCCGATGCTGGCGAAGGCGGTTTCGGAGATACCACCCGACGCCTCGTACGAGCCGAAGTGGGACGGGTTCCGGTCGATCTGCTTTCGCGACGGTGACGAGGTCCAGCTGGGCAGCCGCAACGAGCGCCCGCTCACCCGCTACTTCCCCGAACTGGTCGCCGCGGCCACCGCCGAACTGCCGCAGCGCTGCGTGATCGACGGGGAGATCGTCATCGCGGGCGAACGCGGTCTGGACTTAGACGCCCTCCAGCTGCGTGCACCCCGCCGCCTCACGGGTGCGCATGCTCGCCGAGAAGACGCCGGCCTCGTTCATCCTCCTTGGTGTATAGGCGGTCATTGACCGGATGTTGCCTGTGGTGACTCGGACTAGTCAGCGCTGGCAAGTTCGGTGATTCAACTCAATGTCATGAGCGGTCCTGGGATGTCTGACACAGGCCGCATTCTGTCAGGTGGGCAGGGTGACGCGGCGGCCCCGAGGAGGCAATCGGCGCAAGGCGATGATCTGGCCCGTCAGAGCGTGGTAGGACCAATGTCTTACTGGTAAACCAAGTGAAAGGTGTTGCGATGGATGTGCATGACGTCACGGTGGTCGATGACGACGGAGAGAAGGACGATCTCGAGCCGGATCTCCTTCCGAGCTGATGGGTGAGGGGAAGCACGCCACCGTGGACCCTGTTGAGGGGTGGGCCGCGCGCCACGTCGCGGAGATCGACGAGTTTGGTTACACCGTGGTCGAGAACGTTCTTGATCCGGCGTCGGTCGACGGTTTTCTCGAGGACAGCCTGCGGCTGCAGCGCCAGCTGCCGACGGTCATCTCCAACTCGACCACGGTGGTCAAGGGCTTCCCCCGCCCAGGCCACGCACCGGTGGACGGACCCGATCACGACTGGGTCCGTATCGACAACCTCCTGTTGCATGGGGCGCGTTACGAGGTGTTGCCGGTACATCCTCGACTGCTGCCAGTGGTCGAGGGTGTGCTCGGGCGTGATTGCTTGTTGTCGTGGTTCATGACGAGCAATCAGCTGCCAGGTGCGGTGGCGCAGCGTCTGCACAGCGACGACGAGATGTATCCGTTGCCGCGTCCACACCAGCCGTTGTTGTGCAACGCGCTGATCGCGCTGTGTCGGTTCACCGAAGGCAATGGCGCTACCCGGGTCGTACCGGGGTCGCATCGGTGGGCTGAGCAGCCCTCGCCGCCATATCCGCAGGCCATCCCCGTTGAGATGGCTCCAGGTGACGCGCTGATCTGGAACGGCAGCTTGTGGCACACCGCTGGCGCCAACCGCAGCACGGGGTCGCGCCCGGCGTTGACGGTGAACTACTGTGCGGGCTTCCTGCGTCAGCAGGTCAATCAGCAGCTGAGCATTCCGCGCGAGTTGGTCAGACGGTTCGATCCGCGCTTGCGGGAGTTGATTGGCTACGGGCTGTTCGCAGGGAAGATGGGCCGCATCGACTGGCGAGCTCCAGCCGACTACCTCGACGAGGACGTACATCCCTTCCTGGATGCGGTGCGCGATCGCCTTGATCGCCCGATCACGGTCTGAGCGATTTGTCAATCCGCAACGCAACGGGTAACGCGAGCGCCGTGATAGCGGCGGCGGCCAAGATCGCGGCGCGCGCTCCAGTGGTGTAAGCGGTCTCCACGGCGTGTGGCGCGGCCGGGTCGACCCCGGTTTCCTGCCGAGCCAGTTGCAGGCGCTGATGCGATGGGAGCGCGTGGAACTCAGCGACGGTTTTGCCAGCCGAGGAGTCGGCATCGACAGATCCCATCGCGGCCCCGCTGAAGACGGCGGTCACGATCGCGGCGCCCACCGCTCCGGCGAGAAGTCGCACTGCGCTCTGTACACCGCCGGCGACAGCGGCGTCCGACTCGCCCACGTCCTGATAGGAGCGGTCTAGCAAGTGTGAGTAGGCGATACTCCACGCGACACCGTAAAGGGCGAGAACCAGGCCGATCCCCATGAGGGGCGCCCCCGCGCTGAGCAGCGGTAATAACGCCACGAGCAGCAGGGGCAGCATCGCCAGCGCCACCCTTGCGACGGTTCGGTCGTCGGTACGACGCCTCAGACGGGCCGCGACGGGACCGCCGATCATCGCCCCTGCGCCGTAGCACGCCAGCAGCCCACCGACTCCCCAGTCGCCCGTGTGAACGACGATCCCGGCCACGGCCGGTAGGACGATCTGAAAGCCAGTGTCGCCGACCGCCATGAATGCCGAGCTGATGGTGGCATTGCGGAACGAGCGATGACGAAACAGGCCTGGGGGAGCGATCACGTCGCGGCCCTGCCTGATGCGGCGGTGAGCGATACGGACGAAGGTCAGTGTCGCAACAATTCCCACACACGAAGCCACGCCCACGGACAGGGCCGTACCTTGCCCAGCGCCGAGGTCGAGCGCAACGGCCAGGCTCGCAGCCGCCAGCGCCAGCAGCGACGCGCCGACAACGTCGACGTCACCCGCGGAGCGCCGATCGTCTTCGGCGATGGTCGCTCGAAGTCCAACGGCAGCAACCACACCGAGCGGGGCCGCACCAAGGAATGCCCACCGCCAACTGAGCGTGCTCGCGGCGGCACCGCCGACCAATGGTCCCACCACGGCGGCCGCGCCGATCGCCATGGTCCAAAAGGCGAACGCGCGTTGGCGCGTCGCACCCCTGCGCGGATACAACGCGTGCAGCAATCCGAGGCCGGTGGGAAGGATCGCCGCCAAGGCCAGCCCGGCCAATATCCGTCCGACGAAGAACGACGGCAAATTCCATGCCAGGCCGCTGCACAGACTGGCGGCCACGGTCAGCCCGACGCCGATGAGCATGACACGGCGTCTGCCCACGACGTCGCCGAGCCGACCGAACAAAACGATGAACGCCGCCGCGGCGGCGAAGTAGGCGGTGAACGCCGAGCCCAGCTCGGTAAAGGATAGCCCCAGATCGTCGGCCAGCGGCGCGATGACGGTATCGGCAACGGTGTAGTCGCTGATGGCGAGGACCATCGCAAGGAGCGCAAAGCTGAAGCCGACCTCGGGCCGGTGACACCCACGTGGTCGGCCACCCCGTTGCCCGCCAACCACGCCCATGACCCCTCCAATCCAGTGTGCGCGGCCCCTCGACCAGAAGGTCCGCCCGACGCAATGGCGCGACCACGCATTGGGTCCCCCGAACAAAGACGGTCGATGCCCTTGCAGCGCTGCCGCGACCCGAACGGCGACGCTACTGCTGTTGGCAATAGCTCATGGCGCAACACGCGCTGGAATCGACGATCGGATATCGAGGGATCACGGTTCATCGGGGACCAGGTCACCACCAGCCGACGGTGCACCACCAGCGCGACCGACGAGACACTGAAAGTCCGGCCCCACGCCGCTCTGCAACGAGCCGCCCGCGCACCGGAGCTGCCACCACCGGGGCCGGAGTCGGGGCGTCCCGCCGCTGCGGTCGCCGTCGACGCTAGTGAATCCGCCGCGCTGGACGCGTTCGTCGCGTTCACTGAGCGAGGGGGGCGACCGGTACCCGGCGATCGTGCGCCTGCGGGAACAGGCGTGGGCCGAGTTCTTGCCGTTTCTGCAGTTCGCGACACCACCATCCGCGCCGTGGCGTGCACGACAAATGCCCTCGAAAGCATCAGCACCCGAATCCAAAGAGCCGTCAACGCTCGCGGTCATTTCCCCACCGAAGGGGGTAGCCATGAATTCCCTTGCCTCCCCGATGGATCCGAAGCGTTCGGGGGACGCCGGCCCGTACTCGAGAGTCTTGAACAGCGACTCGGAGTTACCCTGAATTCGGGATAACTCCGAAGCCCGGTTCAAAACACTGAAATATCTTCACGATTTCCCGAAATCGTTTGCTTCACTTGCGGATACACGTCAGTATCTCGACGGATCCTTCAACGAACACAACCACATCCACCGCCACTCCGGCATCGCGTGGCACACCACGGCATCCGTGCACTTCGGAACCTCCGACGCGATCGACGAAACACGCCAGATCACCCTCAACGACGCTTGCGCCGCAAACCCCGCGCGGTTCTCACACCGCCCGAAGCCACCGGAAATGCCAACAACCTTCTTCATCAACGAACCCGCCCCTGCAACCACAATCAACTGATCGCTAAAAATCTCAATTGCCTTGACAGATTCCGCTGCGAGATAGATTTCGAGGTCTACACATTTTCCGCGACT
>NZ_DASQEU010000008.1:0-20043 GCF_035633495.1 Mycobacterium sp. | reverse complement strand
CGACCGGCGGCATGCTTCGCCATCGCGGGCCCGGGGTCGACCAACCTGCTCAACCGCCTGTACGACGCCCGTCTCGACGGCGCGCCGGTGCTGGCCATCTCCGGACAGGTGCCGTCGAATGTGCGGGGTAAGGGTGCATTTCAGGATCTCGACCTGACCACGGTGTTCGCCGACGTTGCCGTGTCGACCGTCACCGTGCAGGCCGACTCCGATCACGCGGAGCTGGCCGCCGAGGCCGTCAAACACGCCGTCGACGCCCGAGGAGTGGCACACCTCGTGCTGCCCGACGAGGTACAGGTCCAGCCGTCGTCGGCAGCTCCCGTGCTTCCGGATGCCCGAAGCCCTCACCGTCGCGGCTCCCCAGCGGTTGTCGCAGCGGCGGTGCTGCTGGGTGCGGCGCGCCGACCGGTGTTCGTCGTCGGCCAGGGTGCCCGGCGCGCCCGCGGCGCCTTGATCGACCTCGCGGAACGACTCGGCGCTCCGGTCCTCACCACGTTCCGGGCCAAGGGCCTGGTACCCGACGATCACCCGCTGGGCGCGGGTGTCCTCGGCCGGTCGGGCACACCAGTCGCATCATGGCTGATGAACGAATCGGATCTGCTCGTCGTCGTCGGCGCATCGTCTCCAACCACACCGGCATCGCCACCTACGAGCCGATCGTCCAAATCGACGACACACCAGGGATGATCGGCTGTGGCGCGCCGAGAAGCTGCGCCGGACCGCCGACGACCGCGGACGATGGATCGGATCGGCCAAGGTGTTCGCCGCACTCACGGAGCACTGCCCCGCCGACGCGGTGATCAGCGTCGACGTCGGCAACCACGCCTACTCGTTCGGCCGCTACTTCGAGAGCTCCGGGCAACCGGTGTTGATGAGCGGCTATCTCGGGTCCATCGGCTTCGGCTACCCCGCAGCCATCGGCGCCTGGGCAGCCGAGCCCACCCGAACGATCGTCGCGGTTACCGGCGACGGAGGCTTCGGGCAATACCTGGCCGAGGTGACGACCGCGGTGAAGTACGCAATCCCCATCAAGCACGTCCTGCTCGACAATGCCTCGTTGGGCAAGATCAGCAAGGAGCAGCTCGCCGGTCAACTTCCCGTGTGGCAGACCTCGCTGGTCAACCCGGACTTCGCCGAGTTCGCCCGCAGTTGTGGCGCGACCGGGATCTCGGCACGCACCACCGACGAGGTCGACGACGGCATGCGGGAGCTGTTCGCCGCCGACGGTCCGGTTCTGCTGCATCTGCACTGCGACCCCGAGCTGGTGTGACGTGTCAACCGATCTGGTGATCGTGCTGGCCGTCGCGGCGGCGATACCGCTGTTGCTCGGGTTACTACCGCGCGTGCCGGTACCCGGCGCGCTGGCGGAGATCGTGGCCGGTGTGCTGGTCGGCCCGTCGCTGCTCGGGTGGGTGCATCCCGACGGGATCATTCGGGCACTGTCCGTCCTCGGACTGTCGTTTCTGCTGTTTCTGGCAGGCTTCGAGGTCGACGTACGCCGATTCCGCGGTCGGATGGGGAGCAGGGTGCTGATCGCGTTGGGCGGTTCGATGGTGTTGGCCGCCGTCGCGGGACTGGCATTCGCCGCCACCGGGATGCGCGGCGGGATGTTGATCGCGATCGCCCTGCTGGCGACGTCGCTGGGGTTGGTCATCCCAGTGCTGGCCGACGCCGGCGCGCTGCACACAAGGGTGGGCACGATCGCCGTTGCCTGCGCATCAGCCGGTGAGATGGCCGCGGTGGTTGCGCTCTCGCTTGGCGTGGCCGGCTCGGACACCCCGCTTGCCGGCCGATTAGTGTTGCTAGGGCTTCTGGTCGTGCTGTTGGCAGTCGTCGGAGCGGTCGTCGTAGGCGCGGAGCACGTCGGGCGAGTTGCGGCGCTGGTCGACCGGCTCGCCGACACCAGCGCGCAAATCCGCATCCGGCTCACCGTCCTGCTCGTCGCGGGCGTCGCACTTGCCGCGGCCAGTCTGGGCTTCGAGGCGATCCTCGGCGCGTTCCTGGCCGGAGTGATGATGCGCACGCTCGATCCCGAGCCGGAGATTTCCCATCCGCACTACCCCGTGAAGTTGGAGGCAGTCGGCTTCGGCCTGCTGATCCCGGTGTTCTTCGTCACCAGCGGTGTGACGCTCGATGTCAGCGGCTTGGTGGACAATCCGTCGGCGCTTGCCGGGGTGCCGTTGCTGGTCGCCGCGCTGCTAGTCGTCCGCGGACTGCCCGTGCTGGCGTTCCGGGGTGACCTTTCCCGGTCGGAGCCCCTCGGGTGTCGTGCGTTGCAGGCGACCTCGCTGCCCTTCCTGCTGACCATCGCACCGATCGGCATCGATGGGCCTGCTCGAACGGGCCACCGCAGCCGCACTGGTGGCCGCGGGCCTCGTGTCGGTGCTGGTATTCCCCTCGCTCGCGCTGAAACTGCTGGCGTCGTCGGCGGATGCCGGTAAGCGACTCGGTGCTGATTCTGGCCCGGTCCAGCAGCCGCCTGAGGATGAAGTCAGCGCCGTCGCCAGTGACGGTGACTGTCGCTTCGTCTGAAGTGGTCCGTGGTGTGCACGTCGTAGGGGCCGTTCCAGCCCTGGTGAGTCTTCGGGTCGGCGCCGACGACGTGGTCGAACGCCAGCACGTGTCGATAATCCAGATCCTCGACTCACTCGGCGTAGGCGCGCACCGCACCAACGTCGCCACCCAGTTCCGTCTGAGGGAACACCACTCCAACCTGCATACCGCCGACCTCCCTGATGGCAAAACCCGACCAGCGCAACTACGAGCTGCAAGGGAGGCATTCCGATCGACACGAGGCTAGTCGGGTTCCCGCCATACGTCCGACGGCACCGGGTACGCGATCGCCCGGGCCACCGCGTGGGCGGTCTCGGCGTCAAGTTCGCGTTCGACCAGCCAGAGCGCCATGTCGATGCCGGCGGTCACCCCGCCTGATGTCACTACGTTTCCATCGTCGACAACGCGGTTCTTCCTCACAATCGCGCCGTACTGCGAAAGTTCCTCCAATGCAGCGTGATTGGACGTGGCGTTGCGATCGCGCAGAATCCCGGCCGCCCCGAGCAGAAGCGAGCCCGTGCACACGGAGGCGACCCAGCGAACCGAGGTCGATAGATCCGCGATGGCACGGGGCAACATACCGCGGCGAATCTCCCGAGAGACACCGGTGTCCGCTGCCTCTACCCAGCTGCCACCGGGCACGAGCACCGCGTCCGGCGTGCCTAGTTCCTCGGCGACGTGCACTTGCAACCCGTTCGCCGCGAAGACCGCGTTCGGACCGCCCATGCGGACCAGTGCCACCTCGAGGCCGGGACCGATCGCGGCGGCCCTAGCGAACACCTCCCAGGGCGCGACGACGTCCAGCGCGTCGAACCCGTCGAATACCAGAATCTCGATTCGCATGGGTTCAGCGTGCGGCATGCACCCTGGTCGATGTGGCCCTTCGAACTCCTGGAGCGAGATTCTCGCAAGATTCTGGTACCGCAGGAGGCGACGATGAAAGACTGGGTCGATGATCGACCGGCGCGAATTTCTGGTGCTCTCCGCGATCGGAGCAGCTGCGGGGATGTCCGCAGCATGCGCGTCACCGACGGTTGAGCAATCACCGCCGACCTCGGCCGGCGCAGATGGCAAGGTACTCGACGTCGCGCTGAACGCCAGCGCGACCGACATAGACCTCGGCGGGGTCAACGTGCAGACGTGGGCCTACGGCGGGCAGGTGCCGGCGAAGGAGATCCGGTTACGCAAGGGCGAGGAGTTGCGGGCTACCCTCACCAACGAGTTGCAGGGAGCCGACACCTCGGTGCACTGGCACGGCTTGGCGATTCCCAATCCCATGGACGGGGTACCGCCGCTGACGCAGCAGGCGACCCCGCCGGGGCAGATGTTCGACTACCGCTTCGTCGTGCCCGACGCCGGGACCTACTGGTTCCATTCGCACGTCGGCACGCAACTCGATCGCGGGCTGTATGGGCCGCTGATCATCGAGGATCCCGATGAGCGCGTTGATTACGACGACGAACTCGTGCTGGTGCTCGACGACTGGGTGGACGGCACCGGCAGGAACCCCGATCAGGTCTTCGAGCAACTTCGACGGACCGGGATGGCCCCGATGGGTCCGATGGGTCCAGGTGCGGGCGTCACGCCGACGTCGCCGATCGGCGAGGACGGCGGTGACGTCAACTATCCCTACTACCTGATCAACGGTCGCGTCACCACGGATCCGATGGTGAAGGATTACCGCGCCGGCCAACGGGTTCGGCTGCGAATCATCAACGCCGGGTCCGACACGGCCTTTCGGGTCGGCGTGCCGGGCACCCCGATGACGGTGACCCACACCGATGGCTTCCCGGTCGAGCCGAAGCAGACCGACTCCGTCATCCTCGGCATGGGCGAAAGGGTGGACGCAACAGTCACCGCCAACTCCTCGGCACCGATCGTCGCCGCCGCCGAGAAGAAGGACGGTTACGCGCAATTGAACTTGCGGGTGGACGGGACGGCGAGCAATGTGAACGTCGCCGAATTCCTCACCACGTTGCGCGGTGGCGTGACCCTTGACACTGCGACGCTCACGCCCGCCCCGGATGTCATCCTGCCGCAACGCAACCCGGACCAAACCGTCGAGTTGCGGCTGGGCGGTCCGATCCAGCCCTACACCTGGACGATCAACGGCGAGGTGTACGACCCGACCAAGGAGGGCATTGCGGTCAAGCCGGGGCAGCGAGTACAGATCCGCTACATCAACGATTCCAAGATGTTCCATCCCATGCACCTGCACGGGCACACGTTCCAGGTCATGCAGGCCGGACGCCCCGGCCCACGCAAGGACACCGTCCTCGTCCCGCCGCTGGCGGCGGTGGACACCGTCTTCGACACCGACAATCCCGGCAAGTGGATCGACCACTGCCACAACACCTATCACCTCGAGTCGGGCATGGCGGTCTACTTCGCCTACACCTAGCCACCCCGTCACTGGCGCGCGCCGGGGGCGCTTCCCCCATTCAGCGCGCAGACCGAACTGCATCCCATCCAGGAACCGCAACCTCCGGTGGTCGTTGGCGCAGGGTCCGCCACCTGGCCCGCCACCTGCTTAGGAGAGTGGCTGAGCCGCAACGGGTTTCGTGGTCACACTATTCTCGCGGCCAAGGCCGCGATCGTGTTCGAGCGCAGAACATGGCGTCGACCGCTAACGAAAGTGCTGCCGTCGCAGCATGCCTGAGGTCGCGTCCCGCGATCTGCGTGACGACACATTCGGCGCGCGCCCCAGTGCCCCCGCTGGCTGACGCGGGCAGAACTACTGCAAGTGTTGGATCATTCCCGGTCCGACCCCGAGTTGCGCGACGACCTCGCCTCACTAGCAGCTGACACCACGGACGATCTCGATCCGCTCCGATGATCGATGCTTTCGTGTCTGAGCTGCGGGCACGCAGCTTTGCAAGCGACGCATCACGACCCGTCACGCTGGTGCGGGCGGTGGGATTCGAACCCACACGCTCTTTCGAGCACCGGCACCTAAAGCCGGCATGTCTGCCGTTCCATCACGCCCGCAGGGTGGCAATCGTACCGCTTCAGTCGCGCCTCAATTTGTCGGAGACTCTCCTACGCTTGGAGATAACGCGGCGGCAAGGAGGCTCAGGGATGCGGTCTGCCGAGGAGTTGAAGGAGGTGCGGATGCTCATCGCGTCGGGCATGAACGACTGCGCCATTTCGCGACAAACGGGGATGCCACGTTCGGCGGTGCGACAGACTGGCGGCGCCGACCGCATGTCCTACCGAGAATCCCGACTGGCTCCTCGGCATGTGGAATCGATCACGGCTTCGCCGCGCTGCCCGCAGCCGGGTACTCCATACCTGCACGGCATGTACCTCGGAGACGGTTGCATCTCGCGGCTCGGCCGAATCTGGCGTCTGCGTGTCACGTGCGATACGCAATACCCCGCCATCATCGCCCGCTGCCGCGAAGCGATCGACGCGCTGATGCCCAGGCAACACGCGGCCGTTACGCAGCGTCCCGGCCGGGCCCAGACGTCTCGCAGTGTTCGAAGCACTGGCCCTGCCTCTTCCGCAGCACGGACCGGGCCGAAACACCATAGACGGATCGCGCTCGAGCCGTGGAAGCAGGCCCTCGTCGACCAGGCAGGAGAAGAGTTCGTCCTCGGCCTGATCCACAGCGACGGCTGCCGCGTCGTCGCGAATGACCGCGGCGTCAGGAGCATCCGGTACCACTTCTCGAACCGATCGGAGGACATCCTCGGCCTGTTCACCGCCGCTCTTGACCACTCGACATCCCCTGGACAAGGTCGACCAGGTACATCGTCTCCACCTACCGCAAGGCAGGTACGGCCCGCCCCGACACGTTCATCGGGGCGAAGACCGTCGCGGTACCGTGGACGAATGTCCACTACACGGCGTAGGAGACCAGCGCTGATCTTGCTGGTCACCGTCGCCGCCGCGGGCTGCCTGGGGTTGGCCTGGTGGCAGTGGGCACGCTACGAGTCGGCGTCGGGCTCCTTCCAGAATCTCGGCTACGCCCTGCAGTGGCCCATGTTCGCGGGCTTCTGCTTGTACGCCTACTACAAGTTCGTCCGCTACGAAGAGTCGCCGCCGGAGCCCGCGAAGCATGACGCGGTCACCGAGATCCCTGCGGGCCTGCTGCCCGAACGTCCTAAGGCGGCAACGCGACCCGACGACGACCCGACGCTGCGCGAGTACAACGCCTACCTGGCCGAGCTCGCCAGCGCCGACGGACCAGCCGACACCGACGACAGGACCACCACGTGAGCAGTCCCGATCCCGAAGCACCCAGCGACGCACCGGCAGCCAGTGACCCGGCGCCCCAGACCACCCCGCGGGAAGCGATCCGCAAAGCACTGAAGGGGTACCGCGTGATGGCGTGGGCGACGGGCATCTGGCTCATCGCGCTGTGCTACGAGATGGTCATGAAGTACGTCGTCAAGGTCGAAGATCCGCCGAGCTGGTACGACTGGATCGCCCCGATACACGGCTGGGTGTACTTCGTCTACCTGCTCTTCACCGCTAACCTGGCCGTGAAGGTGCGCTGGCCGATCGGCAAGACGATCGGCGTGCTGCTTGCCGGCACCATCCCACTGCTCGGCATCATCGTCGAGCACTTCCAGACCAAGAAGCTCAAGGCCACCTATCATCTTTAGCGCCCCTTAGAGCGCCGCTTCGGCGGGCGGGCGGGCGCCCCAGCACCGCGGGCTCGGGCGGGTCGAACGACTCGTTCTCCGGAAGCGGCTCCTCCCCGCGACCCTGGCCGAATTCGAACACGCTCTTCACCTTCGACAACACCGACGAGCCCGGCCGCGCGAAGCTGTCGTCGTACCAGTCGAACCACGGCATCCCAGATCGCGTGTAGTCCGCGGCCGTCGGAGGCAGTGTCGGGGGCTGCTCGCCGTTTATCGCGAACCATGCGGCGCTGTTGGCCAGGTGTACGGAAAGCCTTGACGCGCTGCCCAGTTCCCAGTCTTCATGCGGCTCGACGGGGGTCTCGATCGACTGTGTGATGGACCCGCCCGCACCTTCCGCAGGGAGCTGGCCAGTGCTAGCTCGGGCATCGGGCACGCGGGCAATGCGCAGGTGAGGCCGTCGTCATCCCGTACTGTGCCCGTCGCAGGGCGACGGCTTTGCGCAGCGCCTCCTCGCGTTCCTGGTACACCTCCGACTTCAACGGGATCACGACCAGCTGAATACCACCGTGTTCGACCTTGCCCGTGAGCTGCTCCTCGACGGTGTAGCCGAGGTGCAACGGCATGGCGACGAACTGACGCACCTTGCCCCTGTCGGTACAGAAGCCCTCGAGCCACGGTTGGGCCGGCACCTCGAAGTAGTCCTCGGCCTCGAAGTCCGGCTCCGACGTGAACGGGCCACCCCGTCACGGCGTTGATGCCGCCGCAGCCCACCTTCATCAGGAACGGGTACCGCGTCCACACGGAGAAGTCCAGCCAGCACGCCTCGGCCTGCCACATCGGCATCACCACGCCACCGCGGCGGCGCCACTAGTCGGACACGCGGTCGGCCGGCAGGTCCTCGACCGGATGCGGCGGGAACGATCCAAGCCCGGGCGGCAGACCATACTGTTTGCCGTCGTCGGGCACTCGCAACGTGCGCTGAAACGACACCTGCAGGCTCGCCGCGGGGTCGACGACGGGAAAATCGAAAACCATTGAATCGCTCGACAGGCTGATTGTCATCGTGAGCCTCCTCGTTGGCTACGAGTATGGGTCGACGGTCCGGTATGTGGCCGACGAGCTCGACCGAGGCTGCGCGAGTGTGCAATTTCATCCGCTCCACCCGGCGAGTCGCGCATGAAATTGCACAGTCGGAACTGCGGACGTGAAGATCAAACAAGCATCCGCAGCGCAGGCAATAACGTCGCCAATGCTCGACCGCGGTGCGACGCCGCGTCCTTTTCGTCCGAGGTCAACTCGGCCGCCGACAGCGCCGAATCGCACGGCACGAAGACCGGGTCGTACCCGAATCCGCCGGAGCCGCGCGGCTCCCGCGCAACGCTTCCCGCCCACTCCCCCCGAGCGACGATCTCCCCGACCGATGACACCAGCGCACACGCCGACACGAACGCCGCGCCGCGCCGCTCGTCGGGAACGTCACCCAGTTGACCAAGGAGCAGTTGAAGATTCGCCACGTCATCGCCCTGTGCGCCCGCCCACCGCGCTGAGAGCACGCCGGGCATTCCATTGAGGGCATCGACCGCGAGTCCGGAATCATCGGCGACCGCCGCCAAGCCGGTCGCACGGAAGGCGTCGCGCGCCTTGGCCAAGGCGTTCTCCTCGAACGTCGCGCCCGTCTCGGGGGCTTCGTCGAACGGAGCGACGTCGTCGAGGGACAGCAGGCGCAGCCCGGACACGCCTGCCCCGTCGAGCACGCGGCGCAGTTCGGCGAGCTTCTTGGGGTTGCGGCTGGCAACCAGGAGATCGGTCAGCTTCCGAACGCCTTCTTGGGCGGCGACGTCGGCTCCGGCAACTCCCCCGGGTACGGCAACTCGAGCGCTTCGCGCTGAACGACGAACAGCTGATCGCACGCGGCTAGGGCGGCGTCGAGCATCTTGTCGAGCGTCGACCGCGGGAACGTCGCGCCCTCCCCGGTGCCCTGGATCTCGACCAAGGTTCCGGTGTCGGTGGCGACGACGTTCATGTCGACCTCGGCGCGCGAATCCTCTTCGTAGGGCAGGTCCGTTCGCACGCGTCCGTCGACCACGCCGACGGACACCGCGGCGATCGCACACGACAGTGGTCGCGGATCCGACAACCGCCCCGCGGCGGACAGATAGGTCACCGCGTCCGCGAGCGCCACGTAGGCGCCGGTGATGGCCGCGGTGCGGGTACCACCATCGGCTTGGAGGACGTCGCAGTCGATGGCGATCGTGTTCTCACCCAGTGCGCCGAGATCGATGCACGCCCTCAGCGACCGTCCGACGAGACGGCTGATCTCCTGGGTGCGCCCGCCGACCTTGCCCCTGACCGATTCGCGGTCAGAACGGGTGTGGGTGGCGGCGGGCAACATCGCGTACTCGGCGGTCAGCCAGCCCTGGCCCGAGCCCTTGCGCCAGCGTGGCACGCCTTCGGTGACGCTGGCCGTACACATGACGCGGGTCTGACCGAACTCGACCAGCACGGATCCGGCCGGATGCTTGGTGAAGCCGCGGGTGATGACTACCGGTCGCAACTCGTCGTCGAGCCGTCCGTCTTCTCGTCTGGACACCCGCCAACCCTAACGGGTGGAGGCGACGACCTAGTGCGCCACGACCTCGAAGGTCTCGTTGCACACGACGGCGTGCACCGGCCCGTCGAACTCGGCCTTGGCCTCGCTGATGACGTCCTCGCGCGACGTCCACGGCGGGATGTGGGTCAGCAGCAGTTCGTGCACGCCGGCCTTGGCGGCGGCGCGGCCCGCCTCGGCACCCGAGAGATGCAGTCGGGGTGGCCGGTCCGGGGAATCCGTCCACGACGCCTCGCACAGAAACACGTCAGCGCCGCTAGCGAGTTCGATCAGCTGGGGGCAGTAGCCGGTGTCGCCGCTGTAGACGAGAGTCGCCCCTAAGGAATCGGTGAAGCGCATCCCGTAGGACTCCGTGGGGTGGCACACTAGGCGGGGCAACACGGTCAGCGCGCCGATCTGCACCGCTTCCTTGTCCACCCACTGGTGGATGTCGAAGATGTCGGAGAAGTCGTCGATCTCGCCGCCTTCGGGCGAGGACGCCGCCCCCAGCCGCGCCCAGGTGTCGGCCGGGCCGAACATCAATGCGCGGCCCTCAGGGGGCGACGGGTGGTAGCGGCGCCACACGAACAGCCCGGGTAGGTCCAGGCAGTGGTCGGCGTGAAGGTGCGAAAGTAGGACGTTCACGGTGCCCGGATCGGCGTACCGCTGAAGGGCGCCTAGCACGCCGCCGCCGAAGTCGACGGCAAGCGGAGGAGTGTCAGGAGCCGTTACCAGGTAGCCCGAAGCAGGCGAATCTGGCCCGGTGACGCTACCGGAACAGCCCAGTACGGTGATTCGCACGACCATTAGCTTGCCATGCCCGATGAGCGTGTGACGAAAACATCACCGCATTCCGCGGCGAGTTTCACGAACTGGTCATTAAGTGACTCATTACCTGGGACGACGCCTAGCGCGACGGAGCCTCGGGCACGGGCCGAATGTGGCGCACGCCTCAGTTCAGCAGAGCGGGACGAGCGCTCAGATCGACAGCTGCGGCGTGGTTCCGATCCTGCGCCTCGCCCGGACCTTGCGTTCGGGTCCGGACAGCAGGTACGCGGCGACGACGCCGGCGATGCCACCGCACAGATGCCCCTGCCAGGACACCCCGAACGTGCCGGGCAGCGCGCCCCACAGGACACCGCCGTACACGAAGAAGACGACGATCCCGACGACGATCTGCCACGCGTGGCGGGTGAAGAACCCGAACACGATCAGGAACGTCAGCCAGCCGAAGATCAGTCCGGAGGCTCCGATGTGGTTGGTCTCCACGCCATTCGGAGCGCCGAGGTTACCGATGAGCCAGGTACCCAGCCCCCCGAGGATCCACACGATCACGGTGGCGTAGATGAACCGGGACATCCCGGCCAGCGACACGAGGAAGCCGAGCACCAACGCCGGAATGGTGTTCGCGATCAGGTGCGCCCAGTTCGCGTGCAACAACGGCGCCCAGAGAACGCCCCACAGCCCGTCCACCTCGAGCGGCCGGATGCCGTCTTGCTCCAGTCGACTTCCCGACACCTGATCGACGGCCTCGATGACGTAGAGAAGTGCGACGAAGCTGACGATCGTGGCGCCGCCGATCATCCAGCCCGGCCGCTTCTTCTCGGCAGGTGTCGGCGCGAGACCTGCTCCGCTCATGCCCATAGCTGCCCTTCCAATGCATCCTCCGCATCATCGAGGCTACCGGCGTAAGCGCCGGTCGACAGATACTTCCATCCGGCGTCGCACACGATGAACGCGATGTCGGCGCGCTCGCCTGCCTTGCGCGCCTTTGCCGCCATGCCGAGCGCCGCGTGCAGGATCGCCCCGGTCGAGATGCCCGCGAAGATGCCCTCGACCTGAACCAGTTCGCGGGTGCGCCTGACGGAATCGAACGAACCGACCGAATAGCGCGTCGTCAGCACGTCGGGGTCGTACAGCTCGGGGACGAAGCCCTCGTCGATGTTGCGCAAGGCGTAGACACCTTCGCCGTAGCGCGGCTCGGCGGCGACGATCTGGACACCGGGTACGTGTTCGCGCAGATATCGCCCGGTGCCCATCAGCGTGCCGGTGGTGCCGAGGCCCGCGACGAAGTGGGTGATCTCCGGCAGGTCGGCGAGGATCTCCGGCCCGGTGCCCTCGTAGTGCGCGGCGGCGTTGGCGGGGTTGCCGTACTGGTAGAGCATCACCCACTCGGGATGCTCGTCGGCCAGCCGCTTGGCCATCGCCACTGCGGTGTTCGAACCACCCTCGGCGGGCGAGTAGATGATCTTCGCGCCGTACAACTCCAACAGCTGGCGCCGCTCGATCGAGGTGTTCTCCGGCATCACGCAGACCATGCGGTAGCCCTTGATCAGCGCGGCCATCGCCATCGAGATCCCGGTGTTGCCGCTCGTCGGCTCCATGATCGTCGACCCCGGTACCAGCAGCCCGTCACGCTCGGCCTGCTCGATCATCCGCAGAGCGGGCCGGTCCTTGATGGAGCCCGTCGGGTTACGGTCTTCGAGCTTGGCCCACAAGCGCACGTGCGGGGTGCCGGCGCCATCGACGGGGTCGTTCCATTGCGGCGAGAGCTTCTGCAACCCCACCAGCGGCGTGTTGCCCAGTGCGTCGAGCAGCGATTCGTAGCGCGCCAATCTCAGCCTCCCGCAACGGCGGGCAGGATCGTCACCGAGTCTCCGTCGGAGATCTCCGTCGCCAGTCCGCCCGAGAACCGCACGTCCTCGTCGTTGACGTAGACGTTGACGAAACGGTGCAGCTTGTCGCCGTCGACGATGCGCTCGGTGATGCCCGAGTAGTTCGCTTCGAGGTCGGTGATGACCGCCTGCAGTGTGTCGCCGGTGGCGCTCACGCGCTTCTCGCCTCCGGTGTGGGTGCGCAGAATGGTCGGGATCGAAACGGTCACGCTCATGGGCTGGCTCTCTTCTGGCTCTAGTACTGGTCGACGATGGTGACGGGTTCCTCGGTGACGACGCCATCGACGATGCGGTAGCTGCGCAGTTCGTGCTCTTCTGCGTCGCGCGTCGAGACGACGACGTAGTGCGCGTCCGGTTCGGACGCGTAGCTGATGTCGGTACGGCTGGGGTACGCCTCGGTCGCGGTGTGGGAGTGGTAGATGACCACCGGCACCTCGTCGGCGTCGTCCATCGCCCGCCACACCTTCAGCTGTTCGCCCGAGTCGAAGCGGTAGAACGTCGGCGACCGCTCGGCGTTGTCCATCGCGACGAAGCGCTCCGGTCGGTCAGATGCCTCGGGACCGGCGATCACTCCACATGCCTCGTCGGGGTGATCGGCCCGCGCATGGCCGACCATGGCCTCGACCAGGTCGCGTTGAATCGTCAGCACGTCAAGCCGGTCCCTTCCACGTTCGCTAACGCTCCGGGCAACATGCTTCGGTAGCTGGGTATTCCGGCCACCGTTTCGGCGGCCAGCGCCCCGACCATCACCGCGCGGGCCAGACAGTCGGCGGCGGCCGCCCCGACGGCCGTCGTCAACTTCGTCTCCGGGGACAACGCCGCCGGGGTGTCGGATGCCGGCGCGATCTCGACCGCACCGGTCGACAGCACGAAGACGGTGTCACCGTCCAGCGGGGTGTGCGCAGGCCGGATGGTGCGCGCCAAGCCGTCCTGAGCGGCGACGGCGACCCGCTTGCAGGCCGCCTTGCTGAGCGCCGCGTCGGTGGCGACGACGGCGATGGTGGTGTTCAGCGGCGACAACTCGGTGTCGCGTTCGGCGAAGGCCGCGACCTCATCGGCAGGCGGTGCGGTCAGTCCCAGCGCCGCGACGAGGTCGGCCATCCATGGCAACCCGGTCTGCGGATCGGCGACGTTGCCCGCGGAATTGACCGCCACGATGGCACCGACGGTCACGCCGATGTCGTCGAGGGTCACCGACGCCGTGCCGAGGCCGCCCTTCAGCACGCCCGCCCGCGCACCGACGCCGGCGCCGACGTTGCCGACCGCCACCTCGACGCCTGCCCCGTCGGCGGCGGCGAAGCCGAACTCCGCCGTCGGCCGGCATTGCCAGCCGCCGACCGGCAGGTCGAAGATCACCGCGGCGGGCACGATCGGGACCAGCCCGCCGTCCATCACCACGCCGCGGTCGTGCTGCTCGAGCCATTGCATGACACCGTCGGCGGCGGCGAGTCCGTATGCGCTGCCACCCGTCAACACCACGGCGTCGACGTAACGCACGCTATTGGCCGGGTCGAGGAGATCGGTCTCCCTGGTGCCTGGCGCGCCGCCGCGCACGTCGACGGCACCGGTGGTGCCCGGCGGGGTCAGGACGACGGTGGTGCCGCAAGCCCAGCCCGTGCCCAACGTCGCGTGGGGGTCTAGCCGATGATGGTTGCCGACGAGGATGCCCGACACGTCGGTGATCGAGCCCGTCACGTCCGCGTCTCCCCGCGATTTCGGCGCGATTTCGTTCGCTCAGCGACTGTTTGCGCGCCGAAATCGCGCACTGGTGCGGTGATCACCTCTTGCCCATCAGCCCGAGCACCAGGTACTCCTGCAGCACGGTCAGCCACTGATACACGTCGAGGTGCCCAGCCATCGGATGCTCGGCGGGCAGATGGTCGGGCCCGTCCGGGCCGATCTCGAGCATCGTGCCCAGCGCCAGCCGGATGTCGTTGACGCACGCGGCCCAACACCGCGCGTCGTCCTCGGTGATCTCGAACCTTCCACCAGCCGGTGGCAGCGTGGCCAACAGTCGTTGGCCTGCATGTCGTTTCGCGTCGATGATCTCGGGCTCGTGCAAGCTGCGGAGTGCACTGTTGAGACTCTCGCCGGTATGTGAACCGGCAGGATGGTCGTGCTGCGGCCGAAAGAAGTCGGGCAGCAAGCGCAACATCGTGTCATCGTCCGGCGGTTGCGAATGCCCGGTCCGCATCCCGGTAAGCTCTTCGAGTTCGTCTGTGGGCGAAGAGTTCTCGCGGTCGACCAGCATGTCCATCAGCGAGTTGACCAAGCTCTGCAGCAACGTCGCCTCGTGCGCTGCGAGGGACGACCGAAAGCGTGCACCCTCAGCGGTTTCCACACGCTTCCACTTGCGCACGCCATGTACTCCCGAGGCTCAGCGATCCTGCTGCATCGTGGCCCAGAGGCCCGCTGCATGCAGTTTGGTCACGTCGACTTCCATGGACTCCCGACTGCCCGCCGAGACCACGGCCTTGCCCTCCTCGTGCACCTGGAGCATCAGCTTGTTGGCGTGCTGCTCGCTGTAGCCGAAGAGCTTCTGGAACACGTAGGTCACGTACGACATCAGGTTCACCGGATCGTCCCAGACCAGGGTCACCCAAGGACTGTCGGTGGCCTCGACGGTCTCCACATCAGTTTCCTCGCGAGTCCCTGGCTGGGTTCGCGCTGGCGTCACCATGTCGCCAAGGATAGACACCGGCCTCGCCGACGGTCCGAACGGCTACGGTTGGCGTGTGACAGTGGCTCTGCTCACCGACAAGTACGAGCTGACGATGCTCGCGGCAGCACTCCCTGATGGCACCGCCCACAAGCGGACCACGTTCGAGGTATTCGCGCGCCGACTTCCCGACGGGCGGCGCTACGGCATCGTCGCAGGCACCGGCCGGTTCCTGGATGCCTTGCCGCAGTTCAGATTCGACGACGCCGATCTCGCGCTGCTCGCAGACTTCCTGGACGCCGAAACCATGGCGTACCTGGCCGATTACCGTTTCACCGGCGACGTCGACGGCTACGCCGAAGGCGAGCTGTACTTTCCCGGCTCCCCCGTGCTGTCGGTGCACGGCACGTTCGCCGAATGCGTGCTGTTGGAGACCTTGGCGCTGTCCATCTTCAACCACGACTGTGCGATCGCCTCGGCCGCGGCTCGCATGGTCAGCGCGGCCGAGGGGCGGCCCCTGATCGAGATGGGCTCGCGGCGCACCCACGAGTTGTCGGCCGTCGCCGCCGCCCGCGCCGCCTACATCGCCGGCTTCACGGGTTCGTCGAACCTCGAGGCACAGCGGCGGTACGGCGTCCCCGCGCTGGGGACCAGTGCCCACGCGTTCACGCTGCTGCACACCTCCCCCGACGGGCCCGACGAACAGGCGGCGTTCCGGGCGCAGGTCGACGCCCTCGGCGTCGGGACCACGCTGCTCGTCGACACCTACGACATCACCACCGGCGTGGCCAACGCCGTCGCCGTCGCGGGCCCCGAATTGGGCGCCGTGCGCATCGACTCCGGCGACCTGGGCGTGCTCGCCCGGCAGGTCCGCGATCAGCTCGACGAGTTGGGAGCATCGAACACGCGCATCGTCGTCACCAGCGACCTCGACGAATTCGCGATCGCGGCTCTACGCGCCGAGCCCGTCGACTCCTACGGGGTCGGCACGTCCCTCGTGACGGGGTCGGGCGCGCCGACGGCGGGCATGGTCTACAAACTCGTCGAGGTCGACGGCGTTCCGGTCGCGAAGCGCAGCAGCCACAAGGAGTCTCACGGCGGCCGCAAGCAGGCCCACCGGCTGGCCAAGTCGACCGGCACCGTCGTCGAGGAGATCGTGCACCTGGCGGACCGACCACCTGCGGCGACCCCGGGACTGGTCGCCACCACACTGGCCCGCCCGCTGGTGCGTGCCGGCGAGACGGTCGCCGACGTCGATCTGGCGTCGGCCCGCGATCGTGTCGCGGCAGGCCTGCACAGCCTGCCGTGGGACGGGTTGAAGCTCTCCCGCGGCGAGCCCGCGATTCCCACCCGCATGGTCGACGCCACGCGCCAGGCCTGAGGAGGAGACACGGGCGGCGTCAGAGAGCTGCTGGACAAGGCCGTTGCCGCACTCGGCGGTACGGAACGCAGCGGCCAGATCGAGATGGCTGAGGCAGTCGATCATGCCTTCGAGACCGGCGAGCACCTCGCCGTCCAGGCAGGCACCGGGACCGGGAAGTCGCTGGCCTATCTGGTGCCTGCCATCAAGCGAGCCATGGAACGGGCCGAACCGGTGGTGATCTCGACGGCGACCATCGCGCTGCAACGTCAGTTGTTCGACCGCGACCTTCCGCGGCTGGCCGACGCCCTGACCGGCGAAGTGCCGCGCCGTCCCGAGTTCGCGCTCCTCAAGGGTCGCGCAAACTATCTGTGTCTGAACAAGATTCACAACGGTGCAGCCGAGTCCACCCAGGACGTGCCCCAGGATGAGCTGTTCGACGCCGTGGCGACGACGGCGTTGGGGCGCGACGTGAAGCGCCTCACCGAGTGGGCGTCGGACACTGAGACCGGCGATCGCGACGAGGTGGTGCCCGGTGTCGCCGACCGGTCTTGGAGCCAGGTCAGCGTGTCCGCCAGGGAGTGTCTCGGGGCGGCGCGCTGCCCCTTCGGCACCGACTGCTTCGCCGAGAAGGCGCGCGGCCGCGCAGGCACTGCCGACGTCGTCGTCACCAACCACGCGTTGTTGGCCATCGACGCGATCTCCGACGTCAACGTGCTGCCCGAGCACGAACTCCTCGTCGTCGACGAAGCCCACGAACTCGTCGACCGGGTGACGAGCGTGGCCACCGGCGAGCTGTCGGCGACCATGCTCGGCGTCGCTCTCCGCCGAGCGTCCCGGCTCGTCGATCCCGAACTCGCCCAACGGTTCGAAGCGGCGACCGCCACGTTTTCGTCGGCCATGTACGACGCGGAGCCGGGACGAAAGGACGTCCTCGACGAGGAGATGTCCACCTACCTCACCGTATTGCGGGACTCGGCCGAGAAGGTCCGCTCGGCCATCGACACCGCTCCCAGCGATCCAAGGGCCGCGGCGGCCCGCAACGAGGCGGTGACGGCCTTGAACGACGTGAGCGACACCGCGTCGCGCATCTTGTCGTCGTACGGCCCGGCGATCCCCGACCGCAGCGACGTGGTGTGGTTGGACCACGAGGAGACTAGAGGCAACAAACGTGCAATCTTGCGGGTCGCGCCTCTGTCGGTCGCGAACCTGCTGCGCAACAGGCTGTTCGACCAGGGAACGGTGATCCTCACCTCCGCGACCCTCACGATCGGCGGAAACTTCGACGCGATGGCACGGGCCTGGGGGCTCACGTCAACCGGCGACGAGGCGGCCGGGTGGAAGGGCATCGACGTCGGATCACCCTTCGCGCACGCCAAGTCGGGCATCCTCTACGTCGCAGCCCACCTGCCGCCGCCGGGACGCGACGGCACCGGGTCGGCCGAACAGCTCGACGAGATCGAGTGCCTCATCACCGCAGCCGGTGGCCGGACGCTGGGGCTGTTCTCGTCGATGCGCGCCGCGAAGGCAACGGCCGAGGCGATGCGCGGCCGCCTCGACACACCGGTCCTCTGCCAGGGCGAGGACACCACGTCGGCGTTGGTCCGTCGATTCGCCGAGGACGACGAGACGACACTCTTCGGCACGCTGTCGCTGTGGCAGGGCGTCGACGTGCCAGGACCGTCGCTGAGTCTGGTGCTGATCGACCGCATCCCATTTCCCCGCCCCGACGATCCGCTCGTCACGGCTCGGCAGCGCGCGGTGGCCGCACAGGGTGGCAACGGGTTCATGGCCGTGGCGGCCAGCCACGCTGCGCTGCTCCTCGCCCAGGGCGCCGGACGACTGCTGCGCCACGTCGACGACCGGGGCGTCGTCGCCGTCCTCGACTCACGGATGGCCACTGCGCGCTACGCCGGCTTCCTGCGAGCCTCGCTGCCGCCGTTCTGGGCGACCACCGACTCCAGCCAGGTCCGGCGAGCGCTGGAGCGCCTGCGGGCGGACTGAGTCGCAGGTCGGAGCCCCCGCGGCACGAAAGTTGGGATTGGGGTGCTCCGCATTCACTATCCTGGCCTTGAACTTCACGTGCGTGCCGTCCCGGCCGCCGGGCGAACCGAAAGGGCGGCGTCGATGAAGCGACGGCACCTCGTGGGCAGCGTAATAGGACTCGCCGTCCCCATGCTCCTTCTCACGTCGTGCGCGACGACGCTGCAGGGCACCCCGGTTTCGGTGTTCGCGGACCCCTTCAGCGTGGCTGGCATGCCCGCCGTCAACGGTCCCACAGGGCTGCGCGATGACGCCGAAAGCCCGTCGCGCGACGTCGAGAACACCGACGGCGGTCAGATCGACGAGCTCGCGGCCAGCGCGGTGAGCGACATCGAGGAGTTCTGGGCAGCGCACTACGGCGAGACGTTCAACGGTGAATTCACCCCGGTGAAGGAGCTCATCTCCTGGGACTCCACCGATTACGACGACGTCGACTTCTGCGGCGACAGCGTCCTCGGACTCGTCAACGCGGGCTACTGCTTCGACGACAACACCATCGGATGGGATCGCGGCGAACTGCTGCCGCAGCTGCGCGACGCCAACGGCGACATGGCGGTCACCATGGTGCTGGCCCACGAATACGGGCACTCCGTTCAGCACCAGTCGGAGATGGTGACCGAGCAGACGCCGACCATCGTCGGTGAGCAACAGGCCGACTGCCTGGCGGGCGTTTACATGCGCTGGGTCGCCGAGGGCAATTCCCCTCGGTTCACGCTCAGCACCGCCGACGGTCTGAACAACCTGCTCGCGGCGGTGATCGCGTTCCGCGACCCACTGCTCAACGAGAGCGACCTCGAGGTCGGTGAGGACGAGCACGGTTCGGCGTTCGAGCGGGTGTCGGCATTCCAGTTCGGGTTCACCGACGGCGCGGCGTCGTGCGCGGCGATCGACCTCGAAGAGATCAAACAGCGCCGGGGCGATCTGCCGCTGCTGCTGCCCGACGACCAGACGGGCGAGCTGCTGGTCACCGAACAGTCGGTGCAGTCCATCGTCGACGCGATGAACGTCGTCTTCACGCCCGCCAACCCGCCGCAGCTCAGCTTCGCCGAGGTCGACTGCCCCGACGCCCGCTCGGGCGGTCCGGCGTCGTACTGCCCGGCGACCAACACCATCACGGTCGACCTGTCTGCGCTCCAGGAACTCGGCGCTCAGAGCGCCGATGTCAACGGCGTCGTCACGGGCGACAACACGGCCTACTCCGTGGTGGTGTCACGATTCATGCAGTCGATCCAGAACGAACACGGCGGAGTCGCACTCGACAACGCCGAGGCCGCATTGCGCACCGCATGCCTGACTGGTGTCGCGACGGTCAAGATGACCAAGAACATCACCACCCCGGGCGGTGACACCATCGCGCTCACGGCCGGCGATGTCGACGAGGCGGTGTCGGGCATCCTCGTCAACGGCCTGGTCGCCAGCGACGTCAACGGGGATTCGGTGCCGTCGGGCTTCTCGCGCATCGATGCGTTCCGGGTGGGCGTACTCGGCGACCAGGACCGCTGCTTCAAGCGCTTCGACTGACCCTCCCTGCCCCCTTGCGATTTCGGCGCGCGAAGGTTCGCTGAGCGACAGTT
>NZ_DASQEU010000007.1:0-2574 GCF_035633495.1 Mycobacterium sp. | reverse complement strand
CGGGTGATTCCTCTGGTGGTGTGCGAACCGGCCTGACGAATCAGGCCCCGTACACCGGCACCGGCGGCCGCGCCTTGGCGAGCAGTTCGGTGACCACCGGGGCCAACTCGGCCGGATCCCAGCGGGCGCCCTTGTCGATCTGCGGTCCGTGCGCCCAACCGTCGGCGACGCGGATGACGCCGCCCTCCAACTCGAAGACCTTGCCCGTGACGTCGCGCGATTCGACGCTGCCCAGCCACACGACGAGCGGCGAGACGTTCTCCGGGGCCATCGCGTCGAACGCGGCATCCTGGGTCGACATCATCTCGGCGAACACCGTCTCGGTCATCCGGGTTCGCGCCGACGGGGCGATGGCGTTGACGGTGACGCCGTAGCGGCCCATCTCGGCCGACGCGACCAACGTCATGGCCGCGATTCCTGCCTTGGCGGCGCTGTAATTGGCCTGTCCCACACTGCCTTGCAGGCCGGCACCGGAACTGGTGTTGATGATGCGCGCGTCGACGGACTCCCCGGCCTTCGCCTTGGCCCGCCAGTAGGCCGCCGCGTGTTTCATGGTGGCGAAGTGGCCCTTGAGGTGCACGGCGGTGACTGCGTCGAACTCCTCTTCGCTGGTGTTGGCGAACATCCGGTCGCGGACGATGCCCGCGTTGTTGACCAACACGTCGAGGCCACCGAAGGCGTCGACCGCGGTCTGGATGAGGCCTTCGGCTTGCGCCCAGTCGGCGACGTTGGCGCCGCTGGCGACGGCTTCCCCCCCGGCGGAGGTGATCTCGTCGACGACACCCTGGGCCGCGCTGCCGCCGCCGGCGGGCGAACCGTCCAGGCCGACACCGATGTCGTTGACCACCACACGTGCGCCCTCTGCCGCGAAGGCCAGCGCGTGCGCCCGTCCGATTCCGCCGCCCGATCCCGTGACGATGACCACCCGGCCGTCAAGCAAACCCATGTGCGTTGTCTCCTCGGTTATTTGGTTGCGCTGGTCGTGGCGAGATAGTGGGGCGGCTCTCCGCCGCCGTGCACCTCGAGCGATGCTCCGCTGATGTAGGACGCCACGTCGCTCGCCAGGAACGCGGCGGCCCAACCGACGTCGGCGGGCTTGGCGAGCCTCCCCAGCGGGACGTTGGCCGCGATGGCGGCGATGGACTCGGCGTCACCGTAGAAGAGTTCGGACTGCTCGGTCTCCACCATGCCGACGACGAGCGAGTTCACCCGCACCTTCGGCGCCCACTCGACGGCCAGTGTGGTGGTCAGGCTTTCGACGCCTGCCTTCGCCGCCCCGTAGGCCGCCGTGCCCGGCGTGGGTCGGCGGCCGCTGACGCTGGCCACGTTGATGATCGACCCACCCCGGGACTGAGTCTGCATGTGCTCGTTGGCATGTTGTGAAACCGACAGCGGCCCAATGAGGTTCAGTTCGATGATCTTCGTGCTGAACTTCGCCGAGGCGTCGGCGGCGAGTACGTACGGCGAGCCACCCGCGTTGTTCACCACGACGTCGATCCGGCCGTGACGCTCGACGATCGTGTCGATGAGGGCCTTGACCGAGTCGTCGTCACGGACGTCGCAGGACAGGAACTCATACGGCAGGCCCTCGACGGGGCGACGGGCGCACGTCACCACCGTCGCGCCCTGACCCGCGAACACTTCACTGATGCCGGCACCCACCCCTCGCACGCCACCGGTCACCAGGACGACGCGGCCGGCGAGTTGGAGGTTCACGTCAGCACCGTTGGCACCAACGGCACTGTCAGCCGAGTCGGTCACTGTGCTAGCGTACCAAGCAAGTGCTTGCTTAGGTAGCCGCCCCAGGAGTAGCTGAGGAATTCGCATGATCACCACCAAGACCATCGAGCCGGGGATCGTCTCGGTCACCGTCGACTACCCGCCAGTGAATGCGATTCCGTCGCGCGGCTGGTTCGAACTCGGCGACGCGATCACGGCCGCCGGGCGCGACATGGACACCCACGTGGTGATCCTTCGTGCCGAGGGCCGCGGCTTCAACGCGGGCGTCGACATCAAGGAGATGCAGAACACCGAGGGCTTCACCGCGCTCATCGATGCCAACCGCGGTTGCTTCCACGCGTTCCGCGCCGTGTACGAGTGCGAGGTACCCGTCGTCGCCGCGGTCAACGGATTCTGCGTCGGCGGCGGCATCGGACTGGTCGGCAACGCCGACGTGATCGTCGCGTCCGACGACGCGAAGTTCGGCCTTCCCGAGGTCGAGCGCGGCGCGCTCGGCGCCGCCACCCACCTGTCGCGGCTCGTCCCACAGCACATGATGCGCCGGCTGTTCTTCACCGCCGCGACGGTCGACGCCGCCACACTGCACAAGTTCGGCTCCGTGCACGAGGTAGTGCCACGCACCGACCTGGACGCGTCCGCACTGCGCGTCGCCCGTGACATCGCCGTCAAGGACACTCGCGTCATCCGGGCGGCCAAGGAGGCGTTGAACCTCATCGACGTGCAGAAGGTAAACGCCAGTTACCGCATGGAGCAGGGGTTTACGTTCGAGCTGAACCTTGCGGGCGTGGCCGACGAACACCGCGACGCGTTCGCGGGCACGGGCAAGGGCAAGGG
>NZ_DASQEU010000006.1:0-2299 GCF_035633495.1 Mycobacterium sp. | reverse complement strand
CAAGGAGGCGTTGAACCTCATCGACGTGCAGAAGGTAAACGCCAGTTACCGCATGGAGCAGGGGTTTACGTTCGAGCTGAACCTTGCGGGCGTGGCCGACGAACACCGCGACGCGTTCGCGGGCACGGGCAAGGGCAAGGGCAAGGGCAAGGGCAAGGGCAAGGGATCTAAATGATCGACAAGCGAACGACGCTGGACGAGGCCGTCTCGTCGATCGAGAGCGGCATGACCATCGGCGTGGGCGGCTGGGGTTCGCGGCGCAAGCCGATGGCCTTCATCCGCGCTCTGCTGCGCACCGACGTCACCGACCTGACCGTCGTCAGCTACGGCGGCCCGGACATCGGACTGCTGTGCTCGGCGGACAAGGTGAAGCGTGTCTACTACGGCTTCGTGTCCCTGGATTCGCCGCCGTTCTACGACCCGTGGTTCGCCAAGGCCCGCACCACCGGCGCCATCGAGGCCCGCGAGATGGACGAGGGCATGCTGCGCTGCGGACTGCAGGCGGCCGCACAACGCCTGCCGTTCCTACCCATTCGAGCCGGGCTGGGCAGCGACGTGCGGACGTTCTGGGGTGACGAGCTCAAGACTGTCACCTCGCCGTATGCCACCGATGGCGGCCACGAGGAACTGATCGCGATGCCTGCACTTACCCTCGATGCCGCATTCGTTCACCTGAATCTCGGTGATGCACGGGGCAACGCGGCCTACACCGGCATCGACCCGTACTTCGACGACCTCTACCTAATGGCCGCCGAGAAGCGCTTCCTGTCCGTCGAGCGCGTGGTCTCGACAGAGGAACTGATCAAGGCGGTGCCGCCGCAGGCCCTGTTGGTCAACCGCATGATGGTCGACACCGTCGTCGAGGCACCCAACGGGGCTCACTTCACCACCGCCGAGCCCAATTACCGACGCGACGAGAAGTTTCAGCGTCACTACGCCGAGGCCGGGGGCTCCGACGAGACGTGGGCCGGCTTCGCGGAAACCTATCTGTCCGGCAGCGAGGCCGACTATCAGGCCGCAGTGCGCGAGTTCAAGGAGGAGCAAGCATGATCTCCGCTTCCCGCGCCGAGGTGTGCGCCGTCGCGTGTGCCGAATTATTCCGCAACGCAGGCGAAATCATGGTCAGCCCGATGGCGAACATGGCGTCGATCGGTGCCCGACTCGCGCGGCTGACGTTCTCCCCCAACATTCTGCTGACCGACGGCGAGGCTCGACTGCTGGCCGACACCCCCGCCCTCGGTGCGACGGGTGCGATCGAGGGCTGGATGCCGTTCGGGCGGGTGTTCGAGACGCTGGCGTGGGGCCGCCGCCACGTCGTGATGGGCGCCAACCAGGTCGACCGCTACGGCAACCAGAATCTGTCGGCGTTCGGACCGATTCAGCACCCGACCCGCCAGATGTTCGGCGTCCGCGGTGCGCCGGGCAACACCATCAACCACGCCACCAGCTACTGGGTGGGCAACCACTCCAAGCGGGTGTTCGGCGACTCGGTGGACATCGTCTCCGGAATCGGTTGGGACAAAGTCGATCACGACAATCCGGCCTACCGGTTCGTCAACGTGTTCCGGGTCGTGTCCAACCTCGGCGTGTTCGACTTCAACGGCCCAGACCATCAGATGCGGGCGGCGTCGCTGCATCCGGGCGTCGAGCCGAGTCAGGTCGCAGAGAACACGTCGTTCGAGGTGCACGGCCTTGACTCGGCGAAGACGTCGCGGCTGCCGTCCGCCGAGGAACAGAAGTTGATCCACGAGGTGATCGACCCGAATGGTTTGCGGGACAGGGAAGTGCGCTCGTGAGCAAGTTGCGCACTCCGCTGACGGAGCTGATCGGCATCGAGCATCCAGTCGTACAGACCGGTATGGGGTGGGTGGCCGGTGCACGGCTGGTGGCGGCGACGTCGAATGCGGGTGGCCTCGGCATCCTCGCGTCGGCCACCATGACGCTCGACGAACTGCAGACCGCGGTCACCAAGGTCAAGGCCACGACCGACAACCCGTTCGGCATCAACATGCGTGCCGACGCAGGTGACGCTGGTGATCGGGTCGACCTCCTGATCCGCGAAGGAGTCAAAGTCGCCTCCTTCGCCTTAGCCCCGAAGGCCGACCTCATAGCCAAGCTGAAAGATGCGGGCGTGGTGGTCATTCCGTCGGTCGGTGCCGCCAAGCACGCCAAGAAGGTGGCTGCCTGGGGCGCGGACGCGGTGATCGTGCAGGGCGGAGAAGGCGGCGGCCACACGGGACCGGTCGCGACGACGCTGCTGCTGCCGTCCGTGCTCGACGCGCTGAAGGGCACGGACATC
>NZ_DASQEU010000005.1:0-14212 GCF_035633495.1 Mycobacterium sp. | reverse complement strand
CCGCTCGACGAGGTCGACTTCCGCGCGGGTGGCGACGTCGAAGCTGCTGCCGCTGGCCGCCAGCACGGTGAGCACTGCCGGATGCGGAAGCGCCTTCACCGCGTAGTGCAGTCGAAATCCGCGGAGGTGCTCGGTGAGCAGTGAGTACTGCGCGGCCACCCGGTACGGATCGAGGACGAGCAGCGGGGTGCCGTGCGCGGCGACGAGCTCGCGCCAGTGCCCGGCGCGAGCACGCAGCTCCCTACGCAGCTGCGACCGACGCTGCGGATTCACGGGGCACCTCCTCGGTTCTCGTCCGGACGACGAGCAGACCGTTGAATCGCTCGTAGGAGAAGACGGCGAGCACGTAGAAGCCGACGTCGGCCACCAGCTTGGCGAAGATCCAGCCGGCGACCATGCCGCCGAACAGGATGGGGCCGAAGTAGAAGGCCAGCGGACGGATGATCAGGCTGTCGATGACCTCGGCAGGTCCGAACTCGATTGCCACGCTGCGCAGGGCCAGACCGTTCGCGGTGAACGCACGAGACCTTCGGGACGATCGGAGGTCCGCGCGATAGGCGGTGCGCACCGCGGCGGAGTAGGCCGCGGCGTAGTAGCCGACGGAGGCCCCGATGGTGGCGACGACGGCGGCCGCCGCGACGGATTCGGTGACTGCGTAGGCGATCGCCGCACCACCCAGTTCGCAGGTCGTGCCCGCAACCTCACACGGAAGGTAGCGCCGCGCCCATTCCAGCAACTTCTTGCCTGTCGATCGATCGGAACTCATGGGTCGAACTGTCCCGTCCGAGACCACCCCTCGGCGTGAGTAGGGAACTACCCGAATTCCGCCTGCCGTGGCACGGACGCCCGGGGTCACCTTGCGCGCAACGACTAGAACACGTTCTAATTCTGGTCATGGACTACGGGCTCGTACTTTTCACCAGCGACCGCGGCATCACTCCCGCAGCGGCTGCCAAACTCGCCGACGACCACGGCTTCCACACGTTCTACGTGCCCGAGCACACCCACATCCCGATCAAGCGGGAGGCCGCGCACCCCACGACGGGAGACGAGTCTCTGCCCGACGACCGCTACATGCGCACCCTCGACCCGTGGGTCAGCCTGGGCACCGCGGCCGCAGTGACGTTGCGGGTGCGGCTGTCGACGGCCGTGGCCCTGCCCGTCGAGCACGATTGCATCACCCTCGCCAAGTCCATTGCCACACTCGATCATCTCTCCGGCGGCCGCGTCAGCCTTGGCGTCGGATTCGGTTGGAACACAGACGAACTCAACGACCACAACGTACCGCCCGGACGGCGCCGCACCATGCTGCGCGAGTATCTGGAGGCGATGCGCGCCCTGTGGACACAGGAAGAGGCCGAATACGACGGCGAGTTCGTCAAGTTCGGCCCGAGCTGGGCCTGGCCCAAGCCCGTTCAGTCCCACATCCCGGTCCTCGTCGGCGTCGCGGGCACCGAGAAGAACTTCAAGTGGATCTCGAAGTCGGCCGACGGCTGGATCACCACACCGCGCGACTTCGACATCGACGCGCCCGTGAAACTGTTGCAGGACACCTGGGCCTCCGCCGGACGCGACGGTGCGCCGCAGATCGTGGCACTCGACTTCAAGCCCGACCCCGACAAGCTGGCCCGCTGGGCCGAACTCGGCGTCACCGAGGTGCTGTTCGGGTTGCCGGACAAGTCCGAGGCCGAGGTGGCCGGCTACGTCGAGAGGCTCGCAGGCAAGCTCGCCGCGCTCGTCTAGAGGGGTCGCGTAGTCGACTACTCACGACGGAGACACATCGGGTGACGAGAGTTCTTGGGCATGGGGACTGCGCCGCAGTCGCTTCATTCGAAGGGAAATGTCATGCCCAACATCAGCTCACTCATCGTCCGCGTCTTCGACGAACCACGGGCCAACCGTCGCCATGTCACACGAGAAGAAGAGGAAAACCGCACCCGTTTCGAAGCAAAGGGTCGCAGGTCACGACGCCAGCGTGGCTAGGTTCACGCCGTCCTCCGACGACGTCACCGCGATGCGGGCGCCGAGCGGATCACGGTCGCACATCAATGCCACCAGATCATCGTCCTCGGTGATGGTCATGAACCGGCTGTCGTCGGCGTCGAGCCGACCGATGATGATGCCCGTCGTCACTGGCCAGTCGTAGCGCACCGAGTAGGTTTCGATGGTGCCCGTGCCGTTGGCGTTGCGGGTGACCGCCACCTTCGGCAGTGCCGCGATGTCGTCCTGCAGCGCCTTGCTGCGGTCGGCCGTCCAGTCGGCGGGCTCGGTGGAGTACACGCCGACCGAATACTTGCTCATGACGCCGCCGTTGGCGCCGACGAGACCGAATGATCCTGGCTTGTCCTGCATCTGGGCAACCGTCTCGGCGATGCCGTGCAGCGAATAGCTGTTGCCGGGGCCGCCGAAGTGCGGCAGACCGCCGGTGAGGGTGAGCCCTCGCGGATCGTCGTCGGCGAGTCCGAACGCGTCGCACACCGCGAAGACCGGGAACGGAAAGCAGCTGTAGAGGTCGAACGTCGACACCTCGTCGATGCCGATGCCCGCGACCCGGAGTGCTTCCGCCACGGCTTGTTTCGCCGAGTGGCTGATGCTGACGTCGACGCGGTCCAGCAGGTCCTGCTCGGTCTGATCGGCGTGCCCGCGCAGGTAAACCCACTTCTCCTCGGCCACGCCGAGGCGACGGGCGGCTGCCACCGACATCAGCAGTGCGGCGGCGCCTTGGTTGACGGTGTCACGCGCCACCAAAAGACGCGGATACGGGTCGCAGATCATCCGGTTCTCGTCGGTGACGGTCTCGATCTCCTCCACGGATCGTTCCACCGGGGAGGACGAGAACCGGTTCTTCGCAGCAACTTTGGAGAACGGCGCGAAGAGCTCGGCCATCCGTCGCCGGTAGTCCGCGACGCCGAGCCCCAGTCGGGCACGTCGCGCGTTGTCGAGTAACCCGTATTGCACGGGCGCGCCGGTCAGCCCGTGCTTGGCGGTGTACTCGCTCATGTACTGCTCGAAGCCGTAGCCACGGTCCTCGAGTTGGCCGCCGACGTGCTCGGTGAAGTCGGGCTTGTCGTCCCGGCCCGAGAAGTACTTCGCCGTGGAGCCCGGCTCCGATCCGAGGATCAACGCCACGTCGACGTCGCCGGTGGCAATCGCCTTGGCGAACTCCGTCACCAGCTTCTGCGGGCCGTTGCCGCCGATGGGCTCGAGGACGGCGCGCACGGGATCGGCGCCGACGCGCTGCGCCACCGATCGCACGTAGTTGTCCGAGCAGCCCAGCGGAGGATCGGCGAAGGGCGTGCAGATCTCGAACTGCCGCAGTCCGGCGAACACCTCGATCGCCTGCGCCACGGCCGTCACGTCGGCGCCGGTGTCCGCAAGCGCGGCGCGCACGGCTTCCGTGGCCAGGTCGACTGCGGAGATGCCGCGGTAGTCGGCGTCGTCGATGCGCTCGGTGAACTGTCCGACGCCGACGATGACGGGTGTACGCGGATCGACCTGCACTACAGACCTCCTGGCGGCTGTTAGTTCGTCAGGCTAACCGATAACGAGAACGTGTTCCAATTCCGCCTCGGCGGCGCCTTCCCGCGATCAGACACAAAAGTCCCCGACACGCCGAGGTGTCGGGCACTTTTGTGTCTGCTCGCGCAGAGAACTACAGGCTCTCGAGGATCTCTCGGGCCAGCGCGGCGGTCTCCGACGGCGTCTTGCCGACCTTGACGCCTGCGGCCTCGAGCGCTTCCTTCTTGCCCTGGGCGGTGCCCGCACCATCGGACACGATCGCGCCGGCATGGCCCATCGTCTTGCCTTCCGGCGCCGTGAAACCCGCGACGTAGCCGATGACGGGCTTGCTCACGTTGGCCTCGACGTAGGCGGCGGCTTTCTCCTCGGCGTCACCGCCGATCTCACCGATCATCACGATGACCTTGGTCTCGGGATCCTTCTCGAACGCCTCGATGGCGTCGATGTGGGTGGTTCCGATGACCGGGTCTCCGCCGATGCCGATCGCGGTCGAGAAGCCGAGATCGCGCAGCTCGAACATCATCTGGTAGGTCAGCGTGCCGGACTTGGACACCAGCCCGATCGGGCCCTTGCCGGTGATGTTGTTCGGCGTGATGCCGACCAGAGACTCACCGGGGGTGATGATGCCCGGACAGTTGGGCCCGATGATGCGGGTCTTCTCGCCCTTCTCGACGTTATAGGCCCAGGCGTATGCGGTGTCCTGCACCGGGATTCCCTCGGTGATGACCACCAGCAGCGGGATCTCGGCATCGATGGCCTCGATGATGGCGTCCTTGGAGAAGGCAGGCGGGACGAAGGCGATCGACACGTCGGCGCCGGTCTCCTTCATGGCCTCGGCGACGCTGCCGAACACGGGTAAGCGGACGTCCTTGCCTTCTTTATCGACGTGCGTCACCTCCGTGCCGGCCTTGCGGGCGTTGACGCCGCCGACCACCTGCGCGCCGGCCTTCAGCATCAGCGCGGTGTGCTTGGTGCCCTCGCCGCCGGTGATGCCCTGGACGATGACCTTGTTGTCCTTGTTCAGGAAGATCGACATTTTCTGTTGGCTCCCTTACTTGTTCGCCAGCTCGGCGGCCTTGTCGGCGCCGGCGTCCATCGTGTCGGCCTGGATCACCAGCGGATGGTTGGCCTCAGCCAGGATGCGACGGCCCTCTTCGACGTTGTTCCCGTCGAGACGGACGACCAGCGGCTTGTTGGCCTCGTCGCCGAGCTTCTTCAGCGCGCCGACGATGCCGCTGGCCACCGCGTCGCAGGCAGTGATGCCACCGAACACGTTGACGAACACGCTCTTGACCTGGCTGTCGCCGAGGATCACGTCCAGGCCCGCGGCCATCACCTCGGCCGAGGCGCCGCCGCCGATGTCGAGGAAGTTGGCGGGCTTGACGCCGCCGTGCTTCTCGCCGGCGTAGGCGACCACGTCCAGCGTCGACATGACCAGTCCCGCCCCGTTGCCGATGATGCCGACGGCGCCGTCGAGCTTGACGTAGTTGAGGTCGTTCTGCTTGGCCTTCAGCTCCAGCGGATCCGTGGCGTCCTTGTCCTCGAACTCCGCGTGGCCGGGCTGCCGGAAGTCGGCGTTGGCGTCGAGGGTGACCTTGCCGTCCAACGCCAGAATCTGATCGTCGGGCGTACGCACCAGCGGGTTGACCTCGACCAGGGTGGCGTCCTCGCCGACGAACACGTCCCACAGCTTGGAGATGGTCACGGCGGCCGCGTCGAGCACCTCGGCGGGCAGGTGGCCCTGCTCGGCGATCGAGCGGGCGAAGGCCTCGTCGACGCCCTTGACGGCGTTCACGGGCACCTTGGCGAGGCGCTCGGGCTTGGTTGCGGCCACCACCTCGATCTCCACGCCACCCTCGACCGAGCACATCGCGAGGTAGGTGCGGTTGGAACGATCGAGCAGGAAGGAGATGTAGTACTCCTCCGCGATGTCGCTGGCCTCGGCAACGAGGAGCTTCTTGACGACGTGACCCTTGATGTCGAGGCCGAGGATGTTCTGGGCGTGGGTGAAGGCGTCGTCGGGAGTGGCCGCGTACTTCACGCCGCCCGCCTTACCGCGGCCGCCGACCTTCACCTGGGCCTTCACCATGACGGGCTTGCCGATTTCCTCGGCGATCGCCTTGGCCTCCTCCGCCGACTCGGTCACTCGGCCCGGCGTGGTGGGCACGTTGTGCTTGGCGAACAGCTCCTTCGCCTGGTATTCGAAGAGATCCATGGGCTCACCGTCTGTCTGCTTTGACTGTTTGGTTGATTACCTACGTTTCGGCCAGAATGCCTCGGGGAAACCTTATCCACACGCGCCAACGTGACCCACACCGCCCACCGCTCCTGTGGCCCATCTCACCGGACCCTGTTAGTGATACAAGTCACAATCTCCGCTGGAATTTGTTTTACGGGTTGCGACCAACATTGGATTTTGGTTAACGTCCTCTGGTCTAAGTCACGGTACGGTCACGACACGAAGGACATTTCGGTTGGCAGAGCAAGGTTCGACTCGACGTACTCGAGGAGTGCCGACGACCCCCTACGACGCCACCATCACCGACATCATCCCGTTCAACGAGTTCGGTGATCTCGACGACCTCGACTTCAGTAACACCTCGGCCTTCGACCGCGAATCACGGGTCATCCGCGCCCCCGAACTCGACGACATGCACGACACCGACGACCTGATCCCGCTGCGACTGGCCGTCCCCTCGCAGTTCCGCCCACGGGCCGGCGAGGAGCGTCGTTCCACGCGGGCCTACCGCGACAGCCACACCGACGTCAGCGACGGCATGGAGAACACCGACGTCATCGACATGTCGGAGCGGCGCGGACTGCACCGCAAGGCCGGCGAGGGCACCGTCAAGGCCCGCCTCGTCGCTGCGGCGATGGCTGTCGGCGCCACCGGGGCGGCCGCCTACTCCGTGGCCAACGCGACCGACAAGGCTCCCGCCGACCAGATGATCGCCGCGGGGCCCAACGCCTTCGTCGACAGCGGGGTCATCACCGGCTCCGTCGACGGCATCCAGATCGTCACCGTCGCCGCCGTGGCCAGCGAGGCGGTGCACAGCCAAGAACTCGCCAACGGCGCAGCCTTCGCCGCCGAGCGCGCCGAGCGCGAGGCTCGCCTCGCCAGGCCGATGTACGTCATGCCCTCCCGCGGCGTCTGGACGTCGGGATTCGGCTACCGCTGGGGCGTTCTGCACGCGGGCATAGACATCGCGAACTCCATCGGCACCCCGATCGTGGCCGCTGCGGACGGCGTGGTCACCGACGCCGGTCCGACCGCCGGTTACGGCGCCTGGGTCAAGATCCGCCACGCCGACGGCACCGTCACGCTGTACGGCCACGTCAACACCTGGCTCGTCAGCGTCGGAGAGCGGGTCATGGCGGGTGACCAGATCGCCACCATCGGCAACCGTGGCCAATCGACCGGCCCGCACCTGCACTTCTCGGTGCTGAAGAACGGCAAGGACTTCGTCGATCCGGTGCCGTGGCTCGCTGCAAAGGGAATAAGCCCCGGCAACTACGTCGGCTGACCGGTGACCTCCGGCGGACCTTCCTCCGACGAAACCCGCATCATCCGGCGGCAGCCCGAGGCCGCCGCTGCGCCAGCTCCTGACTCGTCGGAGCAACAAACCGGCATCATCCGCCGACACCCCACCGGACCGTTTCCGGCCGCACCCGTGGCACCGTCGCACGACCCGCAGCACCCTCTCGACCCGCAGACCAGCTACATCCCGCGCGCCGCTCCCCTGGCCGCCGGTTCGTCGGGCCCCGCACGCCCCTCCCCCGCCGCGGCTTCTGCCGCCGCCGCCGTCAGCATCATCAGCGGCTGGGCCATCGCGGTGATCGCCACGTCGCTGATCACCGGGTGGTGGCGCACCGACGAATTGTTCTGCATTGCCATCGGTTTCCTCTCGGCAGTGTCCGCAGCGGCCACCATCGGCGGGCTCATCTCGCTGCTGCTGCGCCGTCGCATCGGACGGCTGCTGATCGTGGTCGGCGCCATCGTCGCGCTGATGATCTTCGCCGGCCTCTTCGTCGCCAGCGCAGACCTGCCACAGATCGTCTACGCCATTCCGGTGCTACCCGTCGCGAGCATCGCGCTCGCCCTGCTGCCCGCCACCGGTCGTTGGTGCCGCTGACCCGCGCTGGCGCTAGAGCTTCTGGATGGGCGCGTGATTGTGCATCAGCTTGACGCGGCCCGCGCTGCCGAAGTCGATCAGCGACATCGCGGATTCGCCCATACCGGACACCTCCTCCACGCGACCGAGCCCGTACTTGTCGTGCGTGACGCGATCGCCGGGCTCCAGCGTGATCAGTGGCCGGTTGCGCGCACCCGAAGTGCGCGCCGGTGACGGCCGAGGCGTGCCGCCGAATCGCCCCGCCCCGCTGACTGGCGCACCGTAGGACGACTGCGGCGCTTCCACGCGACGCCAGTCGATGAGCTCCTGCGGGATCTCGCGCAGGAATCGGGATTCGGGGTTGAGCATCGGCTGCCCCCACGACGACCGCACCTTCGCGCGACTTAGGTACAAGCGCTGCCTGGCGCGGGTGATGCCGACGTAGGCAAGCCGCCGCTCCTCGGACAGCTCGAGAGGATCGCCGAGGGCTCGCATGTGCGGGAACATGCCGTCCTCCCACCCCGTCACGAACACCATGGGGAACTCCAGCCCCTTGGCGGTGTGCAGGGTCATCATGGTCACCATGCCCGACCCGTGCTCGGGAATCTCGTCGGCGTCCGCGACCAGCGACACGCGCTCCAGGAACTGTGCCAGCACCCCGGTGTCGGGGATGTCCTCGTCCTGGAGCTCCGGCTCCTCTTCGCGCAGGGCCGCGGCATTGGCCAGGTCGATACTGAATTCGTGTGCGACGCTGACGAGTTCGTTGAGGTTGTCCAGGCGCGCCAAATCCTGCGGATCATTGGATGACTCGAGCTCGCGACGATATCCCGTGCGATCGAGTACGGCCTCGACGAGCTCACCGAGCTCGTCACCCAGCATGCCGCGCAACTCGTCGAGCAAGGCAACGAAGCCGGCGATCGCCTTCTCCGAGCGCGTGTTCAGCATCGGGACCCTGCCCTCGGCGGCGACCTGCAGGCTGTCGTTGAAGCTCGAGCCGGTGTTCTCGGCGTACACCGCGACGCATGCCTCGGCCCGGTCGCCGATGCCTCGCCGCGGTGTGTTCAGGATGCGGCGCATGCTCACCGCGTCGCCGGGATTGTCCAGCACGCGGAGGTACGCGACGATGTCACGAATCTCCTTGCGCTCGTAGAACCTAACCCCACCAACCACCTTGTACGGGATGCCCGCCCTGATGAAGACGTCCTCGACCGCACGTGAGGAGTTGTTGGTGCGGTAGAAGACCGCGACGTCGTTGTAGGTGATGTCGCCACGATCGGCGAGCGCGTCGATCTCCTCCGCGATGAACCGCGCCTCGTCGTGTTCGTTGTCTGCGACGTAGCCGACGATCAGTTCGCCTTCGCCGGCGTCCGTCCACAGCCGCTTCTCGCGGCGGCCCGCGTTGCGGGAGATGACGGAGTTGGCCGCCGACAGGATGTTCTGCGTCGAGCGGTAATTCTGTTCGAGCAGAATCGTCGTGGCGTTCGGGTAGTCGCGCTCGAAGTCCTCGATGTTGCGGATGGTGGCACCGCGGAACGCGTAGATCGACTGGTCGGCGTCGCCCACGACACACAGTTCGGCGGGTGGCACGCCGTCGGCACCGTCCTCCAGGTCATGGCCCACCAGCTCCCGCACGAGGGCGTACTGCGCGTGGTTGGTGTCCTGGTACTCGTCGACCAGAATGTGTCGGAATCGCCGCCGGTAGTACTGCGCGATCAGCGGAAAGGCTTGCAGGACAGCGACCGTCTCACCGATGAGGTCGTCGAAGTCCAACGCGTTGGCGGCCCGCAACCGGCGCTGATACTCGCCGAAGGCCTCGGCGACGATTCGCGCCAGATCGTCCCCGCCCTCGGCCGCTTCGAACGCCGCCTTGTCGGGATCGATGAGCTCGTTCTTGAGGTTGGAGATCGAGTTGGCCAGCAGTCGCGGCGAGTACCGCTTGGTGTCGAGCCCCATGTCCTTGGCGATCATCATCAGCAGACGCCGCGAGTCGTCGGCGTCGTAGATGGAGAAGTTCGAGTTGAGGCCGGGCAGAAGCGACGCCTGATTGCGCAGGATCCGCACGCACGTGGAGTGGAACGTCGACACCCACATCGACCTGGCCCGCCGACCGATCAACTGGACGACGCGTTCGCGCATCTCGGCGGCGGCCTTGTTGGTGAACGTGATGGCCAGCACCTGGCCGACGCCGACGTCACGGGCGGCCAGCAGGTAGGCGATGCGGCGGGTCAGCACCGCCGTCTTTCCCGACCCGGCGCCCGCGACGATCAGCAGTGGGGAACCAACGTGGCGCACCGCCTTGCGCTGCTGGGGGTTGAGCCCGTCCAGAAAGTCGGAGTCGAGCTGATCCGTCTCGGTCGCTATCGTCATGTCGGAGTCAAACTTACCGCTGACCAGAGACACTTTGCGCCGACGTGGCCCTTGGTGGCACACTCGATCCCGTGCTCAATCAGCATGGACGATTTTTTACCGGGTACCGGCCTGCGGTGCCCGTGGTCTAGCTGCTTCCCCAGAGCCCCGCGGTCCGCTTCTGAGATCCGGGGCTCTTCTCTTGTGTGAGGCCCGAATACGGATGAGACCAGATCACCCACACGATCACACACGAGACGAGAATGCGGAGTCACCCATGAGTATCGAAACCGGACAGGTACCCGACATCGACGACCTGCGTCTGGAGATCGACCGGCTCGACGCCGAGATCCTGGCCGCCGTCCAGCGGCGCGCCGAGGTGTCCCAGATGATCGGCAAGGCCCGGATGGCCTCTGGCGGCACCCGCCTGGTGCACAGCCGCGAGATGAAGGTCATCGAGCGGTACAGCGCGCTCGGCCCCGAGGGCAAGGATCTCGCGATGATCCTGCTGCGCCTCGGTCGCGGTCGCCTCGGCCACTAGTCCGCGACGGGCTTCGGCGTGATCAGTCGCGCATAGCGCAACCATTCACGCCGAAGCCCCGTCTAGTTCGTGAGCGCGATGTACTTCGTGTCGAGGTATTCCTCGATGCCCTCGGAGCCGCCCTCACGACCGAACCCGGATTCCTTGACACCGCCGAAGGGGGCAGCGGGATCGGAGATGACACCGCGGTTGACGCCGACCATCCCGGCCTCGATCGCCTCGGCCACCCGCAGCGCGCGGTCCAGGCCCTGGGTGTAGATGTAGGCCGCCAGCCCGTACTCGGTGTCGTTGGCGGCGGCTACGCCCTCCTCCTCGGTGTCGAATCCGATGACGGGGGCGACGGGCCCGAACACCTCCTCCTTGAAGATGCGTGCCTCCGCAGGCACGTCGGCGAGCACCGTCGCGGGGTAGAAGTGACCCGGGCCGCCCGGGGCGACGCCGCCGACGGCTACGGTCGCGCCCTTGGCCACTGCGTCGGACACCAGATCCTCGACGGTGGCGACCTGCTTGGCGTTGACCAGCGGGCCCAGCGTCGACGACGAATCGAGTCCGTTGCCGAGGGTGAACTCGCTCATCCTCTTGACCAACTTCTCGGTGAACTCCGCGCGCACCGCGTTGGCCACGTGGAAGCGGTTGGACGCGGTGCACGCTTCGCCGCCGTTGCGCATCTTGGCCAGCAGCGCGCCGTCGACGGCGGCATCCACGTCGGCGTCGTCGAACACGATGAACGGCGCGTTGCCGCCCAGTTCGAGCGACAGTCGCAGCAGCTTGTCGGAGCTCTGCTTGGCCAGGGCCTTGCCCACTCCCGTCGAACCCGTGAACGTCAGCTTGCGCAGACGGCCGTCGTCGATGAGCGCCGTCGTCAGATCACCGGGCTTCGACGTCGGCAGAATCGACAGCACGCCCTTGGGCAGGCCCGCCTCGTCCATCAGCTTGGCCAGCAGCAGCATCGTCAACGGCGTCTCCTGCGCAGGCTTGATGACCATCGTGCAGCCGGCCGCCATCGCGGGGCCGATCTTGCGGGTGCCCATCGCCAGCGGGAAGTTCCACGGCGTGATCGCCAGGCACGGGCCCACGGCCGACTTGGTGACGATGATGCGACCGGTGCCTGCCGGACTCTTGGTGTAACGGCCGCCGATGCGGACCGCCTCCTCGGCGAACCAGCGGAAGAACTCGGCGCCGTACTTGACCTCGCCCATGCTCTCCGCGAGCACCTTCCCCATCTCCAGGGTCATCAGCGTCGCGAATTCTTCGGCGCGGGCGCCGATGGCCTCGAACACCGAGCGCAGGATCTCGCCGCGCTCGCGGGGCGGCGTGGCGGCCCATTCGCCCTGCACTGCGGCGGCGGCGTCGAGGGCGACGATGCCATCCTGGGGGGTGGCGTCGGCGATGGCGATCAACACCTCGTCGGTCGCCGGGTTGAGCACGTCGAAGGTCGACGACCCGGCGCACTCTTCACCACCGATCCACAAACCGGTGGGGACGGATGACAGGAGCTTTTCGATGTCCATACGTCCATCATTTACACCTTCGAAAGCGCCGCCGCACTAGGGTCGGGATATGACCACAGAGAGTGTTCGAATTCCTGACATCACCGAGACTCCGGCGTGGAACGCATTGGTCCGTCACCACGACGAGATAGGCGGCAAGCACCTGCGGGAGTTCTTCGACGAGGATCCCGCACGCGGTCGGGAGCTGACGCTGACCGTAGGCGATCTGTACATCGACTACAGCAAGCACAGGGTGACCCGGGAGACCCTCGAGCTGCTCGTCGACCTGGCCAAGGCCGCCGACCTGGAGAGCCGTCGCGACGCGATGTTCGCCGGCGAACACATCAACACCTCGGAAGATCGGGCGGTGCTGCACACGGCGCTGCGGCTGCCGAAGGGCGCCGAGTTGACGGTCGACGGGCAGGACGTCGCCGCCGACGTGCACGAGGTGCTGGAATCGATGGGCCGCTTCACCGACCGGCTGCGCAGCGGGGAGTGGACGGGCGCGACTGGCGAGCGGATCAAGACCGTCGTCAACATCGGCATCGGCGGCTCCGACCTCGGACCGGTGATGGTGTATCAGGCCTTGCGCCACTACGCCGACGCGGGCATCTCGGCACGTTTCGTGTCCAACGTCGACCCCGCCGACATGGTGGCCAAGCTCGACGGACTCGACCCCGCCACAACTCTTTTCATCGTCGCGTCCAAGACGTTCTCGACGCTGGAGACGCTGACCAATGCGACGGCAGCACGGCGTTGGCTGACCGACTCGCTGGGCGATGCCGCGGTGTCCAAGCACTTCGTCGCGGTGTCGACCAACAAGAAGCTCGTCGACGGCTTCGGCATCAACACCGACAACATGTTCGGCTTCTGGGACTGGGTCGGTGGGCGCTATTCGGTCGACTCGGCGATCGGGTTGTCGGTGATGGCGGCGATCGGCAAGGAGCGGTTCGCCGAGTTCCTGGCCGGCTTCCACGTCATCGACGAGCACTTTCGCACCACCCCGCTGGAGGCCAATGCGCCTGTGCTGCTTGGCCTCATCGGACTCTGGTACAACGAGTTCTTCGACGCGCAGGCCCGTGCGGTCCTGCCCTACTCGAACGACCTCGCCCGTTTCGCGGCCTACCTACAGCAGCTGACGATGGAGTCCAACGGCAAGTCGGTACGGGCCAACGGCACCCCCGTGAGCACGTCGACCGGTGAAATCTTTTGGGGGGAACCGGGAACCAACGGTCAGCACGCGTTCTATCAGCTATTGCATCAGGGCACCAGGTTGATTCCCGCCGACTTCATCGGGTTCTCCCAGCCCACCGACGACCTGCCCACGCGCGACGGCACCGGCAGCATGCACGACCTGCTGATGAGTAACTTCTTCGCCCAGACCAAGGTGTTGGCATTCGGCAAGACGGCCGAGGAGATCGCGGGTGAAGGCACCCAGGCCTCGGTGGTTCCGCACAAGGTGATGCCCGGAAACCGGCCCAGCACGTCGATTCTGGCAACGAAGCTGACGCCGTCGGTGGTTGGGCAGCTGATTGCGCTCTACGAGCACCAGGTGTTCACCGAGGGCGTGATCTGGGGCATCGATTCGTTCGACCAGTGGGGCGTGGAACTCGGTAAGACGCAAGCGAACTCACTGCTGCCGGTGCTCACCGACGACGCCGCGCCATCCGAGCAGTCCGACAGCTCGACCGACGCGCTGGTACGCCACTACCGCGAGGATCGGGGCCGCGAGGCCTAGCGATTTCGGCGTGCTCAGTTGCGATCAGCGCAACTGAGCACGCCGAAATCGCTGGGGGAGGTTAGAACTCGCGCAGGTGGTCGCGCAGCATCGTGGTCGTGTACTCCGACCGGGTGAGGCCGCGCGCGATGTGGTCGATGGTGCTGTCGAGCCGGGCCATGAGGAACGGCGGGTAGAAGCTCGTCGACATGGTCGGGACCAGGCCGAGTCGCGTGGTGGCGTTGGCCATCAGCACCGCTGAGCGGTACCGGGTCGTGCTTGGGGTTCACCCCGTGTTTCAGATCGTGCTACATGGTCCCGCCGTAGGCCGTCGACACCATGAGCTTGTCCTCGAGGAGGACGTAGTCGAACTTGGCGCGCTCGAGATCGCGCGCCACCTCGACGTAGAAGTCGCGGGTGAAGTCACGGCCGCCGTCACCCCAGTTGCCGTTCCACTCGTCGGCGACGAAGTTGAGAAACCATCCCA
>NZ_DASQEU010000004.1:0-83531 GCF_035633495.1 Mycobacterium sp. | reverse complement strand
GCGCGATGGGCATGGCCCTGTCCAAGCTGCCCTACAACCGCGGCGCCACCTGCGACGCTCAAACGGTCGTCTCCCAACTCGTCGGCCCCCCCACCGACCAGAAGGCGACGTAACCGAAATGATCGCCTTGACCGTTGCCCTTGCCGTGTTCGTCGGCATCGCCCTCGGTCTGCTCGGCGGCGGCGGATCGATTCTGACCGTCCCGTTGCTCGCCTACGTGGCCGGCATGGACGCCAAACAGGCCATCGCCACGTCACTGCTCGTGGTGGGGGTCACCAGCACGGTCGGCGCCGTGTCACACGCCAAGGCGGGCCGCGTGCAATGGCGCACCGGACTGATCTTCGGCGGCGCCGGCATGGCCGGCGCTTACCTCGGCGGCGTACTGGCCCGGTTCATTCCCGGAACGTTCCTGCTCATCGGGTTCGCCCTGATGATGATCGCCACCGCCATCGCCATGCTGCGCGGACGCAAGAACGTGGCCGCGTCCGACGCCGGGCACCGCATGCCCGTCCCCAAGATCCTCGCCGAGGGCCTCGTGGTCGGGCTGGTCACCGGTCTCGTCGGTGCAGGCGGCGGGTTCCTCGTGGTACCCGCCCTTGCGCTGCTCGGCGGTCTGCCGATGCCCATCGCCGTCGGCACCTCGCTGGTCGTGATCGCGATGAAGTCCTTCGCCGGTTTGGGCGGATACCTGTCCAGCGTTCACATCGATTGGACGGTGGCGCTCGCCGTCACCGCAGCGGCAGTCGGCGGTGCCCTGATCGGCGCTCGTCTGACCGCCAAGGTCGATCCCGAAGCGCTACGCAAGGCGTTCGGCTGGTTCGTGCTCGTCATGTCCTCGGTCATCCTCGCCCAGGAGATCCACCTGGCCGTCGGCGTGGCCACCGCCGCGCTGACCGTCATCGCCGGCGCAATGTACTTCGCCTGCAACCGAAACGGATTCTGCCCACTACGCCGACTCATCCGCCATGACCACATCCCCGCGGCCACCAGCTGACCCGGCCGGCGCCCGACACGTGCCACCGCGGGACACCCCCGATCCCATCGAACACACAGAAGGACACCACATGACAGATGACCAAGACGCCGCCACCGCGGTACTCAACCGGCTGCGGCGCGCCCAAGGACAACTCGCCGGGGTCATCTCCATGATCGAACACGGCCGCGACTGCAAGGACGTCGTCACCCAACTCGCCGCAGTCTCCAAGGCCCTCGACCGCGCCGGCTTCAAGATCGTCGCTACCGGAATGCGCGAATGCGCCACCGGCGCCACCGCCCACGGCACACCACCAATGACCGAGGCCGAACTCGAAAAGCTCTTCCTAACACTGTCTTAGCCCGCGACCCAACGACACCGCATGGGCAACCCTGACCCGTCGATGAAAGGCACGACACGTGGACTCGACATCATGGGACGAGCGCTATGCCAGCCTCGAACACCCCTGGGGCTCAGCGCCCCCACACGCATTGATGTCCCGATGCGCAGCACTGCGTCCCGGACGGGCCATCGATCTCGCGTGCGGAGACGGCCGCAACACCCGGTACCTGGCCGAGTCCGGCTGGGAGGTCGAAGCCGTCGACTTCTCGCCCGTGGCGATCGAAGTGGCGAGTGGCGCGGATGACGGCGAAGACATCTCCTACACGGTCGGCGACGCCAGAGCCTGGCAGCCCGCCAAGCCTGCGGACTTGGTGGTGATCAGCTTCCTACACCTACCGATCAACGAACTCGTCGCCGTCATCACCACCGCGGGAACCTGGCTCCGCCCCGACGGGCACCTGCTCTATCTCGGCCACGCCCTGGAGAACTTCGTCTACGGCGTCGGAGGGCCGGCCGATCCCGCTATTCTGCCCGGCATCGCCGATCTGGCCCGGGCAAGCCAAGGCATGCGCGTCGTCGAACTGGCCCACCTGCTCAGACCACAAGGCGACCGTCAGGCCGTCGACGTCCTCCTTCACTTCCAGCCGTGGGATTCCGACCCCGACTGGACCCTGACGAACGGAGCGTAGCGTTCGCCACTAGGGCGCTGCGCTCGCTGCTCGTCGAGGGCACCACCGCAAGCAACCACCAATAGAACCACTTGAGAAATAGAGAATGGATTGCAATGACCACCAACGAAATTCCCACTACGACCACGGGCATGCCGCGCATCGGCGAACCGGCACCGGCCTTCACCGCGGTAACTACCCAGGGCGACATCAACTTTCCCGCCGACTACGCCGGCAAGTGGGTCATCTTCTTCTCCCATCCCGCCGACTTCACCCCGGTCTGTACCAGCGAATTCATGACCTTCGCCTCGATGCAGCAGGAGTTCGCGGCCTACAACACCGAACTGGTCGGCCTGTCCGTCGACGGGCTCTACAGCCACATCGCCTGGCTGCGCACCATCAAGGACAAGATCACCTTCCGAGACATGAAGAACGTCGAAGTCACCTTCCCGCTCATCGAGGACGTATCGATGAAGATCGCCGAGAAGTACGGGATGATCATGCCGGGCGAGGACTCGACCAAGGCAGTACGCGCGGTCTTCGTCATCGACCCCGAAGGCACGATCCGGACCGTCATCTACTACCCGCTTAGCCTCGGCCGCAACTTTGACGAACTGTTGCGCGTCATCCAGGCCCTGCAGACCGCCGACCACTTCGCGGTCGCCACTCCAGCCGACTGGCGCCCGGGCGAGCCGGTCATCGTGCCACCCGCGGGCTCCTGCGGCACCGCCGCGCAGCGGATGTCCGAACAAGCCGATGGGCTGCATTGCGAAGACTGGTTCTTCTGCACCAAGGAGATCCCCGCCGACGACATCGAGTCTGCGATCCGCGTGAAAGGCAAGGCGTGATGGACGTATTGGAAGTCGATCCGATCGGGGCGATGGGGCTGGTCGACGAGTCCGGCGCCATTCTGCTCGACGTTCGCGAGGACGACGAGTGGGCAGCCGGACATGCTCCCGGCGCCGTCCATGTGCGACTTGGCGACCTCGACCCGCACACCTTCGACACGACCCCGCCCGTTGTCGCGGTGTGCCGGTCGGGCAACAGATCCGGTTCGGCGGCAACGAAACTCGCGGCGGTCGGGGTTACCGTCTACAACCTGGTCGGTGGCATGGGGGCGTGGCAGGAGACCGGGCAACCCGTGATTCGCGACGACGGTACGGCCGGCACCGTCGTCTGATCGAGAAAGCGACGAGTTCCCACTACAGCTGGGCGGCCACCACCCGAGACGTGCAGACGCGCTCGCGTAGGATATGGCCACGGCGCTCCCCCACCGTAAGCCGTTCGCGCTCAGCCGAAGACGCGTTCAACGAACGCCTCCGTGCCCTGTTTCCAGGCGATGAGGAAATTGCCGACGTCATCGCGGCTGATGGCCAGGCCGGGACAAAACCAGTCCCCGCCGTCGTCAGTGAAGAAATGCGGCGAGCCGATCACGCCGCGGGCGCGTCCCTCGTCCCAATCGGCGTGGACCGCGGCGGACGTGGCCTCGGCGTCGAGGGGTTCGATGCCGAAGCGGTCGGCGATCGGTTCGATACCCTCGGGGCGCCCGATATCGAGCCCCTCTTCGAACACCGCGTTGCGCAGCGCCAAGCCGACCTCCTCGACCAGCACGAGATCGCCGGTGCGGTCCGCCGCGGCGGTCAGCGCGTACGCGGCCATCGAAGTGCTCGGGAAGGCATCGACGGAGAAGCCCGCGAACAGGTCGGGGCGCACGGACGCGCGCAGCGCCGAAATCTCCGTGTCGATGTGGTGCGGGTCGAGCGGCATGCCGTTGATCAGCTCGAGCGGCCAGGCCCGGATACGTAGGCGCGGTTCGGTAAGGCCGCAGTGGCTGCGCCGGTCGACCAGTGTGCGTAGCCCGACGTGAGTAAACGGACACAAGACGTCAGCAAAGACCTCGACCGTGCGCATGGCGGCGAGGTTACCCGGCCGACCGCCGGGCCGTCGATGCATCCTGCGCGCTCGCCCGGGACGCCCACCACGCCGGACCCCGACGGAGGCGGCAGGTTCACGTCGGAGAGCGACACCAGGAAAAACCCTCGCTGCCAACGGATCCGCTTCCCACGCTCGTGGCGGCAAGCGTCGCGATCGTCATCGCAGGGACTGGTGGCTTGCTTGGCCACTCCCCGTCACGTCGACTGACCTTCGCTGGCATCGGCGAACTCGCAGAAGGCGGTGTAGGCGCGCGCGCCGTAGATGGTGGCCGGGCCACCATGCATCATGATGCTGACGCCGATGACCTCGGCCGCCTCCTGCTTGGTGGCACCCGCGCGGACCGCACCACGCGCATGCGAAGCGATGCATCCGTCGCAGCCCTCGACGACTCCGATCACCATCGCGATCAGTTCCTTGATCTTGGCATCGAGCGCGCCGGTGCCCATTGCGGCCCGGCTCAACTCGCCGAACCGGTCGTAGACCTCGGGAATCATCTGCCGCAGCGCCCGATGCTCCGGCTTCAGTTCGGTGAGGACGGCGGAGTGGTGGTCGTGATCTGTCATGTGCCCAACATATGCCGCAAGAATATGAAGCAGCAGAGACTTATGACCCTGGTGTGGCACCACGCACCGGAACGACACTGGCGGTGGCGGAGTCCTGGTTCGCTACCCGAGAGGAGGGTGACCACGTGACCACCATCGCTAGGGGTGAGGGCGATCCGGTGTCGCCGCTACCGACCTCTCCCTTACTCGACCGGGTCCGGCGGGGGGTCATCGGTGAGAACGCGGTGCTCGACGGACCGTACGGTCGACGCCGGATCACCTACGCCGACTACACCGCGTCTGGTCGGTCGCTGGATTTCCTCGAGGACTTCATCCGAGGGCACGTGTTACCGCGCTATGCCAACACCCACACCGAAAGCTCCGGTACGGGACTACAGACCTCACTGCTACGGCAAGATGCGCGCCAGATCATCCACGACGCGGTGGGTGCCACCGAGAACGATCTGGTGATCTTCTGCGGCTCAGGGGCGACGGCGGCGGTGAACAAGTTGGTCGACATCCTCGAACTGCGCATCCCGTCCGGGCTGGCCAAGCGTTACCGATGGAACCAACAGATCCCCGACCAGGAACGACCGGTGGTCTTCATCGGCCCTTACGAACACCACTCCAACGAGTTGCCGTGGCGGGAGTCCATCGCCGATCTGGTGGTGATCGACGAGGACGCCGACGGGCACATCGATCTGCAACAACTGGAGCAACGGCTCGTCCACTACGCCGACCGACCACTACGCATCGGCAGCTTCTCAGCAGCCTCCAATGTCACCGGGGTGTTATCGGACACCGACCGAATCGCCACCCTGCTGCACGCGCACGGTGCCTTGTCCTTCTGGGACTATGCAGCTGCCGGTCCCTACGTCCCGATGCGGATGCGTGACAGCGCTTCCGGCCGCGATGATCACAAGGATGCCGTCTTCATCTCACCGCACAAGTTCATCGGTGGGCCACAGACCCCGGGTGTTCTCGTGGTCCGCAGAGACCTGGTGCGAAACGCCGTACCAACCGCGCCGGGAGGAGGAACGGTCGCATTCGTTGACGCGACAGAACACCGCTACCTCGATGACCCCGTCGCCCGCGAAGAGGGCGGCACCCCGGCCATCATCGAGTCAATCAGGGCTGGACTGGTTTTCGCGCTCAAGGACGCCGTGGGCACCGACCTCATCGAGCAGCGCGAACAGCAACTTTGGTGTCGGGCCCTGAACCGCTGGCAGACCCACCCGAACATCGAAATCCTCGGTCATCCTGAGGCTCAACGCCTTTCCATCGTGTCCTTCCGGATCCGTTCCGGCACGCAGCGCTACCTGCACCACAACTTCGTCGTAGCGCTGCTCAACGACGTATTCGGCATCCAAGCCCGTGGTGGCTGCTCCTGCGCCGGCCCCTACGGGCATCGGCTTCTCACCATAGACGCGCAACATTCCCACGCCTACCGCGACGCAATCGAGTTGGGTTGTGAGGGAATCAAACCCGGCTGGACCCGGATCAACTTCAACTACTTCATATCCGAGACCGTGCGCGATTACCTGATCGACGCCGTGGAACTACTGGCCTGGTACGGCCACCGCCTGCTCACCGATTACATCTTCCATCCGAACACCGGCCTGTGGCACCACCGCACGGGCCCCGCTCAGCCGCCCCTTCGGCTCGCCGATCTTTCCTACGATGATTCCGGCACCCTGCAATGCCCGACGGACTGCGCCACCCTCGGCGAATCAGCCCTCATCGATCACCTCCGAGAGGCCCACGCCCTTCTGCAGGCCCGCCCAGACGAGGTCCCCGACGGCGTCACCGGCCTACCGGCTCACTTCGAATCATTGCGTTGGTTCCCGCTACCCCAGCAATGTCTCTTGGTCGAAGGATGACTGAGCCGATCCCGGATGGAACCCCTGGTCTTGGCCTTACGGCCCGACGACAACGCCGGCACCCCGGGTGTCCGAGGCGCCGGCGTCGGCGGAATAGCAGCGCTCAGAGGATGTAGAGCATCTCCTGGTAGGTGGGCAGCGGCCACATGTCGTCGGCCACCACGCCCTCGAGCGTGTCCGCGGCCGTACGGACCGCGTCCATCAATCCCAACAGGCTCTGTGCATGCGCTGCCTCCGCGGCGGCGGAGTCCCCTCCATGCTCACCCATCGCCGTCTTCAGAGCCGTCAGCGCGCCGATCAGTTCCGAGATCGGCGTGGAGACTGCCCCCAACATGGTCGTGTCCGGCTCCATCCCCGCCGCCTTGAGCGTCGCGACGTTGGCGGCCAGCTCGGTCTGGTAGCGCATCGCCGCGGGCAGGATCACGGTCGATCCCATTTCGAGCGTAAGCTTCGCCTCGACGTTGACGGTGAGGACGTACATCTCGTAGCGGACCTCTTCGCGGCTGTGCAGCTCGCGCGCATTGAAGACGCCGTACTTCTCGAAGACCTCGATCGCCTCCGGCTTCCCCAGCTCCGGAATGGAGTCCAGCGTCGTCTTGAGGTTCGGCAGACCCCGCGCGGCAGCCTCGACCTGCCAATTCTCCGAGTAGCCATCGCCGTTGAACACCACGGCGCCGTGCTCGGTGATGATCTCGGTGAGCAGCTTCTGCACGGCGGTGTCGAAGTCCTCGCCGCCGCCGACGGCACTCTCCAGCCACGTGGCCATGTAGTCCAGCGAGTCGGCCATGATCGTGTTGAGGATGATCATCGGGACGTTGATGGTCTGCCCCGAACCCGGCGCGCGGAACTCGAAGCGGTTGCCGGTGAAGGCGAACGGGCTGGTGCGATTGCGGTCACCCGGATCGGTCGGCAGCACCGGCAGCGTGTCGACGCCGATGATCATGCTGCCCTTGCCCTTTGACGAAGTCGCCGCGCCCTTGGCGATCTGCTCGAACACATCGGCCAGCTGATCGCCGAGGAAGATCGAGATGATCGCAGGCGGGGCCTCGTTCGCACCGAGGCGGTGATCGTTGGTGGCCGAGGCCACCGACACCCGCAGTAGGCCGGCGAACTTGTGCACCGCGCGGATGACCGCGGCGCAGAACACCAGGAACTGGGCGTTCTCGTGCGGGGTGTCACCGGGCACCAGAAGGCTGCCGAACTGCGCGTTGCCCAGCGAGAAGTTGACGTGCTTGCCCGACCCATTGACACCGGCGAACGGCTTCTCGTGCATCAGGCATTCCATGCCGTGCTTCTTGGCGATGGTCTTGAACGTGGTCATCAACAACTGCTGATGGTCGGCGGCGATGTTGGCCCGCTCGAACATCGGGGCGATCTCGAACTGACCGGGAGCGACCTCGTTGTGGCGGGTCTTGGCCGGGATGCCGAGCTTGAACAGCTCGCGCTCGGTATCCATCATGAAGCCGAGCACCCGGTCGGGGATGGCGCCGAAGTAGTGGTCGTCGAACTCCTGACCCTTGGGCGGCTTGGCGCCGAACAGGGTGCGGCCCGAGTTGATCAGGTCGGGGCGCGCCAGGAAGAAGTGCCGGTCGATCAGGAAGTACTCCTGCTCGGGGCCGCAGAACGACACGACGTGATCGAAGTTCTCGTGCCCGAACAGCTTCAGGATGCGCTCGGCCTGCGTACCCATGGCCTGCTGGCTGCGCAGCAGCGGCGTCTTGTAGTCGAGCGCCTCACCGGTCATCGAGACGAACACCGTCGGGATGCACAGCGTGTTGCCGTTCGGGTTCTCCAGGATGTAGGCCGGGCTGGTGACGTCCCAACCGGTGTAGCCGCGCGCCTCGAAGGTGCTGCGCAGGCCGCCCGAGGGGAAGCTGGACGCGTCGGGCTCGCCCTGGATCAGGGTCTTGCCCGCGAACTCGGCCAGCGTCTGTCCGTCACCAACGGGCTCGAGGAAGCTGTCGTGCTTCTCGGCGGTCAGCCCGGTCATCGGGTAGAAGACGTGCGCGTAGTGGGTGGCGCCCTTCGACAGCGCCCAGTCCTTCATGACCGAGGCGACGGAGTCGGCAATGGCCGGATCGAGCTTGGCGCCCTTCTCGATGGTCGCGACGACGGACTTGTACGCCGACTTGGGCAGCCGCAGCCGCATCTCGGCCAAGGTGAAGACGTTGGCACCGAAGATCTCGCCGGGCGCCTCGGTGGGGTCGAAGCTGATCGCTGGAGGCACGTAGGCCTCGACATTGTTGATCGCCTGCAGACGGACCGCATTTCCGCTCAATTGAGTTCCTATCAACGCGTGTGTCCGCAACTGGTTCGCGGACTAGACCGGCCTACATTAGAAACGCCAGGTTCCGGGACTGTTACGCGCGCGTCACCGACAGAATGCGGGTACCCAGGAACCATGAAGTCCGTTGCCGCCCCCCTTCTCGCAGTCATATGCCTGACCGTCTCCGCATGCGGCGGGACGCCACCAGCGTCAACGCCTGACTCATCTGCCTCGTTGGGCACCCCAACCACCACGGGCTTGTTACCAACCGGCGTACCCACCGAGGGCACCCGTCCCCCCGCGGACGCTCTGCCACCGCCCGCCGAGCCGCAACGGGCGCCCGCGCCGAGCGGAACGCCACCGGGTCGCATCATGCCGGTGGGCGACGCCCCAGAGGGAGTAGTCGTCGATGCGGTGACCCGGACGGTTGCCATCGCCACGCGCAATCCCAACGAACTGGTGCTTCTCAACGCCGACACCGGCGACGTCGTCAAGCGCGTCCCGCTGCCCGGCTTCGTCCGCCACCTCCAACTCGCCAAGCCCGGCGGACCCGTCCTGGTGCCCGTCGAGAGCGCCGACGCCCTGGTTCGCGTCGACCTCCCGGGAGGCGCAGCCGAACCGCAGATCATCACCGGCACCGTCCCGCACGACGCGTCCGAGGCACCGAACGGAACACTGTTCGTGGCCAACGAGCTCGGCGGCACGGTCACCGCGATCCGCGGCGACGACATCGTGAAGGTGTTCACCGACAGCGTCCAGCCCGCAGGCCTGGCGCCCGTCGGCACCGCGATGGGGCTGCTGGACGTGCGCAAGAACGATCTGACGGTGTACGACGCCGACACGCTCACCATCGTCGGCTCCACCCCCGCGGGGGCCGGCCCCACCCATCTGGTCGCGGACAAACATGGTCGGCTCATCGCCACTGACACCCGGGGCGACGCGGTGCGGGTCTTCACGACGGAGCCGCGGGAAGTGGCGAGTGTGCCCCAGCCCGGCGGGCCCTACGGCATCACCTACGACGCGGTGCGCGACCGCTTGTGGGTGGCCTCGTCGGGCACCAACGAAGTGATCGGCTACGACATGGCGTCCGAGACTCCGCGAGAGGTCGCGCGCGTCGCGACGGTGCAGAATCCGTACACACTCGGCGTCGACTCCACCACCGGCCGCCTCTTCGTCGCGGGCGTCACCGGCGGCGTGGTGCAGATCGTCGACGGACCGGCATAGATTAGAAGCCATGGGAATTCGGCATCGGATGACGGGCCGCGATGTCACCCACGACATCCCGGTGGAGTACGACGAGCGCGCCGCCGTCGCCACCGGCGCCGAGCACGAGGCTGCCGGAGTGCGCGCGGTAATCGTGTCGCTACAACGCGGCCTGACGTCGATGGGACCGCTACGTACCGCCGCCGCCCTCGTCCGGCTGAACCAGCGCAAGGGGTTCGACTGCCCGGGCTGCGCCTGGCCGGAGGAACACGGCGGCCGCAAGTTCGCCGAGTTCTGCGAGAACGGCGCGAAGGCCGTCGCCGAAGAGGCCACCAAGCGCGTCGTCACACCGGACTTCTTCGCTCGCCACTCGATCGCCGACCTGGCCGATCGGCCCGAATACTGGCTCAGCCAGCAGGGCAGGCTCACCCATCCGGTGATACTGCGAGCCGGTGACGATCACTACCGACCGATCAGCTGGGACCACGCCTACCACGTCATCGCCGAACACCTGCGCGCGCTGCGCAGCCCCGATGAAGCGGTGTTCTACACGTCCGGACGGACCAGCAACGAGGCGGCCTTCCTCTACCAATTGCTCGTCCGCAGTTTCGGCACCAACAATCTGCCGGACTGTTCGAACATGTGCCACGAATCGTCGGGCGCCTCTCTCACCGAGTCGATCGGCATCGGCAAGGGCTCCGTCACCGTCGAGGACCTCGAGGACGCCGACCTCATCCTCATCGCCGGGCAGAATCCCGGCACCAACCACCCCCGCATGCTGTCGGTACTGGAGAAGGCCAAGGAGAACGGCGCGCAGATCATCGCGATCAACCCGCTGCCCGAGGCCGGCCTGATGCGGTTCAAGGATCCGCAGAAGGTCCACGGCGTCGTCGGCCACGGCATCGGCATCGCCGACGAGTTCGTGCAGATCCGGCTCGGCGGCGACATGGCGCTGTTCGCGGGACTGGGCAGGCTGTTGTTCGAAGCCGACGACCGCGCGCCCGGCACCGTGATCGACCGCGACTTCGTCGCCCAGCACTGCGCCAACTTCGAGGCATACGAGGCACAAGCCCGGGCCGTCGACATCGACACCGTGCTCGAGGCCACCGGCATCGACCGCCCACAACTCGAGCGGGTCGCGCGGATGATGATCTCGTCCGAGCGCACCATCGCGTGCTGGGCCATGGGCCTTACTCAGCACCGTCATGCGGTGCCGATGATCTCCGAACTCACCAACCTGCTGTTGCTGCGCGGCATGATCGGAAAGCCCGGCGCGGGCGTGTGCCCGGTGCGCGGGCACTCCAACGTGCAGGGTGACCGAACCATGGGCATCTGGGAGAAGATGCCCGAGACGTTCCTGGCCGCACTGGACGCGGAATTCGGCATCGTCAGCCCACGCAAGCCTGGGATGGACACCGTCGACGCCATCCGAGCGATGCGGGACGGCCGCGCCTCGGTGTTCATGGGAATGGGCGGCAACTTCGCGATGGCCACGCCGGACACCGAGGTCACCGAGAAGGCCTTGCGCAGCTGTGCGCTCACCGTGCAGGTCTCGACCAAACTGAACCGCAGTCACGTCGTACACGGGACGACGGCGCTGATCCTGCCGTCCCTTGGCCGCACCGACAAGGACCTTCAGTCGGGCGCCAAACAGCAAGTCTCCGTTGAAGATTCGATGTCGATGGTTCACCTCTCCCGAGGTAGCCTGCAGCCACCGAGCGATCAGGTGCGCAGCGAAGTCGCGATCGTCTCCCAGCTGGCCCGCGCCCTCCTCGGCAAGGACCACCCGGTGCCGTGGGAAGCCTTCCAGGCCGACTACGACCGGGTCCGCGATGCGATCGCCGCCGTGGTCCCCGGCTGTGCGGACTACAACCGGAGGGTCCGTCAATCAGATGGCTTTCAGCTCCCCCACCCGCCACGTGATTCCCGCGAGTTCCCCACCGCCACGGGCAAGGCCAACTTCGCGGTGAACCCGCTGGAATGGATTCCGGTTCCCCAGGGTCGGCTGGTGCTGCAGACCTTGCGCAGCCACGACCAGTACAACACGACGATCTACGGGCTCGACGATCGCTACCGCGGTGTGAAAGGGGGCCGCCGGGTGATCTTCGTCAACCCGCTCGACATCGCTTCACTCGGCTTCAGCGACGGTGCGCGCGTGGACCTCGTCTCCGAATTCACCGACGCGACAGGCAAACTCGAGGAGCGGCGCGCCGAGGACTTCTTGGTCGTGCCGTATTCGACACCGGTCGGCAACGCCGCGGCCTACTACCCCGAGACGAACTCGCTGGTCGCCTTGGATCACGTCGCGGCCAGATCGAATACGCCGGTTTCCAAGGCAGTGCTGATCCGGCTCGAAGCCCGTGGGTAGGGTCACCGCCCGCCGCCGGGCCAGCCATCTGACCGCCGACGCGGTGACCACTCGGCCCGAGACGCTGGCCGTCGAGGAGCCGATGGAGATCCGCGTCAACGGCACCGCGATCACCGTGACGATGCGAACCCCCGGGTCCGATGTCGAACTGGCTCAAGGCTTTCTGCTCACCGAGGGCGTCATCGGCCAGCGCGACGACATCGCCACCGTGCAATACTGCCGCGGCGCGGGCGAGGACGGGGTCAACTCCTACAACGTGCTCGACGTGACGCTGGCACCGAGCGTCGCCATGCCCGACGTGGACGTGACGCGCAACTTCTACACCACGTCGGCCTGCGGGGTCTGCGGCAAGGGCTCGATCGACGCCATCCGGCTCATCACCCGATACTCCCCCGGTGACGACCCCACCGTCGTCACCTCGGAGAGGTTGTCGGCCATGCCCGATCAACTTCGCGGTGCGCAACGGATCTTCGCCACCACCGGTGGTCTGCACGGTGCTGCGCTCTTCGATGTGGACGGCACCATGCTGGTCGTCCGCGAAGACATCGGACGGCACAACGCCGTCGACAAGGTCATCGGCTGGGCGGTGGAGAACGACCGCATTCCGCTGACGGGGACCGTCCTGCTCGTCAGCGGACGCGCGTCGTTCGAGCTGACGCAAAAGGCGGTGATGGCGGGCATTCCCGTCCTCGCCGCCGTCTCCGCCCCGTCGTCTCTTGCCGTAGACCTCGCCGCTCAGGCCGGCCTGACCCTGGTCGCGTTCCTCCGCGGCGAGTCCATGAACGTCTACACCCGGCCGGACCGCGTCAAGCACTGACCGGTCTTCGCGCAATCTCCACCCGTTCTCCACACAGTCTCCAAGCCCGACCACCCCCTCGTCGCGAAACATCGACTCCCGTCGATGCACGTACGAACCCACACGAGGGAGCCAATACCCATGCCAGAGATCCTGATCGCAGCATGTCCACCCGTCGGTCACGTCGCCCCCCTGCTGAACGTGGCGCGCGACCTCGTGGTCCGCGGGTACGACGTCACCTTCCTCACCTCGGCGCGGTACGCCGACAAGGTCCGCGCCACGGGTGCGACGCCACACGCGCTGCCGTACGGCGCCGACTACGACGACTCGTCCTTCGACGACCTGCCCGGTCGCGCCGCAACGTCGGGAATCGCTCGCGTCAATTTCGACGTCAAGCACGTCTTCGTGCGACCGCTGCCGCATCAGGCCGCCGCCATCGACGAGCTGATGGCGGGCACGCGGTTCGACGCCATCCTGGCCGACGCGTTCTTCCTGGGCGTGTTGCCGATGCTGCTGGGCGACCCCGCGCTCCGGCCTCCGGTGCTGACCTATACGACCACGCCACTGTTGCTCTCCAGCCGGGACACCGCGCCCAGCGGCACCGGCATCCTGCCCGGCGCGGGCGCGATGGGACGACTGCGCAACCGGGCGCTGAACGTCGTGGCGCAGAAGTTCCTCCTGCGCGCGTCCCATCGCAGTGCCGAGACCATGCTCAAGGCGCTCGGTCTGCCTAAACTGCCTGTCTTCGTGCTGGATTCGGCCATCCTCGCCGATCGGCTGATCGTGCCCACGGTCCCGGAGTTCGAGTACCACCGCGGCGATCTGCCCGACCACGTGCGGTTCGTCGGCGCGGTCAGCCCCGAACCCGCCGACGGCTTCGTCCCGCCGCCGTGGTGGCACGAGTTGTCGGGCGACCGTCCCGTCGTCCACGTCACGCAGGGCACCATCGACAATGCCGACCTCGGCCGGCTGATCGAGCCGACCATCGAGGCGCTCGCCGACGAAGACGTCACCCTCGTGGTGACCACCGGCGGGCGACCGGTCTCCCAGCTCCGCGGGCCGCTGCCCTCGAACACGTTCGTCGCGGAGTTCATCCCCCACGACGTTCTCCTGCCCTCGGTGGACGTCATGATCACCAACGGCGGCTACGGCGCCGTGCAACGGGCGCTGATGACCGGCGTGCCGCTGATCGTGGCGGGCAACACCGAGGACAAGCCCGAGGTCGCCGCACGCGTCGAATGGTTTGGCGCCGGAGTGAACCTGCGCACCGGCGTCCCCACCGCGGGGGTGGTGCGGCGCGCAGTGCGCCAGGTGCTCGAAGACGACGCGTACCGGACGGCGGCGCGGAACCTGCAGTGCGCCTACGCCCGCCGTGACGGAGTCGCCGAGATCGCCGTGCTGCTCGACCAAGTCATCGGGGAACGCCGACTCCGTGCCCGCGCGCACCCTTCACATCTGTGATCCCCTGAGGTACGACGAGAGACGAGATCACCCAGCAGATCGTCGCGGCCCGGCTCGCCAAGGCGCTTACTTGGCAGCAGCTCGCCGACGCCGTCGACCGCCCGGTCGTGTGGACGACGGCTGCGTTGCTCGGCCAGCATCCGATCCCGCCGGAGATGGGTGCCATCCTGACCGAGATGCTCGGCCTCGACGACGCCGTGGTACCGGTGCTCGCCGCGGTGCCGATGCGCGGCGGGTTGCCGACCGCGGTGCCCACCGACCCGACGATCTACCGGTTCTACGAAGCGCTCTCGGTCTACGGTGGAGCCATCAAGGAGCTGATCCACGAGCAGTTCGGCGACGGCATCATGAGCGCCATCAACCTCGGCGTCGACATCGACAAGAAGGAACATCCGGCGGGCGATCGCGTCGTCGTCACCTTCGACGGCAAGTTCCTGCCCTACGACTGGACCAAGGCGCCAGGCACAGACTCGTAGCCGCACCCAGATTGCGCTGAGGGTCGTGAATCACGCGGATTCACGACCCTCAGGGCAATCTCGAGAGAAGCTAGGCGCTCTTGTCGCGGCGCTCGGTACGCGGCGGCTTGCGGGGCACGATCGTCGGCAGCACGTTGTCCTCGACGGTCTCCTTGGTCACGACGACCTTGGCCACGTCGTCGCGGCTGGGGATGTCGTACATCACCGGCAGCAGGACTTCTTCCATGATCGCGCGCAACCCGCGAGCACCGGTGCCACGGTGAATGGCCTGGTCGGCGATGGACTCCAGCGCGTCGGGGGTGAACTCCAACTCCACGCCGTCCATCTCGAACAGTCGGTTGTACTGCTTGACCAACGCGTTCTTGGGCTCCGACAGGATCGTGACCAACGATTCCTTGTCGAGGTTGGTCACGGACGCCACGACCGGCAGGCGGCCGATGAACTCAGGGATGAGCCCGAACTTGATCAGGTCCTCCGGCATGACCTCCGCGAAGTGGTCCTGCGTGTCGATCTCCGCCTTCGAGCGCACCTCGGCACCGAAGCCGAGGCCGCGCTTGCCGACCCGGTCGGACACGATCCGCTCCAGGCCCGCGAAGGCACCCGCGACGATGAACAGCACGTTGGTGGTGTCGATCTGAATGAATTCCTGATGCGGGTGCTTGCGGCCACCCTGCGGCGGAACCGAAGCCTGCGTGCCCTCGAGGATCTTCAGCAACGCCTGCTGCACACCCTCGCCGGAGACGTCACGCGTGATCGACGGGTTCTCGCTCTTACGGGCGATCTTGTCGACCTCGTCGATGTAGATGATGCCGGTCTCGGCGCGCTTGACGTCGTAGTCGGCGGCCTGGATCAGCTTGAGCAAAATGTTCTCGACATCTTCGCCGACGTAGCCGGCCTCGGTCAACGCGGTGGCGTCCGCGATCGCGAAGGGCACGTTGAGCATCTTGGCCAGCGTCTGCGCCAGGTACGTCTTGCCGCAGCCGGTGGGGCCGAGCATCAAGATGTTGGACTTGGCCAGCTCGACGAGCTCGGCACGCGAATCGCGTGACTTCTCCTGCGCCTGGATGCGCTTGTAGTGGTTGTAGACCGCGACGGCCAGCGTGCGCTTGGCGGTGTCCTGACCGATGACGTAGCCCTCGAGGAATTCGCGGATCTCCGCGGGCTTGGGCAACTCGTCGAGCTTGACGTCATCGGCGTCGGCGAGTTCCTCTTCGATGATCTCGTTGCAGAGATCGATGCACTCGTCGCAGATGTACACGCCGGGGCCGGCAATGAGTTTCTTGACTTGCTTCTGGCTCTTTCCACAGAACGAGCACTTCAGCAGGTCACCGCCGTCTCCAATGCGCGCCATTGTCCTGCGGCCCTACTTTCCTGATCGCCGTCGGTATGTCTCGGTTTGGTGGATCACCTCGGGTGTGCTCCCGACGCTACCCGTATGTTCCGGCACCTTGCGACCGATAAAGCCGAATAGCGCCGTTGATACTTGCCTGCGTTGATGGAGAACATATCCCCTGCCATCGCCGGTAGCCCTCCGGAACGCACCGCGCGCCGTTGGCGTGTCGTCGTCGCAACCATTACGAGAGCGTTCTGCGACCACCGTACCCGCGCCCGGCGAAGGGTGACTCGGAGAATCGCGGTCGCGCCGGACGGTCGGTCAGGCGGGCTGCGCAGACAGTTTGCGGTACTCCAGGACCGTGTCGATGATCCCGTAGTCCTTGGCATCCGCCGCGGTGAGGATCTTGTCGCGGTCGGTGTCCTTGCGGATGACGGCAGCATCCTTGCCGGTGTGGCGGGCCAGAGTCGTGTCCATCAGCGTGCGCATGCGCTCGATCTCCCTGGCCTGGATCTCCAGATCGGAGACCTGACCCTGGATCGCTCCGCCGACGGCGGGCTGATGGATCAGAATGCGGGCGTTGGGCAGCGCCATCCGCTTGCCCGGGGTACCCGCGGCGAGCAGCACGGCGGCGGCCGAAGCGGCCTGACCGAGGCACACCGTCTGGATGTCGGCACGCACGTACTGCATGGTGTCGTAGATCGCCATCAGCGACGTGAACGAGCCGCCCGGGGAGTTGATGTACATGGTGATGTCGCGGTCGGGATCGAGTGACTCCAGCACCAGAAGCTGCGCCATGATGTCGTTCGCCGAGGCGTCGTCGACCTGCACGCCGAGGAAGATGATGCGCTCCTCGAACAGCTTGTTGTACGGGTTGGACTCCTTCATGCCGAAGCTGGAGTGCTCGATGAACGACGGAAGGATGTAGCGCGCCTGAGGCTGAGTCATGAGGCACTCCCGTTGAAGTTGGCGTGGGTGATGATGTGGTCGACGAAGCCGTACTCCAACGCCTCGGGGGCCGTGAACCAACGGTCGCGGTCCGCGTCGGTCTCGATGCGCTCGAGCGTCTGACCGGTGAACTCGGAGTTGAGCCGGTTCATCTCCTTCTTGGTCAGAGCGAACTGCTCGGCCTGGATCGCGATGTCCGCGGCACTGCCACCGATGCCCGCACTCGGCTGGTGCATCATGATGCGCGCGTGCGGCAGGGCGTAGCGCTTGCCCCTGGTGCCTGCGGCGAGAAGGAACTCACCCATCGACGCGGCGAGGCCCATCGCGTACGTCGCGACGTCGCACGGCGCGAGAACCATCGTGTCGTAGATCGCCATGCCCGCGGTGACGGAGCCACCGGGCGAGTTGATGTAGAGGTTGATGTCCTTGGTGGGATCCTCGGCGGCGAGCAGCAGAATCTGCGCGCACAGCCGGTTGGCGATGTCGTCGTCGACTTGGGTTCCCAGGAAGATGATCCGCTCGGCCAGCAACCGCTCATAGACGGAGTCGATGAGGTTGAGCCCCGACGCGCCCGAACGCATGTCAGTCACGACTGGAATACCTGCTTTCTCGAGTTTTCGTACTCTGCCATTGACACTAACCAAACCTGCGCGGCGACCACTCCTCGACGGGCGAGCGTTCGCTCACAGCGTCACTTGGCCTCGTCGTCCTCGTCATCGTCAGCGGCGTCGTCAGCGGTCACGTCGGTGGCGACGTCGGCTTCCGCCTCGGGCGTGGACGTTCCGAAGAACTCCGTCGTGTCGACTTCGTTGCCCTCGGAATCGGTGACGGTCGCACCGTGGACCACGGCCGCGATGGTCAGCCCACGGCGGACGTCGGCGAACATCGCGGGCAGCTGATTGTTCTGCTGCAGCACCTGCAGAAGCTGCTGCGGCTCGATGCCGTACTGCCGCGACATGAGCACCAGGCGCTCGGTGAGGTCGTTCTGACCGACCTGGATGTCCAGCTGGTCGGCGATGGCATCCATCAACAGCTGGGTCTTGACGGCCTTCTCCGCATTCGAGCGGTTGTCGGCGTCGAATTCCTCGCGGCTGCTGCCCTCGGCGGCGAGCGCTTCCTCGAACTTGGCCTCATCGTGGTCTAGGCCGTGGATGGCGTTGTGAACTGTGTCGTCGACCTGCGCCTGCACGATCGCCTCGGGCAGCGGCACCTCCACCTGCTCCAGCAGGGTCTCGAGCGCCTTGTCGCGGATCTGCTCGGCCTGGCCGATGCGCTTGGTCTGCCGCACCTGATCGGCGAGGCTCTCCTTGAGCTCGTCGATGGTGTCGAATTCGCTTGCGAGTTGGGCGAATTCGTCATCGGGCTCAGGAAGTTCACGCTCCTTGACCGACTTGACGGTGACGGTGACCTGAGCCTCCTGGCCGGCGTGATCGCCTGCGACCAGCGTGGTCGGGAAGACGCGCGTCTCGTCGGCCTTCAGCCCCGTGATGGCTTCGTCGAGACCCTCGATGAGCTGGCCCGAGCCGACTTCGTGGGACAGGCTCTCGGTCTTGGCCTCGGGGACGTCCTCACCGTCGACGGTCGCGGACAGGTCGATCGACACGAAGTCGCCGTCCTCGGCGGCACGCTCGACGCCCGTGAGGGTGCCGAAGCGGGCACGCAGGTTCTGCAGCTCGGCGTCGACCTCGTCGTCGGACACCTCGATCGGGTCGACGGTGAACGTCAGCGTGGACAGCTCGGGCAGCGTGATCTCGGGTCGGACGTCCACCTCGGCGGTGAACGTCAGGTCTCCGCCGTACTCCTTGCTGGTGACCTCGATCTCGGGCTGCCCGAGGGGCTGCACGTCCGAGCTCGCGACGGCCTCGCTGTAGCGGGCCGGAACGGCCTCGCCGACGACCTGGTCCAACATCGCCTGCTTGTCGATGCGCGATTCCAACAGCTTCACGGGAACCTTGCCCGGCCGGAATCCCGGCATGCGAATCGTCTTGGCCAGTTCCTTGAACGCCTGGTCGAAGTCGCCCTGCAGTTCGGTGAAGGGCACCTCCACGTTGATGCGAACCCTGGTCGGGCTCAACTTCTCGACGGTGCTCTTCACGGCGTTGCTCCTTGCATGTCTGTGTCTCGACGTGGGTGTCGTTCGTCCGGTCGGGGTGACAGGATTCGAACCTGCGGCCTTCCGCTCCCAAAGCGGATGCGCTACCAAGCTGCGCTACACCCCGTGCTTCACTGCCGTCGGAATACTACGGGCTGACCTCGCAACGCCTTCAATTGGATTTGAATACGGCGGCGCCGGTACAGTCTCCCGTGCAGTGTTAACGCGGGCGTAGCTCAATGGTAGAGCCCTAGTCTTCCAAACTAGCTACGCGGGTTCGATTCCCGTCGCCCGCTCCACAGCTACCAGCCCACGCGGCGATGCCATTGCGGGTGATCGGCCTGCGGGCGATGCCGTGATCCCGCATCGATCGAGTGCCGCCGAGGGTTCGCTTCCCCCACGAGAGTAGATGGGCGTCCACCGGGCAGTGCACGAATCGTCGCGGCAAGCATCGCCGAGTCACACATCACCGCTGGAAGCCGTCCCACTTCGGGTCATAGCCCAGGCCACGCCACTTGGGGTCGGAGTGGCTGCCGACCGCTGGCAAAGAGTCCGGCGAGGCGTAGATCTGCACATTGCCCGTCGCCTGACAGTCGGTCGATCCTCCGGTGCGCAGGCAGGACTGGCCTTCGGCCGCCGAGGCAGTTGGCGCGGTGACGACCACCGCCAGTGCGACGGCGCCCAGCAGGGATGCGGTGCGATTCAGTGTCCATCTCACGATGACGTGACCCTTCATTGCCTCGTTGCTCCGATACCACGACTATACCCCCCTAGGTATATACCGGGTTGACGCCGTCCTCACAGCCAAGGCAGCAGCTGCTGGCCTCAGGAGGCCACGGGCACCCTGCGCGGGCCCGTTCGACTCCCGTCGCCCGCTCCAACTAACAGCAGCTTTGTTGGTGGCACACGTTCGATTGGCGCATGGTCTCGCATTGGTCGCGTAATGCTTGCGTTTCCTAGACTGTGCAGCCCGGAATAGATGTTGATCGCGTTGGCCGAAATGGGGCCGATCACGATGGCCGGCGGTGCGGCTTTGGCCAGCGGTGCGGCGAGTTCGCTGGTGAAAAACCCCGGTGGGATCGCCCAGATTGGTCCCCGTGGTCAAGGAGGCGGCGCCGACGACCTCGATCGCGAAGCAGAACAGGCACGCCGTCTGGGGCCCTGCAGGGACAGCTGCGGCATCCCGCCCCAGCGAACGCCTCCCCGTGCGCCTGGCCTTGGCGAACTCCCGCGGCTACTTTGCGAGTGCCTCATCCAGCCAGGTTCGCAGGGCGGCCACAGGAGCCGCACCGGACTTCCTGGCCAGGATGCGGCCGCTGTCCATCAGCAACAGCGTGGGAACGGCCTGGACCTCGAATCGTTGCGAGAGCGCGGGCGCGGCGTCCACGTCGACTTTGACGAGTTTCAATGATCCGGCGCGCTCGCCGGCGAGTTGCTCCAACGCCGGGCTGACCATCCGGCACGGTCCGCACCAGGTGGCCCACAGGTCGACGAGCACCGGCACCGCTGCTCCCTCCGCGACGTCGGCGAAGTCTCCGTCGCCGGCCGAGACGATCCATGGCAACCAATGCTGGCACTGGCCGCAGCGGGGCCTGCCCCTGCCGCCTACGGGAACGCGATTGCGCTGCCCACAGTGCGGACATGCCACGGTGCTGGATTCCATGGGGTGATTATCTCCGTGATCGTCGAGGCTATTTGGGCGTTCGGGCAACGATCACCGGAATCTCGGCAGAGTTGACGACCGCCCTGCTAACCGAGCCCAACAACATGCCGGTGAATCCACCGCGCCCCCGGCTGCCCACGACCAGGAGCTGAGCGGTCTCGGCCTGCTCGATCAGGCGAGGTACCGGCCGATCGCTGACGACCATCTTGTGCACCACGACGTCGGGGTATCGCTCTCGCCATCCCGACAAGCGCTCGCTCAGGACCTCCTGCTCCTCGATCTTGAGGTTCGCCCATTCGATCGGCGCCCGGCCGAAGCTCCCGAACTCGAGCGGCCCCATATCACTCCAGGCGTGAACGGCTACCAACTCCACTCCTCGCCGAGACGCTTCGTCGAAGGCGATCTCCGTCGCCATGCCGAGGACGGTGAACCGTCGATCCCCACGACGACGGGGGCGTGGGGTTGGCGCGTGGTCAGCGCGTCTTCTTCGTGGATGACCGCCACCGGGCAGTGTGCGTGGCGCACGAGGCTGTCGCTCGTCGAACCGAGCAGTGCGCGGCCGACCGCACCAATACCGCGGCAGCCTACAACCACCACGTCGGCCCGCGTGGACAGGTCCACCAGGGTCGGCACAATCGGGCCGTCGAGCACCTCACTCGAGGTTTGCGATTCGCGACCGGCCGAGGCGGCCTCGACGGCGATCTCGTGCGAGGCCTCCAGCGCCTGACGCGCTTCTTCTTCCTGCCATTGCGAGTATTCGGCAGGCCCGGCAAACGCCGGCGCGCCCGCTGCCACGAAGGGCGCGACTACATACACCACCATGAGTGGCACGTTGCGCATCTCGGCGTCTCGCGCGGCCCACTCGACCGCTGTCCGTGAGGCGGGTGAGCCGTCGACCCCGACTACGATTCCCTGCGATGTCGGTCCCGATGCCATCTGGATCCACCCTTCGCGTGCCGCCCCCGAAAGGAGCGTTGCGAACGAGGATGTTCGCCCTCTGCCGCCAACGCTAGGCAAGCGTCAGGCGCGACATTAGGAGGCATCGGTCCCCAACCCGAGGGTCACAAGTAACTGGTGGACGGCGTCAAAATCGGATCTACACGTCCCACGGATCGGTCGCGATCAGGCCGGAGGACTCAAGCGCTGCCGAGCGGTGCACGGCGATCTCCTGGTAGCCGGGGTCGAGCGCCATCTCCAGGAACTTCGCCCGCGACGGGTACCGCACCACGACAATGGTTTCCCACCAAGGCTTGTCGGTGCCTACCATCGCCGAACAAGATCGAAACGCAATCCACCCCACGCCATGAACCGCATCCGCGGATCGAGGTTTAGAGGTGGTAGGCGTACTCCCTCGTCTCCCAGTCGGTTACGAAGTGGGCAAACCGCTCGATTTCGTTGCGCTTGTAGGCCAGGAAGGCGGACACGAACTTCGGACCAAGGATCTCGGCGAGGTCGGAGTCCTTCTCCAGCGCGTCCAGCGCCTCGCCGAGGCTGGTGGGCAGCATCTCCGCCTTGGTGGTGTCGTAGCCGTAGCCGACCAGCTTGTCGGGCGGCTTGAGCCCGTCGCGAATTCCCAGGTATGCCCCGGCCAGCAGGCTGGCGATGGCCAGGTACGGGTTGGCTGAAGCGTCGCCGAGCCGGAGCTCCAACCGCGACGCGCGTCCGCGCTCCGGCGGGATGCGGACCATCGCCGACCGGTTGTCCAGGCCCCAGTCGACCAGCCACGGCGCCAGGGTGTCCGGTCCGAACCTCTTGTACGAGTTGATTGTCGGATTGTGCAAGGCCGCAAGTGCCTTGGCGTGAGCCAGCACTCCAGCGATCGCCGAACGCCCGGTCTCGGAAAGTCCGTCTTCGCCGCTGGCATCGTCGAATAACGGCTCGCCGTCGTCACTCCAGGTCGAGAAGTGGAGGTGGAAGCCCGAACCACCCTCGTCGTTGAACGGTTTCGCCATGAACGTCGCACGCTTGCCCTGACGGCGGGCGAGTTCCTTGACGGCCGACTTGAACTGGAAGGCGCGGTCAGCGGCGCTCATCGCATCGGAATGCCACAGGTTGATCTCGAACTGGCCACCTGAGAACTCGTGGTTGGCGGCCACGACGTCCAGGCCGTACTTCCCGAGCATCCGCAGCGCGTTCAGGAGGGTGTTTTCCGGGTCGCCGCGTAGGCCAGCGACGTAGACGTTGCCGGTCGCGTCCCCGTACCGGCGCCAGCCGCTGGGCGCCGCCGCGTCCGGGTCGAGCAGATAGAACTCGAGCTCCGGCCCGACGAAGGGGCGCATGCCGAGCTCGGCGAACTTGTCGACGACCCGGCGTAGCACCGCGCGTGGGCTCTCCTCCGACGGGCTGCCGTCGGGGTTGAAGAGGTCGGCGATGACGCTGGCCACGCCCGGCTCCCACGGCACCGGCCGGAAGGTCTCGAGGTCCGGGAAGGCGACGATGTCAGGAAGTCCCTCGCTTAGACCACCTTCCATGTCCACCACGTCGCCCATCGGTGTGGTGCCGTAGACGGACCGGCAGAACGCCACCCCGTCGGCGACGGTGCGCGGGAAGTGCTGCACCAGCAGGTCCCGTCCCCGCTCGCTGCCGATGAGGTCCGCATAGGTGAGGCGTATGACGTCGATCCCGTCCGCGGTGAGCCGGCCTGCCGCCGCCTCGAGTCCTGACTCGTCGAAGTGCCCCACGGTCACGTCCTCCTCGTTCGTTTGGTCTCGATCAGTATCGGCGCCATGGCGGACCATCTGGCCTCGGTCACGCCGAGTCGCCGCCCCGCCCGACCAGGGCATAGACGTCGGGCCGGGTCCGCTTCAGCACGAGCCCGTAGACCAGCCCGATGACGGCCGCGCCGACGATCAGCCCGGGCAGGATCCAGCGCAACGGGTCGTTCGGCGTCGAGCCGAGCAGAGCGTCGAAGTTGGTGAGCGCCAGCCCGAACACCACGAAAAGCGCGATCGAGGCGACCACGGCGGCGGCCTCGTGCGAGAGCGTCGCCTCGGTGACCTCGCTGTGTCGGCGCAGGTAGACGACCACCGCGACCGAGGTCAGCGCCATCAGGAAGATGACGCCCAGAGCGCCGACGTTGGTCAGCCAGGCGAACAGGCTGAGCACTGGGTCCTTGCCGAGGATCGCAAAGACCCCGATCAGCACGACGGCGATCGCGGACTGTGCGAGCGAGCCGGCCATCGGTGCGCCCTTGGAGTTGACGCGGGCGAGCGCGGTGGGCAGGACACTCTCGCGGCCGAGGGAGAAGAAGTACCGTGCCACCCCGTTGTGAAAGGAGAGCAGCGCCGCGAACAGGCTGGTCACGAAGAGGATTGTGGCGATGTCGGCGAACCACTTACCGACGTTCTGCTCGGCGTAGACGAACAACAGGCCCGCGGTGAGTTCCTGGGATCTACTGATGATCTGAGTCTTGCCGACCGCCATCGTTGTCGCCCAGGCCGAGGCGGCGTAGAAGATGCCGATGATGATGACGGCGGTGTAGGTCGCGCGGGCAACGGTCTTCTCCGGGTTCTTACACTCTTCGCCGTAGATCGCGGCGGACTCGAAGCCGACGAACGACGCGGTGACGAAGCAGAGCGCGGCGCCCAACGCACCCCCGCTGAGCGCGGCCGGTAGGAACGGCTCGATTGTCAGTCCCTCCGCGGGCTTGGCGACCCCGGCGATGTCGAAGACGAGGACCACCAGGAACTCCAGGATCAGGAACACGGCGAGCACGCGGGCGTTGAGGTCGACCTGAAGTTGGCCGAGGATCGCGATGATGGCGACGGTGACCAGAGCGCAGATCCACCACGCCACATGAAGGCCCAGGAATTGCTCCAGAGCGGCCGACGCCGCGTACCCGTAGAGGCCGAAGATGCCGACCTGCATCGCGTTGTAGGCGACGAGGGCCACCAGCGCGGTCGCCACGCCCCAGGCCTGCCCGAGGCCCTTGCTGACGTAGGTGTAGAACGCACCCGAGTTGGCCACGTGCCGGCTCATCGCGGCGTAGCCGACGGCGAAGACGAGCAGGATGACGGCGATGATCACGTAGACGAGCGGGATACCGAGGAGCTGAGTGACCGCGAAGCTGGTGGGAACGCCACCGGCCACAACGGTCAGCGGTGCGGACGCGGCGACCACGAAGAACACGATGTCCGCGACGCCGAGTGACCGCCGGCCCAGTTGTGCCGCCTTCACCTCCCCGGTGACGCTGTGGGCTCCGTCGCTGGCGACAGACATGGGAACCTCCAATTTGGCGGGGTTTTCGCAGTTTGGCGTGGCTTTCGACCCGGTCGGCACCGACTACAGTGGAATCGTACGGCCCCAAACGATCGTGTCAAGGGTTTTGGGGAAGTCAGCCGCCATGCATGTTGCACCTCCGAGTCGAACGCAACATTCGGACACGAACGACCTCGCACTATGATGTGGCCATGCCGGACCCACGCACACTCGCCGAGACCGAGTCGGCTATGCACCGTCACATCGACGGACTGAACGTCGACTACGCCGCCGCGCAGACGGTGTCGAGCATTTACCGCGCCGCCAACGCGGTCCGCTCGCACATCACCAACGCAGTACTACGGCAGTACGACCTGACCTGGAGTGGCTTCGTCGTGATGTGGGTTGTGTGGATCTGGGACGGGATGGAGACGCGGTACGTAGCCGAGAACGCGGCCATCTCCAAGGCGACACTGACGGGCGTGGTGAAGACGCTGGAGAGCCGCGGCTGGATTGTCCGCGAGGGTCTGGCGGCCGACCGTCGCCTGGTGCGGCTACGGCTGACTCAGTCCGGCATCGACCTGATGACGGAGCTCTATCCCAAGTTCAACGCAGTGGAGTCCGCCGTGGTGCAGAATCTGTCGGCCAAGTCCAAGGCCAGCTTGACCAAGGACCTGCGCAGCATCGTCCGCACGGTCGAGGCCGACGGCGTGGCTGGGGGTGCGGTGGGGGCCTGAGACGCTCACCGCGTCGCGCCGATGAACGCGCGGAAGATGCTGGCCTGCACCGGGTCAGTGTCCGCGGAGTCCTCGGGGTGCCACTGGACGCCGAGGTACCACCCCTGGTGACCGTCGATGGTTACCGCCTCGATCGTCCCATCCGCGGCGTGGGCGGCGGGTAGTAACCCTTCTCCGAGCACGCCCAAGCATTGGTGGTGGTGGCAGGAGATGGTCACTCGGTCGCCGTCGACGATCCTGCGCAGCGGCGACTCGGCGTCCAACTCGATGTCGTGCACGAGATGGCGGTGGTCGCGGCCGGTGGCCTCGGCCATGTCCTGCACGAGGTCGCCGCCGCGTGCGACGTTCACCACCTGGTTGCCGCGGCAGATCGCGAGCAACGGGATCCCGTCGCGCAGCGCCCAGCGGCTCAGCGCAAGGTCGAACACGTCCTGCTCCTCGTCGACGTCGTACTGGGTGGCATGCGCCTGCTGGCCAGACCAGCGCGCCGACATGTCGCCGCCGCCGGGCAGCAGGACCGCGGCGGCCATCCAGAACCGTTGCGCCACGATGTCGACGAGGTCGTCGTCAAGGATTCCGCCCGCGGCGTGCGGGTGCACCGTCAGAGGTTCGCCGCCGGCCGCCCACACGCTGGCGACAAGCCTCGCCGCGGACACCTCGGCCCGGGAACGCAGGGCGCTCGCGCTGGCCGAGAAGCGTGCAGGGATGATGACCAGCGGACGGGACCCGTTAGCCCTGCTCCCTGGATCATTCATCGTTTATCGAGGTGGTCTTGAAGTCGGTGTAATCGACGATCGCCGCAGCGGCACCGTGAGGGGGCGAGCGCGCATGCTGGCACATTCCTCACGTTCGCGGCTGCCGAGCGACGTCGGGTTTGTCGTAAGCACCGGTTGTCAGTGTGTGTTCGACAGGTCGGGCTTGCGAATGCCACGGAACTCCCAGTCGCCGCCCTGCGCCGTGGAGAGGACCTCCTCGCTCTCGGTGGGCTGCGCCCCCACGTCCGTGCGGATTGGGGTCGGCCCCTCGACGATGTGATTGCGCAGCGTTCCGAGTCCCTCCACCTCGACGTCGACCACGTCACCGGGATAGACCGCGCGTGAGATCGCCGGGGTTCCGGAGAGCAGCACGTCGCCGGGCTGCAGAGTGATCGTCCGCGCGATGTCGGCGACGAGATAGTGCATGTCCCAAGTCATCTCGTCGGTGTTACCGTCCTGCTTGACCTCGCCGTTGACCAGCGTGCGGATCTGCTTGTGCCGGAAGGCCCACCCCTCGACCAGGCCTGGCCCAACGGGGCAGAGCGTGTCCGCGCCCTTGACCCGCAGCATGGAGCCCGAATCGGTGTCGCGGAAATCATGCAGCCCGTAGTCGTTACCGATGGAGTAGCCGCGGATGTAGTCGCCCGCCTCGTCCGGGGAGATGTTGCGCGCGGTCCGCCCGATGACGATGGCGATCTCGCCCTCGTAGTTCAGCCACTTGCAACCACGAGGCCGCACGACGGCGCCCCCGTGTGAGTTGAGCGCCGACACCGGTTTGTGAAAGTACGTCGGGGCCGGAGGCAGGCGGGTCATCATCTCCTCCACCCGGGAGGAATAGTTCAGGTGGATACAGATGATCTTCGACGGGACGACGGGCGAGAGGTGGATCGCCTCGTCGACGCCCACCTCCCGACCGTCGTGGGCCACCAAGGTGTCGCCCTGCCGGACAACGTCGGCGACGTTGCCGTCCAACAGAATTCGGCGCGTCTCACGGAGGATCATGGCGGTTCCTTACGGTCGATGGAGCGAGTCTTTGGCTGTTCAGCCGGCCGCAGTGAGCTCGGGGCCGGCGTTCTGGCGCGCGAATTCGGCGTCCTCGGGTGTCCTCCTGGGTCGGGGGAAGCCGCCGCCTGGCCGGTCGAACCAGAGGTGCACCTGGCCGGTGCCGATCGAGTTCTCGTACTCGCCGTACTGGCGCGAAACGGCGCGGCAGTCGCCCTCACCGAGTGCGCCGATCATCATCAGGTAGTGGCCGAACCTGGCTTCCGGCCGGAACCGGTAGAACTCCGGCATGGTCTCCAGCACCCGGGCATGGTCGCCCTTGCTGAACCATTCCAGCCGCTCGAAGTCAGCTGCCGCGGCCTCGGCGGTGAAAATGTGCTCAACACCCGCCGCCTCGTGATCGCGCAGCTTGCGCAGCGGCCAGAACGTGTGCGAGAGCGCGCCGGAGGCGATGAGCAACACCTTGCGGTCGGACTCGGCGATCGCGTCGCCGAGGGCCCGACCCAGCCGCAGATTGTCCTCGGTGTCGGCGGTCTGGCAGACCCCGATCGAGATCCACCGCTTGTCCGGCAAGCCCCGGCCCAGGAACTCCCACACGTTGGTGGTGGCGTAGAAGATCGGCAGGTGATCATCTTCGATCGCGGTGATCCAGGTGCCGTGCTGATCCGCCTTGGCGGCGACGAGGTGCGCCAGCTCCGGGTCGCCCCGAAAGTCGTACGGCCGCTGCGACATCCCTCGGGGGAGCTCCTCGGAGGTGAACAACCCTTGCCGCCGTGCGTGCGCGGTCACCACGAACTCCACCGTCGTCGCCCAGTGGGAGTCCAACACCACCACCGTGTCGTAGTCGAGAGTTTCGAAGACCTCCTTGCGCAACTGCTCCAGTCCTGCAGGGAGCGTGCTGTCCTCACCATGGTTGAGCTCGCGGCGGGTCTGCTCCGGTAGGACGATCGTCGGGACGTGCGCGAGCAGAGCCGCGCCGACCACTTCACCCATTGCTGTTCTCCTTAGCCTCGTTGTTCCACCCGTTCGGGGCGAACACGGTGTTCTTGATGTCGCTGTAGAAGTCGAAGGACCAGATCCCGCCCTCGCGGCCGATTCCGGACTTGCCGTTGCCGCCGAACGGGGCGCCAAGGTCGCGGACGAAGAAGCAGTTGACCCAAATGGTGCCGGCGTTGAGCTGCAGGCTGACTCGTTCGGCGCGCTCGCGGTCTCCGGTAACCAGGGTCGCCGCCAGCCCGAACCGGGTGCTGTTGGCCATGGCCACACCTTGGTCCTCGCTGCTGAACGTCTGCACGGTGAGCACCGGTCCGAACACCTCTTCGGTGAGGATCTCGCTGCCCTCGGCCGCATCCACCAGGATGGTCGGGGCGTAGAAAAGGCCCCCGAGGTCCTCGTTGGGTCCGCCGCCAAGAACCGCGCGGGCACCCGCCGCCTTGGCCCGGCTGACGAATCCGTCGACCTTCTCGAAGTGCACCCGGCTGACCAGCGCGCTGACGTCGGTCGCCTCGTCACGCGGGTCGCCCTGAACCAGGGTCGCCGCCTTGGCGCGGACGCGCTCGAGAAACTCCTCGGCGATGCCGTCCTGCACCAGGATCCGGAACGCCCCCAAGCACACCTGTCCCGCATTGTCGAACTGCTCGACCGCCAGGTTCACCGCGAGGTCGAGGTCTGCGTCGTCGAAGACGAGTAGCGGCGACTTGCCGCCGAGCTCGAACGACAGCGGCACGATGTTCTTCGCCGCCGCCTCGGCGATCACCCCCGCCGTCGGCACCGAGCCGGTGAACGAGAGCCGCCGAATGCCATCGTGCCGGGTGAGCGGCGCGCCCGCCTCACGACCGGTGCCCTGGACGACGTTGAATACGCCGTCCGGCAGCCCGGAGTCCTTGGTGATGTCCCCGAGTAGGGACGCGGTCAACGGCGCCCACTCCGGCGGCTTGAGCACCACCGTGTTCCCGGCCGCAAGCGCCGGACCGATCCGCCAGGTGGCCAGCATGAGCGGCGCGTTCCAGGGCGTGATGACGGCGGCGACGCCGGCCGGATGGTAGGTGAACCTCTCGCGATGCCCGCGGATCTCCTCGTCCGGGTGGTCGAGCTCGTGCAGGTAATCGGCGAAATAGCGGAAGTTCATGCCGACCCGCGGCATCACCCCGCGCCGGTGAGAGCGCAGTAGCGAGCCGTTGTCGCGTGTCTCGACCCGCGCCAAGTCCTCGGCCCGCTTGTCCACGCCGTCCGCCACCGCGCGCAGCAACTCGGCCCGCTCGGGGCGGGGCAGCGCAGCCCACGCGGGAAAGACGGCCTGCGCCGCGGCGACCGCAGCGTCCACCTCCTGCTGACCGCCGGCGTGCACCTTGGCGATGACCGTCTCGTCGATCGGTGAGATGTCGTCGAACGTGCTGGAGGAACCCACCCGCCTGCCGCCGATCCAGTGCCTGGTGTCGACGGGCACCCCCTCGACATCCGCAACGTAAGTGGGATGGCGCTGCGCAGGCTTGCTGCTCATCGGGTCGCCTCGACGACCGCGCCCTGGGAGGTCAGCGTCGCCAGGGACCGGCCACCGTTCCAGACGACACCGACCTGGCGGTAGTAGCCGCCGATGATCTCGTCGACGGTGAGCCGGGACAGCTCCTCTGTCGGGGAGTCGAAGAGGCGCAGCTCGACGTCGCCGGTCCAGGCTGGACCCGCCTCGAACTCGCTGGAGCCGGACTCGATCAGCTCGGCGTACGCGTCCGGCGTGTTGGCCTCTATGCCGGGAAAGATCCGGTGATGGGCCATCTTGTGCGAGTTCACGAAGCCGTTGGTCTCGGACTCCTCACGCAGGGTCAGGACGGCCTCGGCAAGCCGTCGGTCGCCGGCGGCGAGGGTAGCGCCGAAGACACCACCGGCGCCGACCTGCGGTGCAGCGTGACTGAACTGGTGCGGACGGGTCTGCCACATGGAGCCGAGCTTCTTGGGGTAGCCCTGATGGATGCCGCGGCCGATGGCGAAGTCCTTGTCGACCCAGATGTACACGCAGCGCGAGTACGTCTGGCCCCCGAATGAGCAGCGGACGACCACGAAGGCCTCCTTGTACTGTGCCCGCACCGGGTCAAGCAGTTCCTCACGGCTGCCGGAGCAGGACTGCCAGTCGGCCCAGATGAGCGCCACCGCGCCAGGGTCTTCACCGGCCAGTTCCAGCGGGGCCGGCAGCAGCTCGGCGACCCGGGCGGGGTCGGTGCGGTACTCCACGGTGAGCAGGTCGCCTGAGTAGTACCACGGCGGCGGCGGGATGAGGGAGGACCGGCCACCGGCTGTCCGGGGGTAGAAGAACCCCTTCAATTCGGTCATCTGCGTTCCTACTCTCGTGTGGATTCAGCGTAGATCGTTTGGGTCCGTACGATAGCGACTTCGGCGCGCGTTGCCTAGCCCCTTGCGTGAGGTGCGGAACGTGCATATTGTTTGGACCCAAACGATTGGAGGCATCGTGCCCAAGCCCACGCCCGTACCGCTTGAAGAAGTCGACCTCTCTGACCTCGACGCGTTTGCGCGCAACGAGGGATGGGGGATGTTTGACACGTTGCGCCGTGAGGACCCCGTGCACTGGAACGAGGAGCGTGACATGGGCGCCGGCTTCTGGGCGGTCACACGATATGAGGACGTCTGTGCGGTCGACAAGGACTCCGAGACCTTCACCTCGACCAAGTTCGTCAACCTCGAGGAGGTCGACGACGAGCTGATGGACGTTCGCCGGTCGATCCTGGAAACCGACGGCGTCCGCCACCGCGCACTGCGCAAGCTGATTCAGCGCGAATTCAGCGCGGGCAACCTGATGCGCAACTACGAGGACTTCCTGCGCGGACTCACCAGGCAGACCGTGGACCAGGCGCTGCAGACCACCGAGTTCGACTTCGTGCAGAAGATTTCCGCCGACTTCCCGATCCAGGTACTGGCCCGGCTGCTCGACGTGCCGTCCAGCGACACCGACCAGCTGATCGACTGGGGCAACCAGATGGTCGGCAACACCGACCCGGAATACACGGACTACCTGCTGACCGACCCGGACAGCGACAAGTACAAACACCTACCCTTCCGCACGCCCGTTGCCCTCGACGTCTTCGCCTACGGTCGCGAGCTCGCCAGGCAGCGCAAGGGCGGCGACGGCACCGACCTGGTGAGCATGCTGGCCAACAAGCTGCCCGAGGACGGCCAGCCGCTGTCCGAGACCGACTTCGACAACTACTTCCTCCTCTTGGTCATCGCGGGCAACGAGACGACCCGGCATGCGATCAGCCAGTCGATGCTGGCGCTGATCGAGAACCAGGACCAGTTGCGCAAGCTGCAGGCGGAGCCGAGCCTGATCCAGCCCGCCGTCGAAGAGATGTTGCGCTGGGCCTCGCCGGTCTACCACTTCCGCCGCACCGCGACCCGCGACCTGGAGATGGGCGGCAAGCAGATCAAGGAAGGCGACAAGGTCGTCATGTGGTTCGCCTCCGGAAACCGCGACGAGTCGGTGTTCGACGACCCGTACAGCTTCGACGTGACCCGCACGGACGTCGCCCACCTGACGTTCGGCAAGGGCAGCCCGCACCTGTGCTTGGGCAACATGCTTGCCCGCATGGAGATCAGGCTGATGTTCGAGGAGTTGCTGCCGCGGGTGAAATCGATCGAGCTGGGCGGTGAGGTGACCCGCGTGCGGAGCAACTTCGTCAACGGCATCAAGCGGTTCCCCGTTGCCGTCGTGCCCGCCTAAGCGTAGGTGCCGCGCGGGCCCGAAAGTACTCCGATGATTGCTAGGGATGGTGAGATGGCTGAGATGTCCCTGACCACGCGGACCATCGTGCGTGAGCACGAGGCCGAGTTGTTGGTCCAGAAGGCAGAGGTGGTGGCCGAGGACGTCATGGCGCTCATCCTGGTCAGCCCCACGGGTGAGACCCTGCCGTCGTGGTCGCCCGGTGCCCACATCGACCTCGTGCTCGCCGACGACCTGGTCCGGCAGTACTCGCTGTGCAGCTCTCCCGGGGACGACGGCGCCTGGCGCATCGGAGTCCTGCGCACCCCGGACAGCCGCGGGGGGTCGCAGCGGGTGCACGACACCCTGACCGAGGGCGCCACCGTGACCGTGCGGGGGCCGCGCAACCACTTCCCGCTGGTGGCCGCATCGACCTACCTGTTCATCGCCGGCGGGATCGGCATCACCCCGCTGCTGCCGATGATCGCCCAGGCTGAGGCCGCCGGCGCCGACTGGCGGCTGCTCTACGGCGGCCGTCACCGCGCGTCGATGGCGTTTCTCCCCGAGCTGGCCCAATACGGCGACCGGGTGACCGTCGTCCCGCAGGACGAGGCCGGTTTCCTCGACCTCGATGCCGTGCTCGGCGCATCGCAGAAGGGAACGCTGGTGTATTCCTGCGGGCCGGAGGGGCTGCTGTCGGCGGTGGAGGCCAAGTGCGCGAACTGGCCGTCGGGCAGCCTGCACCTGGAACGGTTCTCGGCCAAACCGCAGGAAATTTCGGACGTTGCCGACGAGAGCTTCGAGCTCGTCCTGCAGCAAACCGGCGTCACCGTCACCGTGTCACCGGACGAGAGCGTCTTCCAGGCGGCGCTCGAGGCCGGGGCCAACGTCCTCGGCTCGTGCATGGAGGGCATCTGCGGCACCTGCGAAACCGAGGTCGTCGAGGGCGACATCGACCATCGCGACTCCGTCCTCAACGAGGAGGAGCGGGCTTCCAACGAGTTCATGATGATTTGCGTGTCCCGTTGCAAGTCAAAGCGGCTCGTCCTCGACATCTAGACGTGCCCGCCCACCGAACCGCCCGGAATACCGGACACTGCACGAGAGGACCACGATGAGCCGCACCTCGGCCAGCATCCGGCGCCGCGGTACCACCTACCCGGTCAACACTTGGTACGTGATAGCCACCAAGGACGAGGTCGGCCGCCGGCCGTTGGCCCGACGGGCGCTGGAGACACCGGTCGTGCTGTATCGCACGCAAGACGGGCAGGCGGTGGCGCTGGAGGACCGTGACGCCCACCGGCCCTACCCGCTGAGCCTCGGGCGGGTGGACGGCGACACGATCGTCTCCGGCTACTCCGGCTTCGCCTACGCACCAGACGGCGACTGCGTGCACGTGCCCACCCAGCCACACGTGCCAATCGGCGCCCGGGTGCGGGCGTTCCCCGTCGTCGAGCACGACGGCCTGGTCTGGGTCTGGCTCGGTGTCGCACCGCTGGCATCGAGGCGCCACCCGCCGCACACGCCCTGGCTGGCCGAGGACGGCTGGACGACGTTCGGCGATGAGTGGGACACCCAAGCGAACGTCCTGCTGCTGCACGAAAACTTCGCCGACATCACACACGTCCCGGTGGTGGACTCCTTCATCGCCCCGCCGGCGCTCGCGGGCGAGCCGCCTGCCCTCGAGGTCCAGGTCAGTGAGAACTCGGTGTCGTTCAGCCGCGATTACTCGCCCGCGCGGCTGACCGGGTGGCACGCCGACGCGCTGGGCCTGTCACCGGACACCGAGCACGCCCAGCGTGAGGAGGGGGCGTTCGTCACCCCTGGCCTTTGGGTGGATGCCTGGCATGTCTACGTGGACGGTGGATCCCCGCATACCTTCCGGTTCACTCACGCGGTCACCCCGGTGTCGGCGAGCCAGACCCGGCACGTGTGGCGGGTCAGTCGCAACTTTGCAGCCGGGCCGGAGGTATCCGAGCAACTGCTGCCGATCTTCGCCGCGTACTACCGGCGCGTCCAGCAGATCCTGGAGACGATGCAGCAGGTCATCGACATCGACGGCCCCCGTGACGAGGTCAGCGTCAACTCCGATGCCGCCGCCCTGCAGGTGCGCCGGATCGTCAACCGACTCATCAGCGAGGAACGCATGACCTGACGCCATACTCCGATCGCGACGGCCACTCAGCGCCGGAACCGCGAGTTAGTTTGGCCATCTAGCGTGGCATCAGCGTCCCGGCCCGGTCGAGCTGGTGGGCGCCGTCGACGTGCCCACGGGTGCAGGCGAAGTCGAGGGCGAGGACGTGGGCGGTGATTCGCCGCGAAGCTGTGCGTCCACATCCGGATACAGTTGACGGAATATCGGCTTGAAGAGGACGTTCTGCGGCGAGTCGCCCTGCACGGTGAGATATACCGTCGCCAGGATGACAACCGTGTTGCCGACCTTCGGGTCGTGTACGGCGAGCCCCGAGAACCCGACGATGTTCCCTGGATGCCCGTACATCGGGCCCGCCCCCTCCAGTCCGAAGCCGTAGGTTCCGAATCCCAGCTCGGCCGCGCGACCCGCAGCGGACGAGTCCATCGGCTTCAAATTGGCCAATCGCCACTGCCGGGACGTCTCGTTGAGCAACGATCCGCCGACCATCGCCTCGATGAAATCCGCGACGTCCTCTGCCCGGGAGGTGACGGCACCGGCCGTCCATGCCCACGACGGATTGTCATCGGTGTGATCGGCGGGCGCCAGGGCACCCGTCAGCGCCGCCTTCTGCTGGGCCTCCGGGAGTGGACCTTCGTACGCCTCGTTGGGCCCCCACATGTATCCCCGCGGATACGGGGACGGCAGCTCAGAATCGGCCGCGGCCGGCAACGCCGTGTTGCGCAGCCCCAGTGGATCGAAGATCCGGGTCTGCAGCGCGGACGCCGCCGACATGCCCGTGAGTTGTTCGATCACGAGCCCGAGCAGCACGTAGTTGGTGTTGCTGTATTCGTACTGCCTGCCCGGTGCAAAGTTCGGCGGATGGGCGAACGCGATGTCGAGGAGTTGCTGCGGGGTCCATACGGTGTCGGGACGTTTCTCCAGTGTGGCGGCGAACGTCGGGTCGCTGGTGTAGCTGTACAGCCCGCTACGCATCTCCGCCAGCTGGTGGATGGTGATGTTGTCTCCGTTTGGCACCCAAGGCAGGTAGCGCGATATCGGATGCGCGATCGCGAGCCTCCCCTCTTGTTGCAACTGCAGGATGACAGTGGCGGTCAATGTCTTGGTAATGCTGCCGATGCGCACGTGATCATCGATCGAGGGCGGAACCTTGCTTCCGATGCCGGCCACGCCGAACGTCGCGCTCCAATTGCCCTTTTCGCGGCTGCGGACCAACACGATCGCCCCGGGTATCCCGTTGTCTCTCAGGATGGCCGGCATCTGCTCGTTGAGGGCCACGGCGTAGGCGGGCGTCTGAGGTACTGCGATGTCGCCGGGTGGTCGCGGGTCTCTCGCGCATGCCACCAGCGCAGCCTCCGCGCCGACGGCACTGGCGAGGAGCAGCAGGGATCGGCGACCGATCACCACGCCCGGCTACTGCCACCCTGAGGTACCGCGGCACCTCGTGGCCTACCGATGAGGCGGTGACCGATGCAGACCTTCGGCAGGTCGCGGAGCGGCATCCCTTGAGAATCCCACACATCTCGCCATGGTGGTGTAGTTCACCTGCACCATGTGGCCGTGCTGATTGATGCTACGACCCCTGAGCTTCCTTGCTGCCTCGTTGACGGTCGCGTCGGTGGCCGCCGTCGCGGCCCCTTGGCGCCCAAGGACATTCGCGTCGTCAGCACGACGCAGCTCGACTCACCAGCCCTGATCAAACCCAGGCCCCTCAACGACTTCTTCAACAAGGGTCCAGCCGAGCGGCATCGAGGCAGGTCGCCGAGACCATCGCCAAGGGCCCGGTCGCAGGAGAGTCCAACCCCAGCGAGCCAACCTCCAATGCACCTGCCGCTTCTGGCGGTGGCGCCGAAGGTACTGGGAGCGACGCCGGCGAGAGTTGACCAAGATCGCAAGCGACTCAGGACGGTAGTCGCCCGCGCCCGGACTCGGGCCTGCAGACTGTCGAGGTGATTCTGGACCTCGCATCCGCCCAACGCATCGTCGAGGCCGCACACGCCGAGGCGGTCAAGCGATCGATCCTGGTGTCGGCCGCCGTCGTCGACGCGGGCGGGCACCTGGTGGCATTCGGCCGGATGGACGGCGCCGAGATCGCAGGTCCCGTGCTGGCGATCGACAAGGCCTACACCGCAGTCGCGAACAGCATCTCCACCGCTGAACTCGCCGTCCTCGCCGCGCCCGGCGGCGAACTGTTCGGACTGCACGCCAACGGCGGTGGCCGGTTCGTCATCTTCGGCGGCGGCGTGCCGATCGTGGTCGGCGGTCGCATTGCCGGAGGGGTAGGCGTCAGCGGCGCCAGTGCCGAGGACGACGCCGCATGCGCCGAGGCCGGGCACCAAGCGCTGGGCTGACGTTCCCTGTGACTGCCCTCAGTTAGCCAGGTGACGGCCCGTTGGCACCGCTTTCCCGTCGGTACGCTGGACCCCATGAACAGCTTCCTGCTGGTGCTCATCGTCATTCTCGTCGCCGTTATCGGATTCGCCGTCTATGCCTCGTCGAAGGCGTCCGGCAAGCGCAGTGCGGCCTCACTGGACGACGCGAAGGCCGACGCCCGTCGCGCCATCGACCGCCTCGGCGGTCAGGTGATCAACCTGACCGGAACGGACGACGCCTCCAAGCAGGCGTTGGCCGACGCCTCCGAACGCTTCACCGCTGCGGGGTCGCAGATCGAGCAGGCCACCACCGCCCGCCAAGCGCTGCTCGCCAAGGAGAGCGCCATGGAGGGGCTGTACTACGTGCGTGCGGCACGGGTCGCGATGGGCATTGACCCCGGACCCGAACTCGAGACGCTGTCCGGCCAGAACTCGGCTGGCACCGTGACCGAGGACCGTCGGGTTCAGTACGAGGGCCGCGACATCGAGGCGTCGCCGACGCCGTCCGAACGCACGCCGAACTACTACCCCGGCGGCCGTGTGGCCGGGCGACCCGTGCCCGCCGGTTGGTACTCCGAGCCGTGGTGGAAGCCCGCTCTGGTGGCGGGCGCCTGGGGTGTCGGTTCGGTGCTGCTGTTCAGCACGATGTTCTCGGGCATGGGTGGCGTCGGCTACGGCGCCCAGGGGTTCGAGAACGGCTACGGCGACGGTTTCCAGGACGGTATGGATCAGGGCCAACTCGAGGGCGCCGGACAGGACGGCGGAGGCGACGGCGGCGGCTGGGATGGCGGCGGTGGCGACGGCGGCGGCTGGGGCGGTGACAGTGGCGGCGGCGGTTGGGACTTCGGCGGCGGCGGCGACTTCGGTGGCGGAGACTTCGGCGGCTTCTAGCCCGGGTTCATGGCCGCGTACGTCGCCTCAGAAGTAGAGATCCTGCGAGGGCGTTTGGAACCGACATCGAAATTGGTTGGCAGAAATCTGTCGGAAATGGGGCGGCTCGTCGCTCCTAGTTGGTGAAGGCGGCTCACGGGCTGCGCCAACCTGACGGAGATCACTATGACCACGTACTACGCGTCCCCCACCGGCCACCACGACGCGAACCCTCATCACGACGACCCGACCGTCCGCCGTCCGGAAATTACTTTCACGCGCCCGGCCGGCCCTCCCGTCCCAAGTTCGACCCCGCCCTCCAAGTCGGGATGGATCGTGAGCGGACTCGCGGCAGTTCTCGCCGCCGCTGCACTCGGCGTGGTGGGCAGTCTCGCCATCGCCGAATTCACCGACTCCGATCTCGCCGCCGGAGCCACGTCGGCATCCCCTTCGCCGGCACCAAACCCAGGCACCGCAAGTGCGGCGCCCGCCGCGGTTCTGCCTGCACCCGTACCCGCGCCGGTGGTGACGGTGACCCCGGGCGTGTCCGACCGGGGCCAAATCGTGGGCGCGCCCCGGATCGTCGTGACGGTCCCTGCCGCGCCTTCGGCCGTGCCCTCCAGCCCCGTCGCGACCCCGCCCACGCCGATGGAACCGCCGGCACACGTTCCGGTGCCGCCCCCCTCCTCGGGAGGCATCGGCACGTGCGACCTGGTCGCGTGCGATCCGGTTCCTCCGACGTCGGGAAGCATTCCGAGCTGCGGCGACTTCAGGGCATGCGGGCCAATCCAGCCTGCCCAGCCGGGCCGGCCACGCGTCTAGAACCGAATCTCGAGCCGCGCCGACACCCCGGCCCCTTGGAGGTGCCCTCAGCCCGTCCGGGTACAACGACCCGAACACCTCGCGCGCAGCGTGTGCGTCGCGGGATCCCGCATCTCTTCGCCCGCTGGCCGAGGTCCGGCTGTGAGGCGAGCGCTACACCTGGCAGGTGGTGCACCAGAACAGGTTGCGCGCCTCCATCACCTCGGTGCGGATCGGCGTGCCGCACACCCGGCACGGTTCGCCCGCCCGTCGGTAGACATAACTTCGCGGCCGGCCGGGGCGGCTCGCCGGCGGCCCCTTGTCGTCCTCGCGCCGGATGGTGATGATCTTGCCACGGCTCACACCGACCTTCATCAGGGCGACGAGATCGGCCCACGCGGCGTCGAACTCCGCCTCGCTGACGTGTGTGCCGGGCCGATGTGGCTCGATGCGGTGGCGGAACAGTAGTTCGCTGCGATACACGTTGCCCACCCCGGCGATGACCTTCTGATCCATCAGCAGTGCGCCGATCGGCCTGCGGGACTTGCTGATTCGAACCCAGGCGCGGGAGGGGTCCGCGGCGCGTCGCAGCGGGTCGGGTCCCAGCCTGGCGACGATCTCGTCGACCTCGACCTGGTGGATCACCTCGCACACCGTGGGACCACGCAGGTCGGTGCCGTACTCGGCGCCGACCATCCGCATCCGGACTTGCCCGACCGGATCGAGCATCGGCACGGGGCGCTCGGTGAACTTGCCGTAGAGGCCGAGGTGGACGTGGACGATCGCACCGCCCTCGTAGTGATGAAACAGGTGTTTGCCCCACGCGTTCGCCGTGCGTAGCACCCGGCCGTTGACCGCCTCGGCGGCGTCCGCGAAGCGACCCTGCGGGCTGGTCACCATGACGGGCGCCTTGCCGAACCGCTTCTGGTGCAGGCGGGCCAGCCGGTGGAGGGTGTGCCCCTCGGGCATGCGCTAGGCGCCTGGAACGGGTGGTGCGACGTGCGTCGACTCGTACTCGGCGAGGATGTCGATGCGGCGCTGGTGGCGCGGCGCCTCCGACCACGCGGTCGTCAGGAACGCGTCGACGAAGGTGAGGGCGTCGGCGACGGTGTGCATGCGGCCGCCGATGCCGATCAACTGGGCGTTGTTGTGCTGACGGGCCAGCGACGCCGTCTCGACGCTCCAAGCCAGGGCGCAGCGTGCGCCGGGCACCTTGTTCGCCGCGATCTGCTCCCCGTTGCCGGAGCCGCCGATGACGATGCCGAGACTGTCCGGGTCGGCGACGGTCTTCTCCGCGGCGGCGATGCAGAACGCCGGGTAGTCGTCCTCGGCGTCGTAGCCGAAGGCACCACAGTCGATGGGCTCGTGGCCGCCGGACTCGAGGTGCTCGATGATGGCCTGTTTGAGTTCGAATCCGGCGTGGTCAGAGCCGAGGTAGACGCGCATGGCGGTCACCTTACTGGGCGCATCAGCCGATGGTGATGGCGTCGAGGCGTTCCTTGATGAAGTCCGATGCGGTGACGGGCTGCAACCCGACGACCTTTCCGATCGGAGGTTCCAGCGGGGTGACGAGCGCGTCGTGGTTCGCCTCGTAGAAGTAGATCAGCGACACCAGATCCTCCTCGGGCGCCTCGGGCTGAGGCGGGAGGACGCGGTGCCGGCCCGACGGCCAGCGCCGCCCGCTCCAGTACTCCAACAGGTCGCCGATGTTCACGGTCAGCGCATCCGGATCGTACGGTGCGTCCTCCCACCCCTCGGCCTCCGAATACACCTGCAGACCACCGTCGACGGGTCCAGGTTCAGGACGCCCGCTTCCGACGCCATGACGGGCGGATAGTGGTTGATGTTCATCGTCCACGTCGGGTGGTTCGCCAGCAGGGCCCAGGGATTGGCGGGCAGGCCCAGCGCGTGCGCGAACAGCGCGAGGAGATCGTCGGAGAGGCGGCGCAACGCGGCGGTGTACTCCGTCACCAGCGCATGCAGCTGCGGGACCTCGGTAGGCCACACGTTGGGCGCGAACCAGATTCGGTCGACGTCGGGATCGCCGGTCGCCGTCTCGGCCCCCAGGCTGTAGCTCTCCTTGAGGTCGGGCGGCGTCTCGGTACTCTCTGCGTAGCCGTTGGCTTCCGCGCCGGGCCCGATCCAGCCGTGACCGCCCACCGGCACGCTGTAGCGCTGCTTGACGTCGTCCGGTTGCGTGAAGAAGTCTCGGCTGGCCTTGAGTACCGCGGACGCCAGACCCTTGTCGACCCCGTGGCCGGTGACCAGGACGAATCCCGCCTGCTGAAGGCTCTCGTCCACCTCGGCGGCCACCGCGCCGGCAGCGGCTCCCCCGTCTTGCCAGCGCGAAAGATCAACCATTGCAACCACACTCATTCACCTATGTCCTCCAACTCGAGCTCGGGATACGCCGAAATGAAATCCGTCATCATCCCCACGCAGCGCTGGTCGTCGAGAAGCGTTATCGCGACGCCGTTCTCGGCCAGCCAGTCATGCCCGCCGCTGAACGTCCGCGCCTCGCCGATGACCACGGCGCCGATGTTGAACTGTCGCACCAGGCCGCTGCAGTACCAGCACGGCGACAACGTGGTCACCATCATCGTCGACCGGTAGTCACGTTGGCGGCCCGCCTTGCGGAATGCGTCGGTCTCGCCATGTACCGACGGGTCGTCGTCCTGCACCCGTCGGTTGTGGCCGCTGCCCAGCAGGACACCGTCGGCGCTGAAGAGCGCGGCGCCGATCGGTATTCCGCCCTTCGACAACCCCTTTCGGGCCTCGTTGACGGCGACGTCCAGCATGTCCTGCGGTGTCATACCGTGGCGACGTCGAGGGTGCGCTCGGCGGCGATCTTCGACCGGCACAGCAACAGGTAGCTGCCACCCGCGAGAACGAAGCCGACGAAGAACGTGACGTCACCGAGCTGCGGAAGGGACTTCGCGACGACACCGACGAACTTCTCCTGATTGGAGAACGGCAGAACCGACGCGATGAGTCCGAAGAGGAAGGCCGCCAGACCGCCCCAGTTCGCGTACGACCGGTCGTAGAGGCACCGGGGCGATCGGCTGGCCGCGGCGGAGGTACTGATCGGCGAACACGACCCCGAGCAAAGGTCCGATCCAATAGGCGATGATCAGGAGGAGTGCCTCGTAGCTGTGCGCGGCGTCCGGTAGCGCCCACCACGCGATCAGGAAGCCGGCGACACCGAAGAACACCGTCACCAGGGCGCGGGCCACGTGCGCGGGCAGCTCGATCCCGATCGTGACGAAAGCCATTGCGCCGGAGTAGATGTTGATCGAATTGGCCGCAATGGCGCCGATCGCGATGGCCAGCAGCGTCGCCTTGGCCAGGGGTGACGCCAGTTCGCTGGTGAATGATCCGGTCGGATCACCGAGGTTGGCCTCGCCGCTGGTGACCGATGCCGCCCCGACGACCTCCAGCACGAAGCACGACAGGAACAACCCGCGTACCCGAAGGACGTACCCACCGTGAGCAGGAAGCCGCCCATGCCTCCGACGCCGCCGGCGCCGACGGGTGCACCGAGGTCGGCGTGCATGAAGATGGCCACCGAAGCGGCGATGAAGATCACCGCCAGCACCGGGAACGAGTACTTCTCGAACGCCTGCACCAGGTTGTGGCCGAAGAAGGCGAACCCGGTCTGCAACAGCACGATGATGATCAGACCCACCAGTGGCCCGAAGCCGAACAGGGTCGACAGCGCGAACGCCCCGCTGACGCTGTTGGTGGCGAACCACCCGACGCCGGCCGCCACCGACATCAGCACCGCGGGCACGGCGTTGCCCTTGAAGCCGAACGCCATCCGGCCGAGCACCATCTGCGGGACGCCGTGCAGCGGTTCGCGCGCGGACAGCAGGAAGTGGGCGATGGCACCGAGTCCCGTGCCGATCGCGATGCCGACGACGGCCTGCCAGAAGTTCATCCCGAACGCGAGGACCGCCAGCATCCCGACGAATATCGTCGCGAACTCGAGGTTGGGCGACGTCCACGTCCAGAACAGCTGACTCGGCTTGCCGTGCCGGTCGGCCTCGGCGATGAACTCGTTTCCGCCGGGTTCGACCGCGACGATCTTGTTGCGGTAGGAACCGTCAGTGGTGGGCTCGGCCGTCGTCATGGGTACACCGTCGCCCGACGTGCGCCCCACCGCATCCGGAATCGGCCATTCCTCGCCGTTTCCGGCCGTCAATCCGCTGGGTGCGTGGAAGGCGCTGAGGCCCGCCGGTCGTCGTCCAGAAGTGCAGCAGCAACGAATGACCTCAATGACCATGAACCCGCACCTGCCCGCCAGCCGTGCAGCAGCCACCGGATTCATCTCGGTCGCCGCTGCCCTCGGAGCGGGACACCTGGTGGCGGGCCTGCTTCTGCTACCGGCAGCGTCACCCTTCTTCGCGGTGGGCAACGCCTTCATCGACCGCACACCCACTCCGGTGAAGAACTTCGCGGTCGAGAACTTCGGCACCAACGACAAGCCTGCCCTTCTCATCGGCATGGCAGTGGTGCTTGCGCTCGTCGGTGTCGGCATCGGCCTCATCTCCCGTCGCAGCGTGCTACCAGGCGTGGTCGCCGTCATCGTCGTCGGGGTCATTGGCGCGCTCGCCGTGCACGAGCAGTCCACCGGCTCGTTGAGCCTGCTCGCTCCCGCGGCATCACTGGTCGCAGGTGTGGGGACGTTCTGGTGGTTGCATGCGGGCGCGCGACCGCAAACGGCTTCGGTCGAACCCGGGGCGGAGCAGGCAGCCAGCGCCCCGATGGGGCGGCGCCGCTTCGTGCTCGGCTCGATCGTCGCCACGCTCGGCGCTCTGGTCGCGGGCGCAGGCGGATTCGCGTTGGCACGACGCATCGACGTGACGGCGTCCCGTCGCGGCGTCGGCGAGCTGATTCCGACGACGCCCGCGCCCCCGATCCCGACGGGCGCGGCCTTTCCCGAGCTTGGGACGCCGACGTTCATTACGCCCGCAGCCGACTTCTACAGAATCGACATCAACCTGGAGGTGCCGCAGCTGCGGGCAGAGGACGCGACACTGCGCATCAGCGGGATGGTCGACACGCCCCTCGAGTTCACCTTCGACGACATCCGGTCGATGCCGCTGGTGGAGAAGACCATCACGATGACGTGCGTGTCGAACGAAGTCGGCGGGCCGTACGTGTCGACGGCCAACTTCGTCGGCGTCCCGCTACTGGACCTGCTCGACCAGGCCGGAATTCAGAGCGGCGCACAGCAACTGGTGGGTCACTCCGCGGACGGGTTCACCCTGGGAACCCCGCTGGACCTACTGCGTGCCGCAGGCAAGGACGCGATGCTCGCGATCGGCATGAACCGTGAGGCGCTGCTGCCCGAACACGGCTTCCCGATGCGCACCGTCGTCCCCGGTCTCTACGGATACGTGTCGGCCACGAAGTGGGTCAACGAGCTGGAGCTGGCGACGTACGACGTCAAGCCCTACTGGGTGGAGAGGGGCTGGGACGGTCAACCACCCGGCGTCGTCCCGATCAAGATCTCCTCGCGCATCGACGCACCCGGCTCCTTCCAGCAGATCCCGGGCGCCGAGGTCACGGTCGCCGGTACGGCATGGGCCCAGGGTCGTGGCATCAGCCGCGTCGAGGTCCGGTTCGACAAGGAAGACTGGCGCCCAGCCGAATTGGCCACCGAGGTGAATCCTTATACGTGGCGGATGTTTCGGCTCACGACGACGTTGTCGCCTGGGCAGCACACCGTGACGTGTCGCGCCTACGACGGGGCGAACGTGATGCAGGCGCAGGAACGACTCCGGCTGATCAACCCCGGCCCCGTACCGGACGGCTCAACGGGATGGCAGTCGATGGTCTTCACCGTCACCTGACGCCAACGTGCGGGGCGTCAGTCGAACTCCATCGACTCGTGGCGGGTGCGCTTCAGCTCGAAGAAATGGGGATACGCGGCGAAGATCACCGATGCGTCCCACAGCTTGCCCGCCTCCTCGCCGCGCGGGATGCGGGAGAGCACCGGGCCGAAGAACGCGACGCCGTTGACGTGGATCGTGGGCGTGCCGACGTCGTCGCCGACCGGGTCCATGCCCGCGTGGTGACTCTTGCGTAGGGCGTCGTCGAACTTGTCGCTGGTGGCCGCCTCGGCCAGCTCGGCGGGCAGTCCGACCTCTTCGAGTGACTTGGCGATGACGTCATCGAAGTCCTTGTTGCCCTCGTTGTGGATCTGGGTGCCCATCGCGGTGTAGAGCGGGCCGAGGATCTCGCTGCCCTTGGCTTGCTCGGCGGCGGTCACGACGCGGACGGGGCCCCACGCCTTCTTCATCATCTCTTGGTACTCCTCGGGCAGATCACGCCCTTCGTTGAGCACGGCGAGGCTCATGACGTGGAACTCCACGTCGATGTCGCGCACCTTCTCGACCTCGAGGATCCAGCGCGAGGTGATCCAACACCACGGGCACAGCGGGTCGAACCAGAAACCGGCGACATCCTTCTTGGCCATCATCAGATCCTCTCGGAAGGCAAGGGGGCAGAGTTCCGTCCAGCACAACTATGCGCGCCCCGACTGTGTTCCCGAACTGCGTCTAGTCTTAACCGACGTGGCACTTCCCAACCTCACTCGCGACGAGGCGGCCGAGCGCGCGGCGCTGGTCACCATCGACAACTACCGGATCGTGCTCGATCTGACCGACGGCGCAGGCGGCCCCAGCGAGCGGACCTTCCGATCGACGACGACCGTGGCGTTCGACGCTCTCGCCGGTTCGGACACCGTCATCGACATCGCCGCCGACTCGGTGCGCAGTGCGACGCTCAACGGCGTCGACATCGACGTCTCCGGCTATGACGAGTCCACCGGCGTCCCGTTGGTCGGGCTGGCCGAGCACAACGTCCTCGTCGTCGAGGCGGACTGCCGATACTCCAACACCGGCGAAGGCCTGCACCGCTTCGTGGACCCGGTCGACGACGAGGTGTACCTGTACTCCCAGTTCGAGACCGCCGACGCCAAGCGGATGTTCGCGTGCTTCGACCAGCCCGACCTGAAGGCGACCTTCGACGTGTCGGTAACCGCGCCCGCACACTGGCAGGTCATCTCCAACGGTGCCACCGAGACCGTCGAGCTCGCGACGGGCGGAAAGGTGCACACCTTCACGACGACGCCGCGGATGAGCACCTACCTGGTGGCCCTCATCGCAGGCCCGTACGCGCGGTGGGACGACGTGTACACCGACGACCACGGCGACATCCCGCTCGGAATCTTCTGCCGCGGGTCACTCGCCGAGCACATGGACGCCGAGCGCCTGTTCACCGAGACGAAGCAGGGCTTCGGCTTCTATCACCGAAACTTCGGCGCGCCATACGCGTTCGGCAAGTACGACCAGTTGTTCGTTCCCGAGTTCAACGCGGGCGCCATGGAGAACGCGGGCGCCGTCACCTTCCTCGAGGACTACGTCTTTCGGAGCAAGGTCACCCGCTACAGCTATGAGCGGCGCGCCGAGACCGTGCTGCACGAGATGGCACACATGTGGTTCGGCGACCTGGTCACGATGCAGTGGTGGGACGATCTCTGGTTGAACGAGTCGTTCGCGACGTTCGCCTCGGTGTTGTGCCAAGCCGAGGCAACGGAATACACCGCCGCGTGGACCACCTTCGCCAACGTCGAGAAGTCGTGGGCGTACCGGCAGGACCAGTTGCCGTCGACGCATCCCGTCGCCGCGGACATCCCCGATCTGCACGCCGTGGAGGTGAACTTCGACGGCATCACCTACGCCAAGGGTGCCAGCGTGCTCAAGCAGCTCGTCGCCTACGTGGGTCTCGAGGCGTTCCTCGCCGGCCTGCGCGACTACTTCCGCGACCACGCGTTCGCCAATGCGACGTTCGGCGATCTGCTTGGGGCACTGGAGAAGTCATCGGGACGCGACCTGTCGCATTGGGGCCGCCAATGGCTCAAGACCACCGGCCTCAACACGCTCCGCGCCGACTTCGACGTCGACGGTGATGGAAAGTTCACCCGGTTCGCGATCGATCAGAGTGGCGCGGCGCCCGGTGCCGGCGAGACGCGCGTGCACCGGCTGGCCGTCGGAATCTACGACGACGACGGCTCGGGCAAACTGGTCCGCATCCACCGCGAGGAGCTCGACGTCGACGGCTCGAGCACGCATGTGCCTGCGCTGCAGGGTGTTTCGCGTGGCCAGCTCATCCTGGTCAACGACGACGACCTGACGTACTGCTCACTGCGTCTGGACCCCGAGTCACTGCAGACCGTGCTGACCCGCATCGCGGACATCGCCGATTCCCTGCCCCGCACCCTCGCGTGGTCAGCCGCCTGGGAGATGACCCGCGAGGCCGAGATGAAGGCCCGCGACTTCGTCGAACTGGTCAAGGGCGGCGTGCACGCCGAAACCGAAGTGGGAGTGGCCCAGCGACTCCTGCTCCAAGCACAGACCGCGCTGAATGCGTACGCCGACCCGGACTGGGCCTGCTCTCAGGGCTGGCCCGCGTTCGGCGACCGGCTCCTCGAGCTGGCCCGTGCGGCCGAGCCGGGTTCGGACTTCCAGCTGGCCTACGTGAATGCGCTGTGCACGTCGGCGTTGTCGTTGCGCCACACCGCGGTGCTGGCGGCGCTGCTCGACACCGACCCCGCCGATCACGGTCTGTCCGGACTGACCGTCGACACCGACCTGAGGTGGCGCATCGTCACGGCGCTGGCAGCCGGTGGCGACATCGACGACGGCGGTACCGCCACGCCGTTCATCGACGCCGAGGCAGAGCGCGACCGCACCGCGGCGGGACGACGGAACGCGGCGGCAGCCATGGCCGCGCGGCCGCAGGCTGCGGTCAAGGAGGCGGCGTGGCAGCAGGTGATCGAGGACGACACGTTGGCCAACATCACCACCCGCTCGATCGTCACCGGTTTCGTGCAGCCCGGCCAGGCCGCGTTGCTGCAGCCGTTCAGCGCGAAGTACTTCGACGCCATCCTCGGCGTCTGGGAACGACGATCCAGCGAGGTCGCCCAGACCGTCGTCATCGGGCTGTACCCCTCCTCGGACGTCAGCCAGGAGGGCCTGGACGCGGCCGACCGCTTCCTGGCCGGTGAGGTGCCGCCTGCGCTGCGTCGGCTGGTGATCGAAGGTCGCGCCGGTGTGGAACGGGCGCTGCGGGCGCGCGCGTACGACGCCGGCTGACGGGATTTCGGCGGTCCGTCGCATACGCTCGCGCCATGGCGGCCAGTAACAGTCGCAGGGCCCGTGCCGCCCGCAAGCGCAACCGACGCGTCGCGGCCGTCGTGAACGATCTCACTCCCGCGCAGTGGGCCGCCATCAAGCAGGCGTGGGAAGGCTGCGCCTACTGCGGCGCCACCGACAGCCCGTTGCAACGCGACTGCGTCATGGCGATCTCCCGTGGTGGGCGGTACACGGTGGACAACGTGGTGCCCGCCTGCACGGCGTGCAATGCCAGCAAGTGCAACGACGAGGTGACCGGCTGGCTGCGGCGCAAGCGCCTCGACGAGCGCGCCTTCCTCGAGCGGTACGTGCGCATCCGGGCGGGGCTGTCCACGCAAACGTCAACAGGCTGAGCTCACCCGGGCTCCGGTCGGCACAGCAAACCTTCAGACCACGGACTTGGCAACGCGTAAAGGGCGACCGCCAGCCGCCGCCCGTAAGCCCATGGGCCGGGGAGTGAGCGCAAAATCACACGTCAGAGCTTGATTTACACAGAGTTAACGCGGATCATCGAGTTGTCTGCCGAAAGGGCGATCCCCATGTCGGCCAGCACACAGCAACCCTGCTCTGTGATCCGGAGCACAACAAAGGAGTAAGAACGATGTCTTTCGCACAGTTTCGTGAAGACCTGACACACACGATGAACCGGCGCCGCCTCTACGCGCGGATCTACGCGCTTCCCGATTCGACGGTTCGCGAGGAGCTGCTGGCGATCGCTCAGCGGCACGACGAGAACAGCTGATACGCGGCGAATTTCCCGAGCCGGTGACCACACAGGTCACCGGCTCCGTCGTTTATTAGGCGCTGCAGTCTCGATGCAAGAGGCGTGAGGCGACGCGCCTGCCGACTGCGCGGAGTTGGACGTCAACTGGCCGATTTGGCGGGCCAACCTGGCGTCAGGGGCAACGTCGGGAATTCGGTAGCGGGATAAGGAGTTACCGGCGACAGGTGACGGTCGGAGGACGCCGTGTCGGCTTTTTCGGCGCACGTCGACAAGAACGCAATCATAATCTGCCGAGCGCGACGTCGAGGCAATGTAGCCACCCTGGAGACTGGTGATCTTCCAGCCGCCGAAGACGTCGTCGAACAGTGCGCGCGACGGCCCCTGCTGGGCTACAACCGCATCGTGAAGCACGTCGGCCGCATCGCCTTCGGATTTCAGGACCCCGGACAACCAACGCCGCCGGGTACGGTGGGCCTGCACCCGCCAATCACGGCGCGCGCCGTCCAGAACCAGGCTCCGCCCCCGCTAGGCCTGAATCCACCGACGGACATGGCGTTAAACCGGGTGTTGAAATGAGGAAAGTGCCCTCTGAACTGGGATGATTGGTGTTCCTTACGCAACAACCAACCCCGTTCAGAAAGGGCACTTCCAGTGAAAGTGCCGCACAGGTTCGACCGTGATTCTGCGGTGTTCGACGACGGCAATCTCGTGTCGTCGGCCGGGCTGGTGCCGGTGATGACCTTGGCCGAGCAGACCGGGCTGCGGCGACTGCTCGGTGAGAAGGTCCGCATCACGGTGCCGCGGATCAAGTCGGGGTCGGCGAACCCGGCGCCGAAGCTGGCCACGGTAGTGGCGGGCATGTGCGCCGGCGCGGATTGCATCGATGACATCGACCTGCTGCGGTCGGGGGAATGACGTCGCTATCCGACGATGTGTACGCACCCTCGACGGTGGGAACGTTGTTGCGGAAGTTCACCTTCGGTCACGCCCGCCAACTCGAGTCGGTGCTACGCGAGCACCTGGTGGCCCTGTGTGAGCGGGCCGATCTGCTGCCCGGCGCCGACCAGCAGGTGTTCATCGACATCGACCACCCTCTGGAGTTGCCGTTCGCGCGGAGTATTCATCGCCTGTTGCGTCGATTATCAACCCACGTGTCGAGCTTGAAGCCGCGAATCACGCAGCAGGTATATGCAGTGTCAGCGAGTACGGTCCGCTCGGCTGGCTGCGGGTGCAGGGCCCTACCGCTGTTTGACGACCCATCCCGGCGCGTCGGTGTGAGCTCTCCCGCCGCGGCTCGAGTCACACGCACACACGCCGATCGTCGTCCGAGACCCCGCGGCGGCAGAGAGTAGTCACCTCGGCCGTCTTGAGCGTGAACGTGTAGCCGGGTGTTGCGAACACGTGCAGCCGCTCCCCGCTTACGGAGTCGTCGGGAAAACCCACCACGTCGTACGTCACCTCGCCGACGTCGCCGAGCGTCGGTGCCACGGTGACGGTCACCCGCGACGCGGGGTCCTCGGTGAACGCCTCGGCCATTGCCACGATCCGGCCCAGCTCGAGCATCGTGTCGGCGGTCGGGGGACCGCCGAGCTTGGCGGCGATCCGTTCGGTCGCGTCGAACGTTTCGCCAAGATAGGCCAAAGATGCGGAGTCGGCCCAACCCGTCACACCGCCGACAGTGACCTCGTACCAGAGCGACGAGTTCACTTGCCGTGCCCGGCCGGTGGCGACGAGATCGTCGGCGAGCGGGTCTGGCGAAGCCACGACCGGCTGATCGGCCCCAGGCGAGGACCGGAGCGGGAGCGTCGCGTCGTACTGGATGCCGACGACGGCCAGCGCCGCGCCGGCAGCGGGACCGAAGTCAGTCTCGGGTTGGTCGTCCCGGCGGCCGCATCCGTTGACGACCGCCACCGCCAGCATCATGGTGACCCCCGTCCGGAGGGTCCGGTAGCGGACAGCAATCGCCATGGCCAAATGATGCACCACAAGGGGCAAGAACGAGGTGGGATCTACAGCACGGCGAGCGTCTTATCCCTCGCCATCCACGTGCAAGTTCGCGCGCGGCAGCCTTTTTTCAGGCTCGACCACGCCTGGAAAGCGATGAATCCACTCCGGGCAACCGTCGGTGGGTGAAACTGGACGGGTGGTCACTTCTGGCGAGGCCGAACAACAGCCCAAGGCCACCGAGATCCACGCCGCTCAGGAGAGAGAGCATGCGGCCGCGCCGAGAAAACGCTCACGAAATCTCATAAGGGTGCTGGCGGTGATCTCCGTGCTCTCCGTGATCGCGGCCGTAGTCGGCTTCGTCCAGGCCTCGCAGGCTAGGCACGAGAAGGACCGGATGTTCCGCGAGGCGAAGCCGCGTTCACCACCCACTGCCTCACCGCATCGAGGTCGCGGCGACCTGCTGTGACGACGGCAGCGGCCCGGTCCACCTCTGAACGCAACTTCTGGTCCAGGACAGCCGTCTCTCCGAGCACCCGGTTCTGCTTCTGGTTGGTCGTGTCGTAAAGAATCCGACGCGGAACCGGTCCACTGGGATCCCGGTTTGGCCGCCTCGACCGTCGACTGCAACTGGCGCAATTGAGAACTCTCGTCGAATTGGGCACCCTCCTGCTGCGTACCTTCACCAAACGTGTGTCGAGCCACGTCGCCATGTAGCCGTCCAGCGCACCCACGTCACCTCTCCCCTATGGCAACCGGCTTGGTTGCCCAAGTCTATTTGTTGCCGTGGTGCCCCCTGTGCAGAAATTCCAGCTGCCAGAGACACTGCCGGGCGGCCTCGACTGCCACCTTCGAGCGTGCGCGAAATACCAACGACGAACGGCATGTCGGCCGCAGACACGCACGGTCGCGAGGAAGGATTGGGGCGACTTAGCGGGGTGAGACGCCGGCGCTGAGCACGCGAACGGCGCTGATCAAGCCGTCGAGCAGGTTGCCTTCCTTGAAGGATGCGGCAGCGGCCGAGACGCCCAACGGGGCCGCCTCTTCGATGCCACGGCCCTTGACCTCCGAGCCGTAGACCACCTCGATGGCCTTCTGGTTCGGCGACACGGCTAGCAGCACCGCGTTGTCGGGCGTGGGCACCTTGGCCAGGATCTCGCGCGCCGTGGCGGCGGTGTCGTCACCGAGACCGCCGAGGTACACCGCGAACCGGGCCTTGGCCGCGCGTGAGCCGTATTTCAGCGCGTCGTCGAGAACGACGAGGTCCTTCACGGGAAACGGGTAGTGCACCGACAACTCACCGGGTTCGGTGACGCCGGAGATGCGGCCACTCGAGGTGTACGCGAAGCCGTAGGGCAGAACGTCCGAACTGACGGTCGCCAGCTCGGTCGAGTGATCACCACTTGCCACTTGCGCCACCTCCCACCGTGAGATGCGATCCGTGGCCGTGATCGGCCGGTTCGTCGGCGGCCCAGAGGATCGGCTCGTGGGTCCACTCGTCGGACATCTTGTAGGTCGCCGGGTGCGAACCCTTGCGCCTGAAGATCCATGCGGCCAGTACCAGAGCCACTAACAGCGGAACCCCGCCGAGCAGCGAATGGGTAAGTGCGGTGCTCACGTCGCAAACCGTATCGCAATGGCCACTCAGGCCGCGCCTTCACCCAGATATCTCACCCACGCGGGGTCGAGTTCCTTGACCGACGACAGCAGTCGCCAGTGCTGTCCCTTCGGCGGCAGGGGCGTCGTCCGCAGCGCCCAGCCCATCTCGGAGAGCAATCGGTCGGCCTTGCGGTGGTTGCAGCCGGCGCACGCCGCGACGCAGTTCTCCCACGAGTGGTCGCCACCTCGGCTGCGCGGCACCACGTGGTCGACGGTGTCGGCCCTGGACCCGCAGTATGCGCAGCGGAATCGGTCACGGTGCATGAGGGCCGCCCGAGTCATGGGGACGCGCGCCCGGTAGGGCACCCGCACGAAGGAACGCAACCGGATCACCGAGGGCACCGTGATCGCACGCGTCGCGGAATGAATGACCGGGCCGGTCGGGTCGGCGTGAACGACGTCCGCCTTGCCGCATAGCAGCATGACGACCGCCCGTCGTGCAGGCAGCGCCGCGAGCGGCTCGTAGGTGGAGTTCAGCAGCAGCACCCTGCGGCGGCCCCAGACGCTGCCGTCATGGCTGGGCGGGCGCGCATCGATGCCGGAAAGAGGCAGGGTCTGCGCAGCAAGCACCGAGGGGCCGGTCGAACCCGCCGCGGTCAGATGCCCGCGGCTCCTCCTTCGCTGCGACATACGTCCTCCGAGACACAGTGCACCATGGATCGCCGCCGATCGCACGACAATTTTGGCCGTGTTCGCTGGTCACCTCTATGAACATCCGGTGACGGCGTCGCGTTTGCCTGGTCCGCAACGATCCCCCGGTCGCACCGCTCCTGCCCACCGGAAGGAACAATGGGGGCCGTGACGGAACAACCCACGTCGTTCTACGACGAAGTCGGCGGAGCCGAGACGTTCCGGGCCATCGTGTCGCGGTTCTACCAGCTGGTCCGCGACGACGAGATACTGCGACCGCTCTACCCCGAGGATGAACTCGACGCCGCCGAGGTGCGGCTCCGGATGTTCCTCGAGCAGTACTGGGGCGGACCACGGACCTATTCCGACCAACGCGGACATCCACGGCTGCGGATGCGCCACGCGCCGTTCAAGGTCGGCCCGTTCGAACGCGACGCCTGGCTGCGCTGCATGCACACCGCCGTCGCCGAGATCGACTCGCAGACCCTCGACGACGCCCACCGCCAGGTGCTTCTGAACTACCTGGAGATGGCCGCGCGCTCGATGGTCAACTCGCCGTTCTGAAAGAGCGGCGCGCTAGCGCAGGACGACGGCGGGGTCACCGCGACGGCGATAGACGGTCCCGAAGCGGGCGTCCACGCGCAGCCACGTCGGCAGCACCCGGACCCGCACCACCTCGTCGGGTGCCACCGACTCGGGCGCGAACTGGTCTGCGGTGTTCGACTGCGGCAGGAAACCCATTGCCGTCAAAGCGAATACGCAGCGCATTGGGATGCCGACATGGGTGTCGCCGGAACTGACCGAGACGACTTCCTGGTCCAGCAACGATGCGGGAGGGCCGTGCGCACTGCCGTGTTCCTTGGCCAGCGCGACGCCACGCTGCGCGAGGTCGAGCACCACTCGAGCGGGAACGTCGTCCAAATGCACGAAACCCGTTGCCGGCGGCAGCATCCCGTGCCAAGCGGAGTCCATCGCGAAACCCGGATCGACGAATCCCGAACGGTCCATCGACGGCAGCGCCATCGCGAGTGCGTCGGCACCGACGGATAGATCGGCGGGTTTGACGCGACCACCCACCACGCGACTCGCGAGGACGTCGAAACCCGTTGCCACCCAGGCGACGACCTGCCCGCCCGCACGCTCACGCAACCGGACGACGCTGGCGACGTCGAGGCGGATTGCCCTTTCGACGAACGTCGACAAGTCCTCCCGATGGGCGGCATCGTCGAGCCACAGCCCACGTTCGCTCGTCTGCCCGCCGGATCCACTCATCGCTGGTAGCGCTCCAAATACTCACGATGATGCGGCGCCAGCCGAACCAATCGCTGCTCTTCGATGTGGAACGCGGCCAACTGCGACTCGCCGATGACGGCCGGCTTGGAGTCGGGATCCGCCAGTGCCGACCGCACCTCGTACCCGAGGGTGAAGTCGACCGCACGCAGTCGCTTCACCCGAATGGTGACCTGCAATGGCGAATCCGCGAGCCGCAACTGTCCCTTGTAGATCACCCGCACTTCCGCGATCAACAGCCCGATGGTGCCGAAGTCTCCTGCGAAGGGCTCGGTGAGGAAGGGCACCCGGGCTTCCTCGAGGATCGTCACCATGGTGCCGTGGTTGACGTGCTGGTACGTGTCGATGTCCGACCAGCGCACGGGCACCGGCGTCGTGAATCTCTCGGTCAACCGGTCGTTCCCGTTCCGCTTGTCCTGGTCATGCTGCGGATCTGACGGGCGGCCACCGACAGCGTCGCCAGATCCTTCTCCCCATCCTCGTAGATTTCGTTGAGCGTGCGCCGCGCCCGCGTCACCCGCGAGCTGTTGGACAGCTCCCACTCCTCGACCTTCTGCTCACCGGTCTCGTCGGGCTCACCCACGGCGAGCACGTCGAAGCACAGCGCCCGCAGCGAGCCATAGATATCGTCGCGAATCGCCAAGCGTGCCAACGAATGCCAACGATCGTCGCGGGCCAGGCGCGACACCGCCGTGAGCAGGCCGTCGGCACCCAGGTGATCCATCAGCGTGAAGTACGTGTCCGCCACCTCGACGGGATCCCGGTCGACGATGTCGGCGATGTCGATGACGTCGAGAAGGCTGTACTGATACAGCCCGGTCGCGACCGTCATGGCCAAGTCCTCCGGTACGCCCTGTGCCATGAACTCGCCCGAGTCCTTGGCCACGATGGCGCGGTCGTCGCCCCTCAACCACTCCGCCATCCGCGGTGTCAGGTCGGCCACCTTCGCGGCGAACCGGTTGGCCTCCGCGCCCACTGCCAACGGTTGCGGGCGGTAGTTGAGCAGCCATCGTCCGGCGCGGTCGATCAGGCGACGCAGATCGAGCGTCATCCGGTCCGTCACGGCGACGGCCACTCCGGCGTCACCGGCGGCTCTGATCTGCCGCCAGACGTCGCCGACCCTGAAGATCTCGTCGGTGGCGACGTAGGCCCGCACCGCATCGACGGGCCCGACGCCGACGTCCTCCGCGACGCGGTACGCGTAGCTGATGCCCGCGGTGTCCACGAGGTCGTTGACGAGCATCGTCGTGACGATCTCCCTGCGCAGTTGGTGCGTGCGAATCTCGGGGCCGAATCGATCGCGAAGCTGCTGCGGGAAGTATTCGGGCAGCCGAGAGGCGAACACCTCCTGATCGGGCAGCTCGCTGGCCAGGAGCTCGTCCTTGAAGGCGAGCTTCACGTAGGCCATCAACGTGGAGAGCTCGGGCGTCATCAGGCCCAGCCCGATCTCGATTCGCCTGCGGATCTCCTTGTCCGGGGGCAGCGCCTCCAGCTCCCGGTTCAGCCCACGCTCGGCGACGAGTGCTCCGATCTGCCGGGCGTGCACCGGAAGAAGAACTGCGGCGTTGGCTCGGCTGGTGCCCATCAAGTCGTTCTGGGCGGCGTTGTCCTGCAGGACGAGCGCGCCGACCTCCTCGGTCATCGACATCAGAAGCGGAGTGCGCTCCTCGGCGCTCACCTGCCCTCCGGTGACGAGGGAGTCGACGAGGATCTTGATGTTGACCTCGTGGTCGGAGCAGTCCACTCCCGCGGAGTTGTCGAGCGCGTCGGTGTTCATGTGGCCGCCGTTGAGCTCGAACTCGATGCGACCGCGCTGCGTCACACCGAGGTTGCCGCCCTCGCCGATCACCCTCGCGCGCAGTTGATTCCCGTTGACGCGTACCGGATCGTTGGCGCGGTCGCCGACGTCGGCGTCGGACTCGGACTCCGCCTTGACGTACGTGCCGATGCCACCGTTCCAGAACAGATCGACCGGCGCCTGCAGGATCGCCTTCATCAGCGCAGGCGGCGTCATCTCGGCGGCGTCATCGGCCAGCCCCAGCGCCGTGCGAACCTGCGGGCTGATCGGGATCGACTTCTGTTCCCTGCTGTAGACACCGCCCCCCTCGCTGATGAGGCTGCGGTCGTAGTCGTCCCAGCTGGACCGCGGCAGCGCGAACATCCTGTCGCGTTCGGCCCACGAAGCTGCCGCATCGGGATTCGGATCGAGGAAGACGTGGCGGTGGTCGAACGCCGCGACCAGTCGAATGTGCTTGGACAGCAACATGCCGTTGCCGAAGACGTCGCCGCTCATGTCACCGACCCCGACCACCGTGAAGTCCTCGGTCTGGGTGTCGACGCCCATCTCGCGGAAGTGTCGCTTGACCGACTCCCAGGCGCCCTTGGCGGTGATGCCCATCGCCTTGTGGTCGTAACCCACCGACCCACCGGAGGCGAAGGCGTCGCCGAGCCAGAAGCCGTAGGACTTGGCGACGTCGTTGGCGATGTCCGAGAACGTCGCGGTGCCCTTGTCGGCGGCGACGACCAGGTAGGCGTCATCGCCGTCGCGGCGGACGACACCCGCGGGCGGCGTCACGGCACCGGACGCCGTGTCGACGTTGTCGGTGACGTCGAGAAGGCCGGAGATGAACAGTCGGTAGCAGGCCACGCCCTCGTTGCGTTGGGCGTCACGGTCGGCGGCGGCGTCACCCGTCGGGACCGGCGGGTTCTTCAGGACGAAACCCCCCTTGGCGCCGACGGGCACGATGACGGCGTTCTTCACGGCCTGCGCCTTGACCAGCCCGAGGACCTCGGTGCGGAAGTCTTCGCGGCGGTCGGACCACCGGAGGCCGCCTCTGGCGACTTTTCCGAACCGCAGGTGTACGCCCTCGACGCGCGGCGAGTACACGAAGATCTCGTATCTGGGTCGGGGCAGCGGCAATTCGTCGATCAGCCCGGGGTTCAGCTTGATCGACAGCACGTCCTGGCCGCGGGCCGAACCGGGACTGGTGACGAAGTAATTGGTGCGCAGCGTCGCCTGGATCATCGACGCGAACGCGCGCAGCACGCGGTCGGTGTCGAGGCTGACCAGGGCGTCGATGCCCGCCGCGACCGCGGCGGCGGCCGCCGAGGCATCCCGCTTCTTGCCGCCGTCCGATTGGGCGTCCTCGGGATCGAAGAGTGCCTCGAAGAGTTCCACCAGCGCTCGTGTCGTGTTCGGGTTGTCGTTGACGACCGCCTCGATGTGGGACTGGCTGTAGGGAAATCCCGCCTGCCGCAGGTACTTCGCGTAGCTGCGGAGCATCGTGACCTGCTGCCAGGTCAGGCCCGCGCGCATCACCAGCTCGTTGAAGCGGTCGATCTCCACCCGGCCGTGCCAGATCGCGGTGACCGTGTCGGCGAACCGCGTGGCGGTCGCTCCGCGCTCGACCGCGTCCCGTTCCTCGGGGATCGACTGCTGCGGCGAGATCTTGAACTGGTAGATCCACACCGGCATGCCGTCGGCGCGGGTGACGGAGAACGGCCGTTCCTCGAGCACGACGACGCCCATGCACTGCAGCATCGGCAGCAGCACGCTCAACGACGCCGACCTGCCCGCGAGATACCACGTGAGGTTCGCCGGCTGGCCCTCACCGCCGTCGGCGAACACCAGCTTGACCGAATTGTCTTGCAGCTGTTCGATGATCGCGATGTCACCGATCGCGTCGTGCGGGGTGAACGCCTGCCGGTAGACCTCCGGAAAGGCCATGGAGTAATGCTCGGCATCGGCACGGCTGATGGCGCCGGTCGGCACCGCCCCCATCAGCCGATCGCCCCAGGTGCGCGCGGCCTCGGTCAGCAGATTCTGGATCCTGGTCTCGGTCTCCAGAGACGTGTCGACGTCGGCAGCCCGGGTGTCATTGGGCAGTCGAACCGTGAAGTGCACTACCGCCCAAGGTGATTCGCTGACCCGCGCGGTATACTCGATGCTCTCGCCGCCCAGTTCGCGCACCAGGATGTCCTGCATTCCGAGCCGGACCACGGTGGTGTACCGGTCGCGCGGCAGATACACCAGGCACGACACGAAATGGGAGAGCTGGTCGGTGCGCAGGAACAGCAGCGCGCGGCGCCGCGACCCCAGATCGACGACGGCGCTGGCCATGTCCAGGAGCTGGCGCGAACTGAGCGAGAAGAGTTCGGAGCGCGGAATCGTCTGAATGATGTCGAGCGTCAGCGGACCCGGATGGCTGTTGTCGCCGTGCGACAGCGCGAGTGCCTCGTGGACACGACGCGAGATGAGCGGGATCTCCAGCACGTTCGCGTTCGAGGCGGCGACGGTGAACAACCCGACGAACCGGTGCTCGATGGCGGCGGTCTGACCGGGCAGGCTCTCGCGGACCACCACGATGTAGGGGTGCGCGCCGTAGCGCAGGTAGCTCGGCATGGTCGCCTGTGCCAGCACCAGCAGATCGTCGTGGCCGGTGAGTTGCGGAAGCACGTCGGTGCGCAGCCGCAGCACGCCCAGCCGGCTGGACGGGTCGACCGTGGCCTGGCCGTCGGCGACCGAACAGCGTTGGTAACCGAGCAGCACGAAGTGACCGTCGGCGAGCCAGCGCAGCAGCGCCGCCACGTCGCGGCGGTCGTAGGACGGGAAGTGCCCATCGCGGTCGGAGTCCAACTGGCTGGCGAGGACGACCAACGCGGCGTTGAGGGCTGCGGAGTCGAGCGCCACCTGACGGGCGTCGCCGAGGACGTTCGGCAGCAGCGCTACGGACTCGGCGACGGCCTTGGCGTCGGCGGACGGCGACAGCTGCACGTGGATCCACGTCTCGTCGATGCCGTCCGTCGGCGCGTCCGGAGCCGAGGCGGGGTGTACGTCCAACAGTTCCCCGGCCGGATTGCGGCGCACGCGGAGTACCGGGTTCATGATCGCGGCGTACGCAACGCCGAGCCGGTGCAGGAGCACCGTCACGGTGTCCATCAGCATCGCGCTCTGATCGGTGACGATCTGAATTGCCGGGCCGACGCCGTTCGAGTCCCCGGCCGAGTAGACCGCGACCTTGGTGTCACCCGTGGACCGTTGCTGGCCGACGCGCGCGTGTGCGGCGAGCAAGGCGGGTGAGACCGTCCGCCCCGACAGGTCCAGCGGCATCGTCATCGCGGTATCGGCGGCAGGCGCGTCGCCGCGCGGTCCCTGATGAGTCGCGAGATACGCCTTGACGAGACCGCTGGTGAGCCCGGTATCGATCACAGCGGTCTCGACCGCACCGTCGCTGCGCTGCCGACCTGGAGATCCAGGATTCACCGTCGTCATGCCGATCGCTCCTGCCTCACGCCCGCGCGCCGACGCTGGCACGCGCGGATGTGACACTAGTTGGCCCCCGGGCCGCTGCGGTCAAACCCGCCGGATCAGTCGCGAGTCAGCCTGCGGTGTGTGACCCGATGCGGACGGGCCGCATCCGCACCCAGCCTCTCCAGTTTGTTCTCCTCGTAGCCGCCGAAGTTGCCCTCGAACCAGAACCACTTCGCCTCGTTGTCCACGTCGCCCTCCCACGCCAGGATGTGCGTGCAGGTGCGGTCGAGGAACCATCGATCGTGCGAGATGACCACCGCGCAGCCAGCGAACTGCTGAAGGGCGTTCTCCAGCGAGCTGAGGGTTTCGATGTCCAGGTCGTTGGTCGACTCGTCGAGCAGGATCAGATTGCCGCCCTCCTTGAGGGTGAGCGCCAAGTTGAGCCGGTTGCGCTCGCCGCCGGACAGCACGCCGGCCGGCTTCTGCTGATCGGGACCCTTGAATCCGAACGCGGACACATACGCCCGCGAGGGCACCTCGTTCTGGCCGACCTCGATGTAGTCGAGGCCGTCGGACACTACCTGCCAGACGTTCTTCTTCGGATCGATGCCGCCGCGGTTCTGGTCGACGTAGCTCAGTTTGACCGTTTCGCCGACCTTGACCGTGCCACTGTCCGGCTGCTCGAGGCCGACGATGGTCTTGAACAGCGTGGTCTTGCCGACACCGTTGGGGCCGATGACGCCGACGATGCCGTTGCGCGGCAACGTGAAGGACAGATCCTTGATCAGGATCCGTCCCTCGAAGCCCTTGTCGAGGTGATCGACCTCCACGACGATGTTGCCCAGTCGCGGGCCGGTCGGGATCTGGATCTCCTCGAAGTCGAGCTTGCGGGTCTTCTCCGCCTCGGCCGCCATCTCCTCATACCGCCCCAGGCGTGCCTTGTTCTTGGCCTGCCTGGCCTTGGCGCCGGAGCGCACCCAGGCGAGCTCCTCGACCAACCGCTTCTGCAACTTCTGGTCCTTGCGCCCCTGGACCGCCAACCGCTCGGCCTTCTTCTCCAGGTACGTCGAGTAGTTGCCCTCGTACGGGTACGCGCGGCCCCGGTCGAGCTCCAGGATCCACTCGGCGACGTTGTCCAGGAAGTACCGGTCGTGGGTGACGGCCAGGATCGCACCCTTGTAGTCGGCGAGGTGCTTCTCCAGCCACAGCACGCTCTCCGCGTCCAAGTGGTTGGTCGGCTCGTCGAGCAGCAGCAGGTCGGGCTCCGACAGCAGCAGCTTGCACAACGCGACGCGGCGCTTCTCACCACCGGACAGGTGCGTGACGGGCTCGTCGGGCGGTGGGCAGCGCAACGCGTCCATCGCCTGTTCGAGCTTCGAGTCGAGATCCCACGCGTCGGCCGCGTCCAGTTGCTCCTGCAGCTGGCCCATCTCCTCCATGAGCTCGTCGGTGTAGTCGGTGGCCATCAATTCGGCCACCTCGTTGTACCGGGCGAGCTTCGCCTTGATCGGCACACCCTCCTCGACGTTCTCGCGGACGGTCTTCGACTCGTCGAGCTGCGGCTCCTGCATTAGGATGCCGACCGAGGCGCCGGTGGCGATGAACGCATCGCCGTTGTTCGGCTTGTCCAAGCCGGCCATGATCTTCAGGACGCTCGACTTGCCGGCACCGTTGGGGCCGACGACGCCGATCTTGGCTCCGGGGAGGAAGTTCAGCGTGACGTCGTCCAGGATGACCTTGTCACCGTGCGCCTTGCGGACCTTCTTCATCGTGTAGATGAGCTCAGCCATGCTTTGGGTATTGCCTTTCCGGTCATGGGGTACTGCTCAGTCGACCATCCTAGGCGTGGACGACTGCGGCTATGCCGTCAGAGGCAGCCCACGGTCCTCGATCTCGCCGTCGTGGCCGTCGTCGCCGTCGATCGCGTCCCCGTCGGTCGTCGTCCCGGCAGCGGTGCCGACGGGCTCGGCCTCCGCGTCGGCGCGCCTGCGCTGCTCGATCCGCGCGATGCACCGGCCGAGGTCTGGTCCGACGGCGGTGGCGCGCACCTCGACCGACGAACGCCGATTCCCTTCCTTGTCGTCGTACTCGCTGGTGTAGAGGTGGCCGACCACCACGATGGGATCACCCTTGGTCAGTGCTCCTCCGACGCCGTTGACCAGTCGCCCCCAGCAGTTCACGTTGACGAACAGCGAGTTGCCCGCCTCCCAGTTGCCCTCGGCGGTGCGGCGGCGGGAGTTGCTCGCCACGCGGAACTTGACGACCTGTTGGTCGCCGACCCGACGGTGGATGGGGTCGGTGACGATGGTGCCCACCATGACGAACGGTGTCTCGAACATTTTGCTTCCCTTCATCGGTTCTTCGGTTCGGCAACGCATGTTCCGCTGCTGAAGCCATTTACCGTCCGGCCGCCGACGCAGACTCCTCGGAAGAAACGGTCGGGCAGCGGCCTGTGGATGAACCGCGGACTGTGGATGAAGTGGCGGCCGCTACCGGCTGCATGAATCCGATTGCAGTGACTGCCTTTTCATCCGGCCGCACGAGTGAGGACGCGTGGCCCGTGCTCGGTAGGGGGATGGTGTGCTCGGAGTGCGCCGTGTTCGAGCCGTCGGCCGACCGTAGCGTCCAGCCGTCCGCATCGATGACGAGACGATCGCTGTCCCGTGACCACCACGGTTCCAGCGCGAAGGTCATGCCGGGCCTCAGCATCAGTCCGCGACCGCGTCGCCCGCGATTGGGGATGTGAGGGTCTTCGTGCATGGTGCGACCTATCCCGTGACCGCCGAACTCGACGTTGACCCGATATCCGGCTTCGGCGGCGACGTCGCCGATTGCCGCGGAGACGTCACCGAGGTGACCGCCAGGTATTGCCGCGGCGATACCCGCGTCGAGAGCCCGTTGCGTCGACTCGATCAGCGCTGTGTCAGCGACGTCGGCACCGTCTCCCACGACGATCGTCCGCGCGGAGTCGGCGACCCAACCGTCGATCGACACCGCGAAGTCCAGACTCAATACGTCTCCGTCCCGTAGCACGTGGTGACGTGGCATTCCGTGCAGCACGGCATCGTTGACCGAGAGACAGATGACACTGCGGAACGGGCCGCGGCCGAATGACGGCGCGTAATCCCAGTAGCAGGACGTCGCACCGCGGGCGGAAATCAGATTGCGGGCACGGTGCTCGAGCTGTAACAGGTTCACGCCTGGCTGCGCGTCGATCGACAACGCGGCGAGGGTTTCGGCGACGAATGCGCCAGTGATCGCCATCTTCTCGATCCCGTTGGCAGTCTTGAGTTCGATCACGCGTGACCTTCTACAGGAACGGTATTGTTATACCGCTCGACAGTATCAAGGGGGCCGGTATTTGAATACCGGCTAGCATGATCAGCATGGTTCGCGTTCCACTCAGTCCCGAGCAGGTGCAAGCGGGGCAACGCCTAGGCGCCTTGATCAGGACGGTACGCGCTGCTCGCGATCCCGAGGTCATCGCGAGGAACGCTGGAATCTCCCCTGAGACGCTACGCAAGATCGAAGTCGGCCGTCTGCCCAGCCCTAGCTTCGGCACGGTCGTCGGACTGTGCGAGGCGCTAGGACTGCCCCTCAAGGATGCCGTCGACGTCTGGCGAGGAACCGACGAACGACGATTGGCCATCTGAACCATCGGCGAATGCAGGCGGCGCCTAGCGCTCCTCGAGCTTCGACAATTTGGCCAGCATCGCGTTGTAGGCCGCGAGGTCGGCATCGTCGTCCCGGTCGGCGGCGCGATCCAACCGCACGGCGGTTCGACGGTCGGTGCGGCGCCATTGGACGAGTAACGCGATCAGCACCAGGACGAGCGGGACTTCGCCTGCTGACCAAGCGATTCCGCCGCCGAGACGCTGATCGGCCAACAGGTCGGTGTGCCAGCTCAGTTGCAACGACTGATAGAAGTCACCGGCCAGCACGGCCTTCGTTCCCATCAGCACCACCCCGAAGAAGGCGTGCAGTGGCAGCGACCCGAACACCACGGCCAACTTGGCGATGGGAGGAATCGGTCTCGGCGTCGGATCCACCCCGATGACCACCCAGTAGAACAGGTAGCCGGTGAGCAGGAAGTGCAGGTTCATCGCCACGTGGGCGGCGTGGCTCCCTACCGCGACGTCGAAGATGCCGCCGAAGTACAGGCCGTAGAACCCCGCGACGAAGATCACGGTCGCGACGATCGGGTTGGTCAGGAACTTCGACACCCGACTGTGCAGAGCCACCAACAGCCACTCTCGCGGGCCGGGCGGATCGTCGCGGCCCGCGGCGGGCAGGGCCCGCAGCGCCAGGGTGACGGGCGCCCCGAGCACCAGCAGCACCGGCACCAGCATCGACAGCAGCATGTGCGCCGACATGTGGATGCTGAACATTGCGGGCATGTAGCGACCGATCCCGGACGACGTCGCGAACAGCAGCACGGCGCAGCCGCAGAGCCAGGCCGCGATCCGTCCCGCCGGCCACGCGTCGCCCCGTTTGCGCAGCCGCCACACCCCCGCCAGATACAGGCCTGCGAACACGATCGCCGCCGTGCCGAGGATCAGGTCGAAGCGCCAGTCGAACAGAACTCGCGCCACGGTCGGCGGACCCGCCAGGTCGTAGCCGATCTCGACGGCCGTCACCGACGGGTTGAACACCGCGGGTGGTGGCGGCGGGGTGCGCCCCAGCGCGACGGCGATGCCGAAGGTCAGACCGAACACGCCGGCCTCGATCAACGCCAGTCGGATCAACGGGCCCCGCGCGTCCGGATCGGCCTGCAGCGCGGCCACGCCGCGGCGACGGTGCTGCCAACCGAGCACCCCGAGAACGCACAGCGCCACCGCCTTGCCGACGACCAGCCAGCCGTAGCTGGTGTCCACCAGGTCCTCGGGTCGGATCCGGACCAGGGCGTTGACCACCCCGGACGCTGCCATCGCCAGGAAGCACCACAACGCGACGGCGGAGAATCGACGGGCGGCAAGGTCGGCGTGCTCGCCCCCGCGGATCGCGTGCGCGAGCAGCGCGAGCAGACCACCCGCCCACAGGGCGCCCGCGACGAGGTGGATGAACAGACTGTTGGTGGCGAGATCGTGCGACCCGCCCGCCGACGAGTGGCCCGTCAGAACAAGCGGGAGCAGGGTCACGAGTGCGCCCGCGAACAGCAGCGGTGTCCATGACCAGCGCAGTACCGGGATGCTGACCACCGTCACGATCGCGGCGAACAGCGCAGTCCAGCGCCATGACCCGGCGACGTCGATCAGGCTCGCCACCGACCAGATCGCCGAGGGGTCGAGGCGGCTGGTCAGCGGTTGGCCGGTGATGTCGGAGACGGTCAGCGGGACCAGCAGCGCCGCGCAGACGGTCCATACGCCCGACGCGACGGTGCCCAACCGCAGCGCCCGGTAGCCCGACGCGTCGAGGACGCCGTTCTTCTGCGGCGGGACCAGGAAGGCGGCGAGGAGGAACGAGCCGACCGCCACGACGGCGGCGATCTCCCCTGCGGCCCGCACGAACGGGAGTCCGTAGTTGGTGACGGGGCCCGGGTTGGGCAGCCCGGTCGCGGTCAGCGCATCGGCCAACGACAGCCCGGCAAGGCCCGCGGCAGTCGCACCGGCCAGTAGACCGACGCCAAACAGGATCGGCCAGACCGTGCTGAGGCGGGTCGTCGCCCGCGCCTCGGTAGTGGTCATGCCAACAGCGTATGGCGCGTTCCTGACTGCGCCGTCACCCGCTCTGCTTGCGCTTCACCAGTTCGCGGACGAAGAACTGCTCGCGGGAGAACTGCTCCACCTTGTCCATGTCGCCGAGAATGCCGCGCAATTCGGCCAGAAAGGCCGCGCGACGTTCCTCGAGGTCGGCGGCGGGCTTGAGCAGGTTCTGGTCGGCGACCACCTGTCGGGCGGTGGCGAACAGCAGCGCCGACACCGACTCGTTGCTGCGGACCCGGTCCTGTGCGATGTACTGACCCCCGACGCCAAGCGCCAGCTTGGTGAGGTCCTTCTCGCCGATCTCGGGAGGCGTTCCCCTGAGCACGTCGGCGACGATCTCGTACGCCTCGATGAAGGGCCGCAGCGTGGCACTCGCGATCAGCGGGCGCTTGGCCCGCAGCATCGCGTCGACCTCGTTGCCACCCGCGGCGACGTGCTGTTCCCAGTCGTCGTGCCACGACATCTCCTCGGCGATGTGCGTACGGAACGCCGCCGAGTCCGCGAAGTAGAAGTCGAACTTGAGCAGGTCACGCAGCCGCATCGCCTGCGCCCAGAAGGCCTCGACGCGATCGCCTTCCGCGCGTCCGGCGTAGGCCAGCGACAACTCCACGATCGACGTCTCGAGGAAGGCGTGGATCAGGGTGTTGCGGTAGAAGGCCGCCTCGTGTTCGTCCTCCGGGGCGATGCGCCAGACCGGCTCCCGGCCACCATCGACCCGCGTGACGGGATGACCACCCGACAGCGCATCAACGGCGGCGCGCACTCCGTCGGTTGTGCGCAATCGCATCGCGCTGTTGGTCATCGGCGTCTTCATGCGCTCGAGGTAGTCCAGAGCGTCCTGCACCGTGTGATGCAACTGACCCAGTGTCAGCGCCACCCCGTTGGTGGTCAGCAGCAGCGCCGACACCAATCCCGTCGCGTTGACCGGAGTGACGCGAAGGATGCGCCACGCCACCTCGAAGGCCATCTTCTGCATCGCAAGACGTTTGGCCCCCTCGTCGGTGGTCATCGGCCCGTAAGGCTCACCGAGGTACTTGCGCATCGAGACGGCTTCGGGGAAGCGGACGTAGATCTTGCCGTAGTTGCGGTCGCCCTGGGCCTTGATGAAGTTGTACAGCCAGGACAACCCCTCGGGCGTCTTCTCGCCGCCGCGGGCGTACGCGGCGTACTCCGCCGTCTCGTGCAATTGGTCGAAACTGATCGAGACGGGCTGCAGAAGGATGTCGTCGCTGCGGCCGGCGAGGTAGGCGTCGGCCACGTAGGCGAGCAGACCGAGCTTGGGCGGCAACATCTTTCCGGTCCGCGAGCGAGTGCCTTCGATGGCCCAGCTCAGGTTGAACCGCTTTTCGACGATGTAGCCGACGAACTCCTTGAGCACGTACTTGTAGGTGGGATCGTCGAGCTTGCGGCGAATGAAGATGGCGCCCGAGCGACGCATCAGCGGACCCATGAGCCCGAAAGACAGGTTGATGCCCGCGAAGGTGTGCACGGGTGGCAGCCGATTCTCCCGCATCGCGACCGGTACGATCGCGCCGTCGAGATAGGAACGGTGCGAGAACAGCAGCACCGCAGGATGATTCTCGAGTGCCACCCGCATCGCCTCGACCTCGAAGCGGTCGTAGTCGATGTGGGGGTCGAACCCCCTGCTGAAGATCGCACGGCCCAACGTGGGAATCAGGTCGACGGAGAACCGGCTCCAACCCGTCGCGAGTTCGTCGAGCATCTCGCCTGCCGACTCCACGGTCGCGCCGGGGATCTGTTCGAGTCCTTCTCGAAAACGGGCCGACGCCAACATCTCCGGCTTGACCAACCGGGGTGACTTGTACTCCGGCCCGAGCAGCCGTAGCTCGACGCGTTCGATCGCCAGCTCCGCGCGCCGCCTGACGAAGCGGGCGAAGTCGCGCGGGTTCTCGGCGACCGTGGTGTCGCTCCAGTTCTGGCGCAGCTCGGACACCTTCGCCGGCTCGCCCGCCACCACACGCGCGCGCGAAGCATCCTTGCGAAGGATGCCGCGCTGCAACAACTTCGGCGGGCGATAGGTGTCCCGACCACTGAGGAACGCCACCACCTTCGAGCGGGTTGGTAGACCGCCGGGAATCCAGAACACGCGCACGGGGACGACGGAGCGGTCCTCATCGACTTCGAGCAGTTCGACGAGGCGCGCGAGGATGGTCGGGGCCGGTTCGTCGTCGCTCGGAAGTTGTAGCACCTCGATGCGCGCATCGGGGTGGGCCTGACGCTGGGCTGCCAGCCAGTCGTCGAGCATCTCGACCTCGGCGGGCGAACCCACCGACGCCAGCACGAGCGCGTCGGCGGTGGGGGTGAAGCTGTGCAGGGCGTCGGCGGTGACCTTCACGGCCGCCCCTTCTTGGCCGGATTCGCCTTGGCGGCAGCCTTCTTCGCCGGAGCCTTCGCGGCGGCCCGTCGTGGGGCAGGGGCCTTCTTCACGGGGGCCTTGGCCGCCGCCTTCTTGGCGGGAGCCTTCTTGGCAGGTTTGGCCTCGCGCTCGTAGAGAGGGGCGCTGGGAAGCTCCCCGCGCGGCCAGTCCCTGAGCGTGTCGAGGTAGAGCTGGCGGACCTCGGCGATGCGTTCGCTCAGATTTGCTGTCGTCCAGTCATCGACCGAGATCGGTGGGAACACCGCGACGTCGACGCTGCCCGGATTGAACGTGCTCGAATTGCGCTCGGCGATGACCTCCGCATTGCGGATGACGATGGGCACCAGCGGGATACCGGCCGCCATGGCGATTCGGAAGGGACCCTTCTTGAACTCCCCGACCTCGGTAGTGTCCAGCCGGGTGCCCTCGGGGGCGATGAGGACCGAAATCCCCTTGCGCGCAAGCTCTTCGATCTTGCGCAAGCCCTCCACCGCGGCCTTCGCATCGTCGCGGTCGATGAAGGCCGCGTCCAACGCCCTGCCGATCGTCCCCATCAGCGGGTCCTTCTCGAGCTCCTTCTTGCCGACCGACGTGAAGTTGTCGCTGATCAGTCGGCCCGCGATGAACGGGTCGACCTGGTTGCGGTGGTTGAACAGGAAGACGGCGGGACGCTTGGCGGTCAGATTCTCCTCACCGACGACGTTCAGGTCGATGCCGATCGACGTCATCAGCAGCCGAGTCCACGCGGCCGTGAAGAAGTTGACTCCGGTGCGCCGGTTGCGGGTCAGCAATCCGAGTCCGATGGCGCCGGCCGCAGCAGGTAACACCGAAGCGATTCCGGCGACCGTGCGGATCTGTGAGACCGGGCTACTACCGCTACGACTGCTGAACTTGAGAACAGGCCAACCGCGCTTGGCCGCAACGGCTTCCAGCTTGCCGGCGGGGTTGGTGGGCCGGGGGTTGCCGACGAGGTACATCAGTGCGACGTCCTCGTCGCCGTCGGCGTAGAAGTAGCTCTTGGCCAGGTCGACACCGTTCGTGGCGGCAAAGGCCTGCACCGCGCGAGCCTTGCCCGGCCCCCAGATGATCGGGGTGAGCACCTCGCCGGTGATCAGGCCGTCGTCGTCGGTCTGGAACTTGTTGCTCAGGACGTTGTCGATGCCGAGGAACTTGGCGACCGGCTCGACCTGGACGGTGAGCGCCGACGAACTGAGCACGACGGTGTGGCCGCGCGCCATGTGTGCGCGCACCAGAGCACGCATCTCCGGATAGATGCGCTTCTGGACGTGTTGGACGAACAACCGCTCCCCGAGCTCGTCGAGGTCACTCATCGAGTTGCCGTGCAACATTCGGGCGCCCTTGCCGATCAGGTCTTCGAACTCCGATCGCCCGAGCTGGTGGTTGAGCCCAGCCTGCACCATGCCGATGAACTCGCCGACGCTCATCTGCCCGCGTCGCAGGCGATCCTGCGTCATGAGCACACCGGTGAAGCCGGCGACCAGCGTGCCGTCGAGGTCGAAGAACGCGCCGACGTCGGGTCCCTCCGGGCTGGCCTCGATCTCGGCGACCGAACCGGGCAACCGCAGGATGACGTTGTCTCCCCGGCGGGCGGGTTGTCCATTCTGCGGACTCATTGCGCGGCACTCCCATTGGCCGAGGTGGACACCGAACTAGTCGGAACGGGTTGATCGGAGGTGAACGAGGCGGGCGTGGATCGCCCGTCACCGCCGAGCACGAGCACCTCGTCGAACCCGGCCTGCAGGCACCTGGCCCACAACGCCTCATCGGCGATCGCCGCGCGATCGTAGCGGGTGGTGATCGTGCAGTACCCGGCCCGCGAGACCAGAACCACCATCATGGCGACGCCGGGGAGAGGTCCAATCCCGTAGTGCCGCAGTATCTTCGCGCCGGTGATGAAGGTATCGCCAGGATAAACGGGAACATTGCTGGCCTGCACGTCGGAGTTGACGACCGATCCGGCCACCGACTCGAGGATGCTGTCCGGCAGGAGGCTGATCAACGGCGCCATGGCACCGACCATGTCGATCGCCCGCTCCTCGCGCTTGATCATCATTTGAGCGCGCACCTTCAGGATGCGCTTTCCTGGGTCGACGATGCCGATCGGCGCGGCGAGATTGACTCCGGCGAAACGATTGCCGCCCGCGGGATCGTCGTCCGAACGCAGGTTGACGGGGACCGCCATGGGCAGCGTCGCGATCGGAATACCCTTGGCTTCGTGGTACAGCCGCAAGGCACCGCACAGGCCGGCGAGGTAGGCGTCGTTGATCGAGCCGCCCGCTGCCTTCGACGCCTTGTGAAGGTCGCTGAACTTGATGTCGATGGCCTCGGTGCGCGACGACATGCTGCGCCGACGAAGCAGCGGCGACGGGTCGGCCACCGGCCCCATCACCCGCGCGCTGGACCTGGCGTAGTTGACGACGCCACCGACCGCGGACACCGGATCGCGGACGGCCTTGCCAACCGCGTGGGCGGCGCCCCCGATCGCACCGCGGAGGCCACTAGCGATGGAGCCGGGAAGCTTGTTGAAGCCCTCGCGCATCAGATCGTTCGGCGAGAGGTCCTCCGGAATGGGGAGCGGCGCCTCCTTCGCCGGAGGTGGGTCGCGCTCGATGTCGTAGATGTTGGCGAACATCTCAATGGCGCCCACACCATCGGTGACCGCGTGGCTCAGGTGCAGCATCGTGGCGGCCTTGCCGTCGGCGAGTCCCTCGACGAGGGTGGCCGTCCACAACGGCCGCGAGATGTCCATCGGCGACTGCAGGGCGACCTCGGCGAGGTCCATCACGTCGCGCAGCGTGCCTGGCGCGGGCACGCGGACCCGTCTCACGTGGAAGTCGAGGTTGAAGTCGGGGTCGACGACCCACCGGGGCGCCGCCGTCGGCAGCGTCGGCATGACGACCTTCTGACGCAGTCGCAGCACCTTGCGGGACGCGTTCTCGAAGCGGGACCGGAAGCGCTCCCAGTCCGGTGTCGCGTCGAGCAACTCGACGCCCATGATCCCCGAGCGGGTGCGCGGATTGGCCTCCCCACGGTGCAACAACTGGTCGACCGCACTCAGTTCCTCGGGAAGTCCGGCCGCATCGATCTCCGGCACGTCGCTCATCGTCTGTCGATCTCCTGCCGTAGTCACCGAGTGCGGGGTCCACGCTAGTCCGCTGCCAGATACGGCGGGTCGCAATACCCGTGTTGTGCGGCGGTTGCCAGATCTGACGGGAGATACACTCTCCGGGCGCTGCCTCCGTAGCTCAGTCGGATAGAGCAAGGGCCTTCTAATCCCTAGGTCGCAGGTTCGATTCCTGCCGGGGGCGCTGGTCAGAGTGGGTATTTAGCCGTGCTCTGCATCGTCGGTCGCCGTTTGTTCGTCGGTTATGTCGGACCTGAGTCGGCGGTGACGGCTCTGTCCGGCAGGTCTGCCACCTGGTTGTGCACCCGGCCGCGGATCATGTGGCGGTCCTGCGTCATCGACACCTTGGCATGCCCGAGGTGGTCGGCCCCGATGCGGGCCGACGTCCGGCACACCCAACTCGTCGCGGGTCTTGCGCCACTGCCCGGCGAAGTTGTCGGGGTCGCGCCGACGACTCCCCCACCTTGACGCCGCCCAAGAACTTGGCCAGCTTGCTGGCGTCGTAGCGGTAGGTGTCTAGCGTCCGGGCCGAACGGTCGTCCTCGGCTAGGCGCACTATGTGTTGGTCGACCAACGTCATCACTAACGTGTCGAGACCGATTGTGTCCGACCCGGATGGCGGACGACGATCGGCGAGTGCCTCTATTAAGGCGTCCGACGCGAGCTTGCCGTACTTGTCGTGCTCATCGGGCGGCCCGAGTCGCTGGACTCGACGCGTCACACCATCTGAGTCGCGAAACCGACACTGCGCCAACCACAGTCCGCCGCCGAGATAACTCCGCGTAATCTTGACGTGCTGCCCTATGCGCAGCGACGGCCTGCCCGCCACGGGCTAACCCTGTCCTCGCTAGCGGGGCATCGCCCGCCGAGGCTTCCACACGTAAATCATCCACCAATGATGCTCACGCAGGGCTGCGCGTGTCCTCGGCGAATTGCTAGCATTCCCAGACGATTACGTCGCCCCAGCCGATACCGAACATGCCGCCCGAACTTGGCGTACCGCGGGACAGTTCCCTTAGAGGCCCACTCAGCCGGGGACGTCCTTCCAATCGGATCGTCGGCTGCTCGCCGGAATGAGGGATGAAGGCTTCCCTGGCGGTGTCGGCGCTACGGGACGCAATCGCGACCGATTCTGCTGCACCCCCGGTGAGTTGAGCGTGTTGAACGCAGTCAGGAGGGCCACCAGTTGATAGCGGGCGATTGACCCGATCAGCTGAAATCCCGCCATTCCGGCTTCGCGATCAGAATGCGGAGCTCGTTGACTGCCACGCAACCTGCGCGAGGACTGACGTGACGACGGAATCGACTCTGCCGGGGTGATCGCTTCGACTCGGCACGATCGACCACGGCCCCTACGACGTGCGAGGCCCCGGATCAACTGATCCGCATCTAGCTCTTTCCGTCGCGGGAACGCCGCGAACCACGAGAAGGTGCGGAGCTGAGAAACCGCGTTGGGCGGCAAAGTGATTACGGCCGTTCGACCGTGAGGATGGTGACCAACGGCTCTCGACCAACCGGCACCCGACTTCTAACGTCAGGGGCAGCAATCGGCTTACGTTCGCCTGCGAGGTGAGCTCGGCGCACCTAGCGGCTGGGAAAATTCGATGAGTGTTGCCGAGGGAAGCGAGATATCCAGTGCGAGAACCAATCCCGATGTCGATATCGGCGGGCAGTAGGGAACGGCAATGAGCGCAGGTGTCCAAATCGGGTTAGATCAAGCGCGCGGTGGTCGACGCTTCGCCGAATACCGCCGTCAGCGTGGCGTCGACGGCCGGAGTGCGGGGTGACCGACTCACGGCCGACCGCCCAGACCTCGTTGCAGCGGTTGAGGTCGCTGGTTGAGCCGACCTTGCTGGTGGTCACAGTAGCGGCGCTGGGGCTCGGCGGGATCGCGTGGCTTATTGGGTGGCGTGCGGTGGCCGACGGGTGTTGGGTCGCGGGCACGCTGACCGCCGTGGTGCCCGCGCTGGTCTGGGTGGTCGTCGCGTTGCGCAAGGGCCGGGCCGGGGTGGATCTGCTTGCGGTGTTGTCGCTGGTGGGCACGCTGTGGGTGGGCGAGTACGTGGCCGGCGCGTTGATCGCAGTGATGCTGTCGACCGGGCGCGCCCTGGATGCGGCGGCGCAGCGGCGTGCCTCCCATGATTTGCGGGCATTGCTCGAGCATGCGCCTCGTTTCGCCCGGCGGCGGGTCGGTGACGCGGTGAGCGTGATCCCGTTGGGCGAGGTCGCGGTGGGGGATCTGCTGGTGGTGGGTCCCGGCGAGGTGGTGCCGGTGGACGGGCGGATCGAGGGCGCGGTCGCGATCCTCGATGAGTCGATCCTCACCGGTGAACCGCTGCAGGTCGAACGCGCGGTCGGTGAGCCGGTGCGCAGCGGCGTGGTCAACGCCGCCACCGCATTCGAGATCCGCGCGACGGCCACCGCCGAGCACAGCACCTACGCCGGGATTGTGCGGTTGGCGCAGCAGGCGGGCGCCGAGAGCGCACCGATCGTTCGGTTGGCCGACCGCTACGCCGCATGGTTTTTGCCGTTGGCTCTCGTGGTGGCGGGCGTGGCGTGGTTGGCCAGCGGGTCGGCGGTGCGGGCGGTGGCGGTGCTGGTGGTGGCGACGCCGTGTCCGTTGCTACTCGCCGCGCCGGTGGCGATCGTGTCCGGATTGTCACGGGCCTCTCGGCTAGGTGTCGTTATTCGTAGTGGCGGTGCCCTGGAGAACCTCGGCCACGCGACGACGCTCGTGATGGACAAGACCGGCACCCTCACCGCCGGTCGCCCGGTCGTCGTCGACGTCCTGGCCGCACCTGGTCGCGACAGCACCGAGATCTTGCGGCTGGCCGCGTCGGTGGACCAGATGTCCCCCCACGTGCTGGCCGAGGCGATCGTCACCGAAGCCCTCGCCCGGAACCTGTCGCTGTCGTTGCCCGTCGACATGGTCGAGCAGCCCGGCCGAGGCGTGACCGCCACGGTCGACGGCGCCAGGGTTGCGGTGGGCAAACTCAACGGCGCAGCGTCCGACGCGGGGTGGGCCCGCGCGGCGGTCAACCGGGCGAGCCTCGACACCGCCGCGATCGCCTGGGTCAACGTCGACGATGCGGCGATCGGCGCGGTGCTGTTACGAGACCCGTTGCGCCGCACAGCCCCCCGAACAGTACGACGGCTGCGCGCCGCCGGATTGAACCGATTGGTCATGCTCACCGGCGACCGCGCGGCGCCCGCACGGGAGGTCGCCACCGTCTTGGGCTTGGACGAGGTGTACTCCGACCAGAGCCCGGCTGACAAGGTGGCTGCCGTGCGGGCCGAACGGGAACGCGCCGTGACCGTGATGGTCGGCGACGGCGTCAACGACGCCCCCGCGCTCGCCGCGGCCACCGTCGGTGTCGCGATGGGCGCCCGGGGTGCGACCGCTTCCTCGGAGGCCGCCGACATCGTGTTGACGACCGACCGGTTGGACCGGCTTGCCGATGCGATGGATGTCGCACGCTGGTCGAGGCGCATCGCGGTGCAAAGCGCGGTGGTCGGTATGGTGCTGTCCCTGCTGGCAATGGGTGTTGCTGCCCTCGGCTGGCTGCCACCCGCGGCGGGGGCGTTGCTTCAGGAAGGCATCGACGTCGCGGTGATCCTCAACGCCCTGCGCGCGCTGCGGGGCAACCCCGCCGCCGGGGTCGAGCTGCCGCAGGAAACCGAAGAGATGCTGCGCCGCTTCTCCGGCGAACACGACGAGCTACGCGACGCGCTGACGCTGCTGCGTGATGCCGCCGATCAACTTGCCACTGGGCCGGGCAAACCGGCGATGGATGCATTGGACCGTGCCCAGAGCTTCCTTACCGAGCGACTGTTGCCGCACGAGAACGCTGAGCAGACCGAGCTCTACCCGGCATTGGCCACGCCGTTGGGCAGCGTTGAAGTCACCGCCACGATGAGCAGAACCCACGCCGAGATCCAACGGCTGACCGATCGGATCGGCAACCACCTCGCACTGGCTCAGAGCGCCGGCGACATCCAGCCCGACCAGATCGACGATCTGCGCGCCTGCCTCTACGGGCTGTATGCGTTGCTGCGCCTGCACTTCCTGCAAGAAGAAGAGAACTACTTCACGCTCGCCGACACCGAGCGTCCCGACACGGTCGAAACCCAGCACGCGCCAGGCCGACACGACACCCAACGACCCGTAGGGCCGTGACCGAATCCGCGACCGGCACACGTCCGCGGCAGCGGGCTCGGTCCGGGGGTTTGCTTCGGCCGGACCGAATGTGGTGGGCGTTTGATCGGCCGCGACCGGCCCCGCACCATCGCATCTGGGCGATCGCCCACAGGATTAATCCGTGGGACCGGTAAGCGCGGCCCTGATCGCGACGTTCGCAGCGGTGGCCGTGACCGCGCTGTGGCTGGCCTACAACGAACGTCGCGTGCGGAGCGTCGTCAGTGCGGTGTGGCGGGCAGTGGTGCGCTGGACCTGCGTCCATATCGGCGAACGCTTACCGGCGTGCTTTCCCGAGCGCCGATTTGGTGTGGGTCAGGCCGGGCTGCTCACGCTGGTCGGGGGACTGATCGCGCTGTGCGGGCTCGCGGTCGTATTCGCCAAACTTCTCGACAGCGTGTTGGAGGGTGACGGGATCGCGCGCGTAGACCGGCCACTGTCGGGTTGGCTGGCTGCCCACCGCGAGCCGGTACTGACGGTGGTGATGCGGGCGCTTACCGAGTTGGGTAGCCCGGTGGGACTGGCTGTGGTGACAGCAGTGGTGTGTGTAGCGATAGCCTGGCGGACCCGCTCGCGATTGCCGGTCCTGCTAGCCATTCTGGGCTTCAGCGGGGTCGGTGTTGCCGTAACGGTGGTGAAACTCGTGGTCGCCAGGCACCGCCCACCGATGCCTTACGCGGCAATCAACGCCGACGGGTACTCGTTTCCGTCCGGGCACGCCACCGGCATGACCGTCTGGGCGCTGGTAGCGGGCTGGATGATCAGCCATTGGATCGTCCGGTCCTGGAACATCCGCGTGGCCGTATGGACCGCAGTACCCGTGATCATCGGCGGCGTCGGATTCACCCGGATCTACCTGGGGGTCCACTATCTCAGCGATGTGATCGCGGGTTGGGTGTTGGGAGCCGCCTGGGCCGGTGTGCTCGTAGCTTGCGCACTGCTGTGGGAACATGCCCGCGACGGGTCAGGTGGTCACCGGTGATCGCTCGCCGCCGGCCATTCAAAGGGGTGGCGCCGAGAACTCGAGAGCCGCGAGGAAACCCACGCCACCAGACGGAATTCGGCCGGAGTCCACCGCGGTGGGGCTGCCGGGCGCATCCTGGGTGTGCGCCGGTGACGGCGCGGGTGGTGTTGGTCCGGAGGATGTGATGCGGTGGGTGGCACGGCCAAGCGGGAGCGCGGGCTGACCAAGCGGGTCGCCAGCGCGATGACCACGGGTGGCCCACACCCGCGAGCGGTACGGCTGGGTAGCCGGCTGCACCTGTGGATGCTCCGTCGCTTCGGCGGGGCCGGGTTCTTGGCCCGGGATGTTCTGGTGTTGACCACCACGGGCCGTCGTAGCGGCGAGGCGCGGTCCACGCCGCTGTACTACGTGCACCGCGGTGACGGAGCTGATCTGAGGTACTGGGTGGCCGCGTCGTTCGCCGGCCGGGATGCCCCACCCGCCTGGTACCTGAACCTGATCGCCGACCCGCAGGTCGATGTCCAGGTCGGTGGCCGCCGGATCGCGTGCCACGCCCGGGTACTGGAACCTGTTGAGGCGCAGGCGGTGTGGCCGCGGTTGGACGCCACCTACCGGCCGTTCGCCCGCTACCGCCGGCGCACCGACCGGGTGATCCCGGTGATCGAGCTGACACCGGTGAACCCAGCTGTGAGCAGCGGATCCACCGCTGCGGGTGCACGGCCAGCACGCCGGACAGCAGGACCCCCGATCAGCCGCACAGCCTCAACGGGGCGCAGCCCAGCCTCACCCGAGCCGGACCCAGCCCGGCCGGGCAAGGCCGAACCCCGTCGGGTCGAGCAACTGGCGGCGCGATTGGGCGATGCCCGGTCCGGGCGCGTGGTGCTGGTCTCGCATTGCCTGCTCAACGAGAACACCCGCTATCTCGGTGGCGCCTGCCGTCCGGGATGCGTGGCCGAGATCGTGGACGCCTGCGTAACTGCCGGGTTCGGGATGGTTCAGATGCCATGCCCGGAGGAGCGGGTGTGGGGTGGGGTGCTGAAACGGCATCTGCTGCGCACCTACGGGTCACCGGTCTTGAATTCGGGCTGGCTGCGCCGGATCGCGCTGCCGGTAGCGCTGGCCTACACCCGGTGGCGCTACAGACGGCTGGCGCGGGCGGTGGCCGCACAGGCCGCGGACTACCAGCGCAGCGGGCTGGACGTGGCCGCAGTGCTGGGCGTGGATGGGTCGCCCAGCTGCGGACTCGAGCAGCGTCTGGACACCGCGCGGGTGTTGGACGGGCTGGCGCATGTCGACCCGGACACCGTCACCGCCGCCGAGGTCAACGCTATCGTGCGGGGCGAAGTCAGCGCCGGACCCGGGATGTACACGCTCGCCCTGCAACGCCAGCTGCGCCGGCGCGGCCTGCAGGTGCCGTTCCTGGCTCACGACCTGATCGCCGAGCTCAACGGCGAGGACTCGGAGCCGGTGGCCGCCGCGATCACGCGACTGGGTCGCCGGCAACCCGGGCATCCGGAGTCGACCCCCTGTTCTTGACACAGTGGGCGCGGCTCGCTCTAGCGGTCTACTTCGATCCCGGTAGAACTGCAAGATCGTCTTGCCAATACCGCCGTGCTGTGTGTCCGTCGACGATTAACGCCGCGCGCCGACTCATAGTGAACGCTCGCGGACCACTTTCGCCACGTCCATCCGTCGAATAGCGCGGGTCGCGGGAACCTGGGCGAGCAGTGCGGCGATCAGGACCGCCGCCGCGACGATGAGCGGCGTGGTGGTCTGCATGTCGAGATGCCAAGTGTAGCCCTGCGTCTTATAGGTGGACATGAACCAGTCTGCGAGCAGCGCCCCGGCGCCGAGACCGAGCGGCAGGCCGACCACGACCAGCAGCAGGTTCTCGGCTGCCACCAACCGACCGAGCAGACCGGCGCCCATCCCCGCGGCCTGCAGTGTGCCGAGCTCTCCGCTGCGTTCGCCGATGTTCGCCGACATCGCGTTGTAGAGCAGGGCCGCGGCCATCACCGCGGCAAATATCAGCATCAACCCGACCAACGCGTCATACAGGGAGAACGCCTCCCGAATCGTTGTGGCGACGGAGTCGGTGGACAGGTAGGCGATCACACCGGGCATCGCGGTGACGGTTTGGCTCATCGACTCGGCCGGGGTGCCTTGGGCCAGCTTGAGCATCACCCCGGTGGCCGCAGCGGGCCCCAACTGTTGCGTCGAGATGTAGGCCACCGGGCTCATCGGCTCGTCGACAAATCCGGCCACCCGTTGCTCGATGCGGATTCCGGTCTGCCGATCGGTCACCGCGACACGGTCGCCCAAAGTGACGCCGAGGGTCTGGCGGAGGCCCTGTCCCAGCAAGACACCGTTGGCCGGCAGATGCTGCGCGGACCGGCCTGAGGTGAACCGGTGCATCTGGGTGTCGGGGGGTAGTGCCACCAACAGCGTCTCGTAGCGGGCGTTGCCGGCTTGCAGTGTGACGTCCATCCTGGTGAACGGCTCCACGGCGGTGACGCGGGGGTCGCTGCGTAGGGCGGCCGCCACGGCATCGGCGGAGCCGGGGGTGGTCAGTACTTGGGCGTCTTGGAGTTCGATGCCGCCGTACTGGCGGTTGATGACGTTGGCGACGGTGTCGCGCAGGCCGGCGAAGACCAGCACCAGGCTCACTGATATCACGACGCCGACGATGGTCAGCACCGTGCGCCGGCGGTTGCGGGTGATGCCCCGCAGTGTCATCCGCCAGCGGGCGGGGAGGCGCCGGATCGGCGGCACGAGCCGTTCCACGACACTGACTCCGCCGCGGGTGCCCGGCGGGGTTATTCGCATCGCCTCGGCCGGGCTCATGCGTGACGCGGCCCGGGCCGGGATCCATGCCGCCAGTGCCGCGGCGACCGTGCCCGCCAGGGCTCCGATGATCAAGTTCGCCGGGTGCACCGAGGTCACTCGTAGCGGCAACCCCAGCGCGTGGGTGTATTGGGTGGTGAACCAGCCGCCCAGAAAGTAGCCGCCGACCAGTCCCAGCACCGCGCTCGCCAGACCTACCGTGACGCCGTACCCGAGATAGTGGGCGCGCAGGGCGCGCCCGGACATGCCGTTGGCGGACAGGGTGCCGATCACGCCGCGTTGCGCGGCGACCAGACGGGACAGCAGCACGTAGGTGCCGGCCACGGCGGCCACCAGAAAGACCCACGGCAGCAGTCTGGCGAAGCTACCGATCGCATCGACGTCGTCCTGCAGTGCGCGATAGGACGGCTGTTCGTCACGGGTGGCAAAGCCCAGTCCGTGTGATCCCGCCAGTTGGGTTGCCGCCGTGACCAGTGCCGGGGCCGCCGCGCGATCCTGCGCGTACAGCAGCAGCTGATCAACCGGTTCGGGAACCAGTCGTTGCATGTCGGGAGCGGTCACGAACACCACACCGAAATGCTCAGGGGTAGTCATGACTTCCTGCTGGGAGCGGGCCGGCCAGAAATATTCCGTCGACAGGGCCGAACCCGACACGTGGACGCTCTGCCAGCCGGTGGGCCCGCGTAGTTCGACGGTGTCGCCGGACCGCAGGCCGTAGTGCTCGGTGAGGTGTTCTTCGGTCACGACCTGGCCGGGTACGGGCAGGTCGCCCGCCCGCAGCGCAAGCCGGGACACGGCCGGCTGCGCCCCGGCGGGCACGCTGACAGCCCGCCCGAGCAACGTGTGCCCGTTGACACGGATGGCCACGTCGCCCTGCTGGCGGACCTCGACGATCGGATTGCCGGGCAGGGCTTGCGCGGTATCGCGCAGGCCGATCGCAGCCGGTCCGGTGAGCACGGCATCGGGCAGCAACTGGGTGGCGTAGGCCCGGTCGAAGGACTGCTTGAGGTTCGCGTAGGCGTCGGTGGCCGCGACGTAGACCGCGACGCCGATAGCGATGACAAGCGCTGCGGCCAGGAACTGCCATCGCTGCCGCCATAGATCCCGGCGCAACTTGCGAAGCAGGACTCGACTTACCATTCGAGGACTTGTGCCTCGACCGGGGCCGAGACGTGTTGTTGGCGGGCGATAGTCCCCGAGTGCAGCCACACCACCCGATCGGCCATGGCCGCGATCGCCGAGTTGTGAGTCACCAGCATCACGGTGTGGTGCCCCTCACGGGCGAGGTCGCGCAGAACCGCGAGAACCTGACGGCCCGTGGCCAGGTCCAGGCTGCCGGTCGGCTCGTCGCACAGCAGCAGCGGCGGCTCCTTGACGATCGCACGCGCGATCGCCACCCGTTGCTGCTGACCGCCGGACAGTTGACCGGGGAAACGGTCGGCGACGTCGGACAGACCCACCCGCGCCAGCGCCTCGCGACTGCGCCGAGCGCAATCCGTGCCGGTGAGTTCGGCGATGATCTCCACGTTCTCCAGTGCGGTCAGGGTGGGCACCAGGTTGAAGAACTGGAACACGAACCCGACCCGATCGCGTCGATAAGCCGTACGCGCCTTGCCCTGTAGTGATGCGATGTCGGTGCCGGCCACCTCGATCCGCCCACCGGTCGGCTCTTCGATGCCGCCGACCAGGTTGAGCAAGGTGGTCTTCCCGGAGCCGGACGGACCCAGCAGGACGACGAACTCACCGGGCCAGATCTCGAGGTCCACACCCTTGAGCGCCTCAACCGCGGCCGGCCCGGAGCCGTATGTTCGTCCCACCCGCTCCAGCCGCACCGCCGGATGCCCGGATGCTGCCGCGGCCTCGGCGACAGCGGCGAGGTCAGCCCGACCGTGTCTGCTCATCAGCCCAGCCTCAAGCGTCAACCAGCCAACCAGTAGGGGACAAGGTCACCGGGCAGTGTTGCGCGGGTCCTTCCTCACCCACGCCAGCCGAGCTGACCGGAGATCGTCCGCGTGGCGCAGGGACCGGTGCGTGCACCCGACCGGTGGGAAGGTCCGGCAGGTCATCGCCGGCCCGCCCACGCCCGGACGCTCAGGCGGCCGTGGGAATGGAGGCCGGCAGCTACCATAACGGCCGGGAGCATACCCTATGGGGTATGTTCGGACGGCAACAGCTGCCGCAGGATCGTTCAGCGCGCCACAGCGAAACCGAGCCCGCCGCAGTACACGGCTTTGAGGAGCAGCAGTCCGCCGAAGGACAGACCGGAAACGCCGGCGACGTCGAGCAGCCAGAGCGCGACGGCCACGACAGCTGCGGCACCAACTCCGAGCAGCAGACCCAACCACCCGGGTCGGCCCGGCAGGCGCCGTAGCAGCCGTGGTGTCCGCGCCGCCATGCCAGTAGCAGCGATACGACTGGTGGCCAGCTCGTAATGCACGCCGCGCGCGGCGAACAGTGCGACCAACACGGACAAGATGAGTGACGTCAGCGCCATGTTGACGACGACACCGTCACTGCCCCAGAACGGCTGAAAGCCTTTCTCACGGTTCAGGACCCACTCGATGAGCGGGTTGAGCACAATGTTGGCGAGCGCGGCGGCCGTGGCCTGGTTGCGGACATAGCCGACCCGCCCGCCGGCCGCGCTCAGGTGTCCCCCGGCGGTCGGGCTGGGCGGTACAGGGCATCGCCCGACGCGAAGGCGCTGCGCCGCAGCCGGGCCAGCTCCTTGAGGTACACCTCGACCGTCTCGGGCGACGTCCGGTATTGGCGCCACCGCTCTTTCGGGCCGTCAGGGAAGGCGATGATGCCCTCCCCGTTGGCCACGCCCCCGAGAATGATTCGCGCAGCCTCCTCGGGTACGATTACACAGCCGAGCGCCGATAAGACAGCGCGGGTCGCCGACACGCTTGAGCGAAAATGTCGATTCAACCGGTTGAAGAGCGGCGCGAGCAGGTATGCCGATACCGTCGCGACAACAATGAGAATGAAGTAGCCGCGGAGAAAATACGTCCCGAGTAGCAACATCACCACCATAGAGACGGCCAGCGCCCGCTTTTGGCTGGCGGTGAGTTCGCCGATCAGCGCGGAGAACGCCTTCTGCGGCTCCTCAGCGAAGGTCGGGATGCCGTCACGTTTTCCGGTGTCCGCCGTGTCGGTGGTCGGGATGAACCCTGGCCGCACATCACCGTTCACTTCATGACCTTTGGCGTCAGTCCTAGTGGCCGCGTTTAGCTGTCGCGCATTGCTGGCGGGCCACGGCGGTGCTGACCGCTCACCGCGGTCGTCGCGCAACCGTCGAACCAGTTCGGTGCGCGAGCCCGACGTCGTCACGGTGAAGGAGCGACTCGGGGCGATCCCCCGTCATCCGAATGGCGGTCCACCCTTGTGGGCGCTGACCGATCCCGCGGCGCCGCCACTGTGCGCGGCGTGAGACTGCCGGACTCCAGCCTCGTCAGTTTGATTACCGGGATGATCCGTTTGGTACGCCGCTGATAGCGCGCAAAGGGAAAGTAGCTGGCGATCAGTTGTGGCCGGATTGCTTCGGCCTCCGCTGATGGCAATGCCGTTCGAGGACACCGACTTCACTTGCCAGGGCCTGTTGCCGGCCCCGATCGCCCTCGGGCAGCAGCGGAATGCGCGACACACGACGGCGTCGGCGGGCAACCACGGATGGATGCGACTTTCCCGTTCATCCTCTGACGGACGACATGGCGATACAGCCATTCCTTGAATCCCGAGAGGTTCGCGCCGTGCTCGGCGTAGAACGCATCGGGATCGTCGTAGCTACCGAGATCGGAGTTGACGCCGGTCATTTGAATGGCAGTGTCATCGCCTTGCCAGTCGACCGGCGGGCTTGCCAGGTCGTCGGTCCCGACGGCGTAGCCGAGAAACGCACCATGGTTCTGCGATACGAGCGCCCGGAGACCATCGAGGTAGCGGCTATCGAGGATGACGCCCTCCATCGCGACCCAGCGGCCGTCGACCAGTACCTCTGCCCAAGTGTGGATGATGTTTTTTGGCGCCATCCGATACCACAGACCGTTGACGACGCCCTTCTGCAGTCGCTTATGAATCGTCGCCCCGTGGACACGACACGGGATACCGACACCGCGCAGCAGCGCCATGAGAAGGATCGTCTTGGTGTTGCATTGCCCATAGCCATCGGCGAGGACCTGTGAGGCGGAGATCCGATCACTTATGTTGTAGCCGAATGGAATCTCATCGCGCACGAACGAATAGACTGCGCCGATGCGCCGGCCGACCGGCAGCGACCGCCAGCCGCGATCGCAGATCAACTTCCTCAGCGAGGCATGGCCATAATCGAGGAGCGCGGTCTCGGCCAGATGCTCGCTGTTATCGCGGGTAGGCACGCTCGTACTCCCTACGTTGAGAAATAGCCGATTCAATGTACGACCGGCCGGACACGCTGTAACAGAGCCAAAGGTCGTCAACGGGTGCGGTTGTGGCAAGGCCAAGAGTCCCCAGCAGGTCAGACGCGTTACGCTACCGATCGGTCGAATCCAGGCGAGCCGCATCGGCTGCCTGCGGCAGCTTCAGCGTCCCACAGCTCAATGAGGCCGCGCCGTCCGAGACAGTGACCGGGCGATCCGTCCGGTAGCCCTGAGCGCGTACAGCGCGGCACGCCGGGAAACCAGAACTGACACGGGTGCGAGGACCACGTGGCGCAGGCCGGCGCTCGTGGATCTCCACGGCTCCCGTGATGATCGTTCGCTGTTCGGCGGTGAGCCCAGGGTGACCGATCACGAGTTCACGTAACTCGTCGGGGGAAAGTTGCTCTCTACCAACGCTGGGATCGCCCCCGAACAGCCGAACGACGATGTCGGTTGCCTGGCCGAGCAGCCAAACCACCGGTCGCGACATCGGGTCGTGTCCCAGCCACGGTGTAAATGACGACGGACGTAGGTTCCTTCGAGAGCTACCAACTCAGAGAAGGAAGGACTACGCCCGTGTCAGTACGAGTATCACCCACCGAGAAGATCCGTGGCGAGATCGACGCCTTGTTCGACGGCTCGCGTGAGCTGTCGGAGATCATCGAGGACGTCGCCCGC
>NZ_DASQEU010000003.1:0-3046 GCF_035633495.1 Mycobacterium sp. | reverse complement strand
GGGTTTGGTGGTACGCACCCGCTTGCCGCGGCGGGCTCCAGCGATACCGGCGGCCCGTATCAGCCGGGCGACTTGATCACGTCCGATGCCGTGGCCGGCGCGGCGGGCGGTCTTCCACAGCTTGCGCACACCGTAGACCCGGTAGTTGTCCTCCCCACAGCGCCATGAGCACAGGACCCATGACGGCGTGACGCTGGGAGCGCGCCGACGGCGTGCGTGCCTTGAACGCGTAGTACGTGCTCGGGGCCACCTGAACGCCTGCAGATCGCAGGACGGTACAGATGGGCTCGACCCCGAGATCGTCGCGGTTGGCGTCGATGAAGACGACTACTTCTTGTGTTGGCGGTCGAGCTCCGCCCCGAAGAAACTCGCCGTCCGTTTCAGAATAGCGTTGGCCCGCTTGAGTTCTCGGACCTCCTGCTCGAGATCCTTGACCCGCTGCGACTCCGTGGTCGATACCCCCGGCGCATGGCCGTCGTCGATGTCGGCCTGGTGACTGCGCTCATGACCGCACCGACTCGATTCCGTACCCGAGCTGGCGGGCCACCCGCTGCACCGTCCCGTGATCGGTGCCGAGTTCGGCGCGCAATGCCCGCACCATCCGCACCGCCGCGGCCTTCTCCCCCGGGCTGTACCTGCGTGTCGTCGGCTTCCCAGGCGACTGTTCCTTCGGCATGACTCCATCGTCGTTTCCAAGGTCGGGAGCCTCCAACATTTCCAGTGCGATTCATAACCCCGCCCCAACCAGACGACGAGCGAGCCCGCGCGATCCGATCGCCGGGAGTGGATCGAGGCTTAGTGGTCTCGATCGTAAGTTCGTCGGGGTTCATGTCCAGGCGGTCGGGTCGCCCAGGTAGAGGCCGCAGGCGGTGTCGAGGGCGTCTTCGGGTGCGCCGGCTGTGAATCCTGTCGGCAGGACGGAGTCCTCGTAACCGTCTTTGCTTGCGAGGTAGATTGCGAAGCCCCAGCGGGCGGCTGATCCGCCGTAGCGCAGCCGCATCAAGGCCATGGGCTCGCCGTCGGGCATGGTTGCGCTGACGTAGGCGAACGCGCCGCGGAACCGGACATCGATACCGGTCAGCTGTGGCCATCGTTGGCGGGCGTGGGCGGACAGCCGCTGTTGCAGGGACGCTTTCGTCGCGGCGGGCGGTGCGGCCATGGTCACTGATCCTGCCGGATCGACGTGTCGTTGACCACCGTCTCCGTCGGGACGGGTGAGGCTGGAGTGACTATTGGGAACTTGTCTTGGAGCGCCATGATGTCACCGACCAGCACCGACCAGATCACGTTGACCGGTTCACAACGCCGAGAATTAACCCGATTGACCCGAGCCGGGCGCACCGAGCAACGGCTGGTGACCCGGGCCCAGATCATCTTGGCGGCTGCTGTCGGACAGGCCAATGCCCAGATCGCCCGGCGACTGGGGGTCAGCGAGGACACCGTGCGCAAGTGGCGTCACCGCTGGTGTGCGGCACCGGGTTTAGCGTCGCTGGCCGATGCGAAACGGTCCGGCCGTCCACCGGAGTTCACCGACGTGCAGGTCGCCCAGGTCAAGGCGATGGCCTGCACACCGCCAGCCGACAAAGGGCTGCCGCTGTCGCGGTGGTCGTGCCCGGAGTTGGCCCGCCACGCCGTCGACGACGGGATCGTCGCGTCGATCTCGTCAGCGACGGTGCGCCGGTGGCTGTCTGAGGACGCGCTCAAGCCCTGGCAGTACCAGTCGTGGATCTTCATCACCGATCCCGACTTTGCCCTCAAGGCCCAACGGGTGCTCGACCTATACGACCGAAAATGGGACGGGAAACCGTTGGGCGCAGGCGACTATGTGATCTCGGCCGACGAGAAGACTTCCATCCAGGCCCGCTGCCGCTGCCATCGCACCCTCCCGCCGGGCAAGTCCCGCCAGATCCGGGTCAACCACGACTACGACCGTCGCGGTGCGGTGGCTTACCTGGCCGCCTACGACGTGCACCGCGGCAAGGTCTTCGGACGCTGCGAGGACACCACCGGCATCGCCGCGTTCACCAACCTGGTCGAACAGGTCATGACCCAAGAGCCCTACGCCTCCGCCGAGCGCGTGTTCTGGGTGGTGGACAACGGCTCGTCACACCGCGGACAGAAAGCGATCGACCGGCTCGCCGAACAGTTCCCAAACGCGATCATGGTGCACACCCCGGTGCACGCCTCATGGCTCAACCAGGTCGAAATATTCTTCTCCATCGTCCAACGCAAAGCGCTCTCGCCCAACGACTTCACCGACCTTGACATCGTCACCGACCGCCTGGCCGCGTTCGAGGAGCGCTACAACCAGACCGCACGCCCGTTCAAATGGAAATTCACCACCGCCGACCTCGATGACCTGCTCATCAGGCTCGACAAGCACAAACCCGAACAGACACACGATTCAGCCCAACCACGCGCAGCCTGACCCCCGACGAACTTACGATCGAGACCACTGAGCCGTGACGAGGTCCAGACCCATCAGCGTGAGCGCATCTTCCTCGCGCTCGAGACCGAGATCTCAGCAAAGGGCTATGCCGACACCAGCGTGGCCGACGTCATCAAGAGCGCGGGGTGTGGCGGCAGACCTTCTACGAGCTGTTCTGCTCGAAACAGGAGTGCTTCATCGCGAGCTCACGGACGCCGACAGGGAGCGGTGATCGGAGCGATCTTCGCGACACCTGCGACGAATTCTCCGATGGATCGTTTCGCCACGCTGCTGCGCACCTATCTCACCGTCATGGCGAGGGATCCCGCGATATCCCGCCTCTATCTGATCGGCGTCTACACGGCCGGCCCGGAGGCGATCGCTGCGCGACTCGCGCTGCAGCAACAGTTCGTCGACGGGGTCGCCGCGGTGTTCGACGCCCAGTCAGAACAGGAACGCTTCGTCTGTCAGGTTCTCGTCGCGGCGATCTCGACACTCGTGACGAATGCGCTCGAGGAGGACCCCCGCGCGGTGCTCGATCTGTACGAACCGCTCAACCGGGTGGCACGGCAATTGATGGCGGGGGAGTAGGCGCTACTCCTGAAAGCGGTAGCCCAT
>NZ_DASQEU010000002.1:0-13237 GCF_035633495.1 Mycobacterium sp. | reverse complement strand
AGCTAGAACGTGCTCATGGGCCGCACGCTGTTGGCGAGATCGACCAGCGCATAACGGTGTTCCTGGGTCGGCGCGACGCGGGAGAGCCCCCGCAGTGACGCCTCGACGCCGAGTCTCAGACCGTGCTCGGTGAAGGGAAAGCCCAGGATGTGGTTGGTGCTCGCCGTGTTGTCGGCCAGCCAGTCCATCGCCGTTCCGAGCACCAGCGCGCGGATCTGCAGAACCCGCGGCTCCGTGTCGGGCAGCACCTCCACCCGCCGCGCGGCATCACGGATCTGCTGCTCGGTGATCTCGCTACCCGACCGCCCGGACAGCAGCGTCACGGCGCTGGTGAGCCGCGCCGTGGTGAAGTGCCTCGACGTGGGCGGTACCTGGTCCAGTGTCGTGACGGCGTCATCGCGTTGGGCATTCGCCGACTGCGCGCGCGCGAGGCCGAATCCCGCCGAGATGATGCCGTTGTCCGTGTTCCACACCGTCTTGTAGAACGTGTTCTCGTCAGCGGAGCCGCTCAGCTCCGCGGTCGCCGCCAGCGCCAACTTCGGGGCAAGTTCACCGGGCAGGGTGTCGAGTACCTCGGTGAAGTGCTTGGTGGCCGATTCGTAGTCGGCGGAGAGCAATTCGGCCACCGCGCGGAACCACACCAGACGCCAGCGCCAGCCCACCCGTTCGCACAGATCGTCGAGCTTGCGGTTGGCCTTGGCCACGTCGCCGAGGTCCAACAGTGCCCGCACCTCCATCAGCGGCAGTTCGACCGACTCCGACAGGTCGACACCGCCGTCGGAGTCCAGCGAACCGTAACGCGCCGCTCGCAGCGAGTCGAGCGTCTGGACGGGCTGGCTGAGCACGGTCGCCGACAGCACCGCCGCACCGACGTCGGCGGGGTCGACGAGCGGCACCTGCAACGCTCTGACGATCTCCTGGGCGGTCAGCTTCTCGGAGTGCACCTGGCCGTCGAGGTACACGTCGGTGTGGGCGACCAGAAGGTCGACGCCGAACGTCGAACGTGACGGACTGAACACCGCGGACAGGCCCGGCCGTGGCATACCGGAATCCTTGGCGACGACCTCGCGCAGCACGCCGATCAGCTGACCGGACATCTCCTCGGCACTGCCGAATCGTCTGCGCGGATCGGGGTCGATGGCCCGTCGCAGCAGTCGACCGAACGAGTCATGTTGCGCCAGCACGGGATCGTCCTCGGGCAGCCCGTCGTCGTAGCGGCCGCTGCGGGTGCGCAAGTCCAGCGTCAACGCGGCGAGGGTGCGGCCCACCGTGTAGATGTCGGTGGCGATGGTCGGCCCCGTCTTGACGATTTCGGGTGCCTGGTATCCCGGTGTGCCGTAGAGGAATCCGTAGGAGTTCAGCCGCGACACGCCACCGAGGTCGATCAGCTTGAGCTGCTCCTCGGTGACCATGACGTTCTCGGGCTTCAGGTCGTTGTACACCAGTCCGACGGAGTGCAGGTAGCCGAGCGCCGGCAGGATCTCGAGCATGTACGCGATCGCCTGCGCCACCGGAAGTTGGTGGCCCTTCGCTTGTTTGAGCGACGTTCCACCGACGTACTCCATGACGATGTAGCCGACGGGGTCGCCGTTCTTGTCGTCGTGTTCGACGAAGTTGAAGATCTTCACGATCCCCGGGTGGGTGACCTCGGCGAGGAACTGGCGTTCGGCCATCGCGATCGACTGCGCCTCGGCGTCACCCGAATGCACCAGACCCTTTAGCACCACGGGTCGATCGTTGACGTTCTTGTCGAAGGCCAGGTAGATCCAGCCGAGCCCGCCGTGGGCGATGCAACCCTTGATATCGTACTGGTCGATCACCATGTCGCCCGGACTCAGCTGCGGGAGAAAGGAATACGAGCTACCGCAGTGTGGGCACCAACCCTCGGAGAGGGCCTCGCCGTCGGAGGTGGAACGGCCGACCGGCTTGCCGCAGTTCCAGCAGAACCGCTTCGCCACGGCGACGACCGGGTCGGTCATCAACGCTTCCAGCGGATCCCGTTCCGGCACGCGAGGTACTTCGACCAGACCGCCACCGAGCCGTCGGATCGGCGACCACTGCCGAGTCAGCATGGTCGTCTGCTCGTTCGGTTCGGTCTCGACGCTGCCGACCGAGAAGCCCTCGGAGTCGTCGAAGATCGGCCGGAACACGGCTTGCGTCGCCATCGGCCGCATGGTCGCCAGCGAGTCGTAGGCCATCGCGTCTGCGGGTTGGGTACCCGGGCCCTCGTCGGGCGTCTCGTCGGCGGACATCAGTCCTCGTACCTCGGTACGGGCGGTGCGGGAGCGGGTCCGAGCACCGTCAACCACTTGCGGTACAACGTGTTCCACGTGCCGTCGCGACGAACCCTCTCGAGGGTTCCGTTGACGAACCGCACCAGGCCGGTGTTCTCCTTGTTGATCCCGATGCCGTACGGCTCCTTGGCCATCGACGGCCCGACGATGTGCAGGTACGGATCCTGCGCTACCAGCCCCGCCAGTATCGAGTCGTCGGTGCTCACGGCGTCGACCTGACGCTGCTGCAACGCGACCAGGCAGTCGGCCCACGTCACGACCTCGACGATGACGGGTGGCGGGCTGATCTGCTGAATGCGCTCCAGCGACGTCGTACCCTTCACCGCGCACACACGCTTGCCCGCCAGGTCGGATGCCTGGGTGATCGCCGAGTCGCGAGGCGCCAGGATCCGCTGGTTGGCCGACAGGTACTCGGTGGAGAAGTTCACCAACTCCTTGCGCTCACAGTTGATACTCATGGTCTTGACGACGATGTCGACCTGATTGTTCTGCAGCGCGGCGATCCGGTCGGCCGACGACAGGATGCGGTACTCGACCTGCGAGGGCGTGCCGAAGATGTCGCGGGCCACCTCACCCGCGATGTCGACGTCGAAGCCGGTGATCTCACCCGTGATCGGGTCGCGGAAGCTGAACAGATTGCTGCCGATGTCGAGACCGACGATGAGCCTGCCGCGGTTGCGGATGTTGGTGACGGCGGCGTCGGCCTCGGCCTTGGTGGGGAACGGTCGTAGGCTCGCAGTGCAGTCATCGTCGCTGTCGGGCGGCTGCACGGGCACCGGGGAGGCCTCGGCCATACCCGCGGGCGTCGGCGGCGCGAGCGTCACGCTGGGCACGTTGACGGCGGGCGCGGTCTGGCTGCAGCCGGCCACCACCATCCCCACCGCGAATGCGGCCATCAGCTTTTTCACGTTCATCATCTGTACTCACTCAACCGTGGCCACAGCCCGAGCGCCACCGCGATCGCCGCGATGATGCTGAGCACTGCCGCGCCGACCGTGGCACCGGACAGCACCCGTCGCGCGTTGACGATGTCGTTGCGCAACTGCTGGCGGCTCTCGCCGATGCCCTTCGTCAGCGCGGCGTCGAGCTTGTCGAAGGCGGGGGTGGAATCGTCCTCACCGGTGCCGAGTGCCACCTGCGTGGCGGCCTGATAGTTGCCGACCGCGATGTAGGCGTTGATCCGGTCGTCGGCGGCCCGCCAGCGCCGCAGCAGTTGTTCGGCATCGGCCAGATCGGCCTTGTCGATCGCGTCGTCGCGGCCCAGATAGTCGGCGAGCTGCTGCTGCATGGTATCGATGCGCTGGTAGTAGGACTGCTTGCGGACGCCTTCGTCGCCCCGGCGGATCAGCGCGAGCGTCTCGTCGGCTCGGGCCTGCTGAGCGGTGATCGCCATGGTGGTGACGGTCTTGAGGGACTCGGCGGCGGTGCTCTTGGCGCTGCGACTGTCGGCGGTGGAGATCGTCAGTGCCGTACCGACCCACACGATCATGATGAGCACGGCAAGGCCGCCCGCGACGAACCCGATGTTGACGAGGCGGCGGGTGCGCCGCGACAGCCACCGGTTCGCGAACGCACCGAACATCAGAGTCGCCAGCACCACCAGAATGACCGGTGCCGGGATCCTGGTCGACGCGGTCGTTTCGACGTCGACCTGCTTGCTGGTCCTCTCGTACAGCCGTTGGGCGTCGGGGAGGATCTGCGTCTGCATCAGTGACGACGCCTCCGACAGGTACGACGATCCGACGGGATTGCCTGCGCGATTGTTGGTGCGCGCCGTTTCGACAAGACCCGTGTAGACGGCGAGCTGTGCGTTGACCCGGCCGAGCAACTGGACCATCTCGTCGTCGGTGAGGCCGCTCGATGCGCGCGTCACCGCGACCGAGGCGTCGGTGATCGCCTGTTCGTAGCGTTGCCGGACGGCCCGAGGCTCAGTGCCTGAGATGAAGGCCGTCGCTGCGGCGGCATCGGCGACCGACAGGGTCGTGTAGAGCTGCCCCGCCGCGAACGACAGGGGCTCGGTGTGGTCCAGGACGGTGGACAGCGCCTGCTGACGGCCGTTGATGGTCGTCGACGTCGCGAAGGCACAGGCGATCACCAGCGCGGAGAGGACGAAGCCGATCGTGAGGATGCGGCCGGGGGTCGTCCAGAGGAACCACCACCGCGGGTGCGCGGGTCTGGTTTGTGAGCGGGACGCAAGGGGCTCGGTGGAAGGGTGCGCCAACTCCACAGTCACCTGTGCGCGGACCTCTGCTTTCGGTGCTTCTTTCCCGACTCCTCAACTGTAAAGGAATTCTAAGAGCAGGGGGCGGGACGCGCGGGACAATCGAGGACACCAAACCCATGGATCACGGCGGTCGGCCATGTTCGGCGCGCTTTACCTATCCTGAATCCGTGCGCGGCGACGGTGACGGCTGGGTCTTGTCGGATGACGGCGTGCCCTTCTGGGGTCGCCACGGCGCGGCGGGTCTGCTGTTGCGCGCCCCGCGTCCCGACGGAAGTGCCACAATGCTGCTTCAGCATCGCGCGCCGTGGAGTCATCAGGGTGGCACGTGGAGCCTGCCCGGGGGTGCCCGCGACAGTCACGAGACCGTCGAGCAGGCGGCCATCCGCGAGGCGCACGAGGAGGCGGGCCTGACGTCCGATCAGTTGGTGGTCCGCACGATGGTGATCACCGCCGAGGTCGTGGGGGCGAAGGGCTCCTACTGGACCTACACGACGGTGATCGCCGACGCGGCGGAGCCGCTGCGGACCGTGCCCAACCGCGAGAGCTCCGAGCTGCGCTGGGTCGCCGAGGACCACGTACTCGATTTGCCCCTGCATCCGGGGTTCGCCGCCAGCTGGGAGCTGCTGCGCATGAAGTCGGCGACGCTGCCGTTCGAGGTCAACCGCGAGCCGTGAGCGCCGCCTTCAACGCGCGGGCGGCGGCGGCGGGGTCTTCGGCTGCGGTGATGGCCCGCACCACCACGATGCGGCGGGCACCCGCGTTCAGTACCTCGGGAAGCCGATCCGCGTCGATGCCGCCGATCGCGAACCACGGCTTCGCGGTGCCCAGCTTCGCGGCCGTGCGGACGAGGTCGAGACCGGGCGCCGTTCGCCCTGGCTTCGTCGGGGTGGGCCAGCAGGGGCCGACGCAGAAGTAGTCGACGTCTTCACCGGCGGCGGTGTGCACCTGGTCGGCGTCGTGCGTGGACCGCCCGATCAGCGGCCCTGCTCCGATGACGTCGCGGGCCACCGCCAGCGGCAGGTCGTCCTGGCCGAGGTGAAGGACGTCTGCACCGGCGGCTCTGGCGATGTCGGCGCGGTCGTTGACGGCGAAGAGGGCGTCGTGCCTGCGCGCCGCGTCGGCGAGCACCTCGAGCGCGGCGAGCTCGTCGCGGGCCTCCAGCGGGCCGAACCGCTTCTCGCCTGCGGAGCCCTTGTCGCGGAGCTGAATGACGTCGACCCCACCTGCCAGCGCCGCGTCGGCGAACGCGGCCAGGTCACCGCGCTCGCGTCGGGCATCGGTGCACAGGTAGAGCCGGGCGGCCGCGAGGCGCCGGGGTGGCTGGAGGGGTTCAAGCACACCGCGAACGTTAGCGACCGGCGAGTACCCTTGAGCAAGCGACACGGGAGTCCCGGGACCGGGGACTGAGAGTGGGTGCGATTGCCACCCTTACCGTCACACCTGATCCGGGTCATGCCGGCGTAGGAAGGAAACGGAATTGCGGACTCATCAGGCCGGGCGATCCTTGGCCGTGATCGGCGGGGGCGTCATCGGACTGTCGGTGGCACGTCGGGCGGCGCTCGACGGCTGGACGGTGCGCGTGCACCGCACCGACGCGCACGGCGCCTCCTGGGTGGCGGGCGGCATGTTGGCGCCCCATAGTGAGGGCTGGCCGGGTGAGGATCAGCTGCTGCAGATCGGGTTGGCGTCACTCGAGATGTGGCACACGGACTTCCTGGACGGGCTGCCCTCGAACGTCATAACCGCCCGCGAGTCGCTGGTGGTCGCCGTCGACCGCGCCGACGCGGCGGACCTGGCCACCACCGGTGAATGGCTTGCCGCCCAGGGGCACCCGGTGACGATGACCAGGGCGGCGCGCGACCTGGAGCCGCTGCTGGCGCAGGGTATCCGGCACGGTTTCCTGGCCGAAACCGAACTGGCCGTTGACAATCGGGCCCTCGTCGAGGCACTCGCAGCGCGGTGCGCGAGTCTCGGCGTCTCGTGGGCGCCGCCGGTGCGTTCGTTGGTCGAGGCACGCGACGCCGACGTCGTCGTGATCGCCAACGGCATCGATGCGCCCGCGCTGTGGCCTGGACTGCCGATCCGCCCCGTCAAGGGCGAGGTGCTGCGACTGCGGTGGCGACGGGGCTGTATGCCTGTGCCGCAGAGGGTGATTCGGGCGAGGGTGCACGGTCGTCAGGTGTACCTGGTGCCACGCGCCGACGGCGTGGTGGTCGGGGCGACGCAGTACGAGCACGGCAGGGACACCGCGCCCACCGTGGCGGGTGTCCGCGAACTGCTCGACGATGCGTGCGAAGTCATCCCCGCGCTCGGTGAGTACGAGCTCGCCGAGTGTGCGGCGGGCCTGCGACCGGTGACCCCGGACAACCTGCCCGTGGTCGGCAGGCTCGACGACCGCACGCTGGTCGCGGCGGGCCACGGCCGGTCGGGTTTCCTGTTGGCGCCCTGGACCGCCGCGACGATCGCGGCCGAGTTGAAGGCGGGGGTGCCCGCGTGAAAGTCGTGGTGAACGACGAATCCGTCGAGATCGACGACCGGACCACGGTCGCCGACCTTCTGACCAGGCTGGGCATCCCCGACAAGGGCATTGCCGTCGCGGTCGACTGGGCGGTCATTCCGCGCTCGGAGTGGCACTTGGCGCTTACCGATGGAGCAAAGGTGGAGGTCGTGACGGCGGTGCAGGGTGGCTGACGTGGATTCGAAGTTGACCATCGCGGGCCGGAGCTTCGGGTCGCGGCTGATCCTCGGCACCGGCGGCGCGGCGAACCTCGCGGTGCTGGAGGCGGCGCTCGTGGCCTCCGGGACCGAGCTGACCACCGTTGCGATGCGCCGGGTCGACGCGGACGGCGGCACGGGTGTGCTGGATCTGCTGAACCGGCTGGGCATCACGCCGCTGCCGAATACGGCCGGCTGCCGCGGTGCGGCGGAAGCCGTCCTGACGGCCCGGTTGGCCCGCGAGGCGCTGAAGACCGACTGGGTCAAGCTCGAGGTCATCGCCGACGAGCGCACGCTGCTGCCCGACGGCATCGAATTGGTCAAGGCTGCAGAACAATTGGTCGACGACGGCTTCATCGTGATGGCCTACACCAACGACGATCCGGTGCTGGCGCGGCGCCTCGAGGACATCGGTTGCGCGGCGGTGATGCCCCTGGGTTCGCCGATCGGAACCGGCCTGGGCATCGCGAATCCACACAACATCGAGATGATCGTCGAGCGGGCCGGTGTGCCCGTCGTCCTCGATGCAGGCATCGGGACGGCGAGTGACGCGGCGCAGGCGATGGAGCTCGGGTGCGACGCCGTCCTGTTGGCGACGGCCGTCACCAGGGCTGCCGACCCGCCCACGATGGCGGCTGCGATGGCGGCCGCGGTCACGGCAGGCAGGCTGGCCCGCCAGGCTGGCCGGATACCCAAGCGGTTCTGGGCGCAGGCGTCGAGCCCGACCCGGTGATGGGGCGGTACGTCGCGCTCGGCTCGTCGATGGCGGCAGGTCCCGGGATCAGGCCCAAGGCCGCAGACGCACCGGCGGGCGCCGGTCGCTCGGCCGTCAACTACCCCCACCTCGTCGGCGAACGACTCGCGTACGACCTCGTCGACGTGACGTTTTCGGGAGCCACCACGGCGAACGTCCTCTTCGAGCGGCAGCACGGTGCACCGCCGCAGATCGATGCGCTCGACGGCACGGAGAGTCTGGTCACCGTGACCATCGGCGGCAACGACGCCGGCTACGTGCCGCTGCTGTTCGCCGCGGGGTTGCCCCGCTTCACCCGATCGCTGCCGGTTCTCGGCGGGATCCTGCGCGAACGACTCGACCCGACCACGCGCGACCGCGCGCTAGTGGCGGTGGGGGAGTCCCTGAAGAACGTCGGCAGGACGGTGCGTGAGCGGGCCCCACGGGCGACCGTGCTGTTCGTCGACTACCTGACGCTGCTGCCGCCTGCGGGAACGCCCGCGCCGCCGTTGACAGACCTCGACGCCGCCCTCGGCCGACGGGTGGCCGACACGCTCGAGCGACTCACGGGAGAAGCGGCGGGTGAAACCGGTTGCGGGTGGGTCCGCGCGGCCCACGCCAGCCGTGAGCATCACCCGTGGTCGGACGACCCGTGGACGACCAGGTTCGGACTGCCGTTGCCTGGCAGGGTGGTGCCGTTGCACCCCAACGCGGCAGGCATGCGGGCGGTCGCCGATCTGATCGTGGGTCAGCTGAGCTGAGCGCAGGACCGCTTCGGGGCATTTGCGTGAAGTGTCATCCAATGCCGATGATGTGTGCATGACCGTGTGGTTGACGCCGTCGCAAGGGCGAACCTGGCTGCACTACATGCGGGTGTATCACCGGTTGGAGTTCGAGATGAACCGGCAGCTGCAGGCCGAGTGTGGCCTGTCGCTGGCCGACTACACGGTCATGAACGCGCTTTCCGCGGCATCCGGGCGGCGGCTGAGGCTCTCGCAGTTGGCCACCACCATCGGCTGGGAGCGCAGTCGGTTGTCCCATCACCTGCTAAGGATGGCCGCGCGGGGCTTCGTGGACCGGGTGCAGTCGGACACCGACGGCCGGGCGACCGATGCCCTGCTGACCGACGCGGGACTGAAGACGCTGCGGGCCGCGGCGCCCAAGCACGTGGCGTGGGTGCGCACGTTGTTCTTCTCCGACCTCGACGAGGATCGCGTCGTCGAGCTGGGCGACCTCCTTGGCGAGGTCTATCAGACGATTCTGCGCGAGGGCACGTTGCCGACACCGGACTGACGGTTAGGTCTGGACTTCGCCACCGTCGACGAACATCTCACTTCCGGTCATGAAGCTGCTCGCCGCAGAGGCGAGGAACACCACCGCGGCGGCGATCTCCTCTGGCTGGCCGATCCGACCCAGCGTCACGTCGGCGGTGAGGCTCTCCAACAGTTCCTTCTCGCCACCACTTGGAGCGAGGCCGACGAGGCCTGGCGTCTCCACTGGCCCGGGCACCAGCGTGTTTACCCTGATGCCACGGCCTGCCAACTCCGCCGCCCAGGTCCGGCCGAACGATCGTACGGCGGCCTTCGAGGCGGCATAGACACCGAACGAGGGAATGCCCTTGGACGCCGACGTCGACCCCGAGAGGATGACCGACGCGCCAGGATTGAGCAGCGGCAGCACCCTCTGCAGGGTGAAGAGCGTTCCTGCGACGTTGCGGTTGAAGGTGTCGAGGTAGTGCTCCATCGTGACGTCCTCGAGGGTTGCGAACTCGCCGCCGCCCGCGTTGGCGAACACCGCGTCGAGACCACCACCGCGGGCCGTCACCGCGTCGACGACGGCGTCCAACTGCGTCAGGTCGCTCACGTCACTGCGGATTCCGGTCGCCGACGGCCCGATCGAGGCCACGGCCGCATCGATCGTGGACTGGTTCCGTCCGGTGAGGAAGACGTGTGCGCCAGCCTCCGCGAGGGCGCATGCCGAGGCGAGCCCGATGCCCGCGGTGCCGCCGGTGACGAGAGCGTTCTTGCCGTCGAGTGATCCCATGACTGCTCCTTTTACGTGACTGATCACTTAAATCCAGCCTGCCCGAAATTGCGTGATGTGTCAACCAATTACCACGACGCGGAGGTCCTCCCGTGGGGCGTGACTAACGTTGGGAGCATGCGGCGGAGATCACGGGCGGTACTGGCAGCGTTCACTGTGGTCGTGTGTGCGACGGGCGTGGCCGGATGCGGCAAGGAATCCGCTAGGCCGGAGCCCTCGGCATCGCCGAGTGCCGCGTCGACTCCCGCTGCGGACTTCGCGGTGGCGCTTCGGGACCGTGTCGGCACCGACGCGATGTTGGCGCACCTCAAGAAGCTTCAGGAGATTGCCGACGCCAATGGCGGCAACCGGGCTCTTGGTTCACCGGGGTATGCCGCCAGTGTCGACTACGTCGCCCAGACGTTGCGGGACAAGGGCTTCGACGTGCAGACGGGAGACTTCGACGTTCGGATACCGTTCGCCGACGAGCCCGTGGTGACCGTCGGCGGCCAGCGCGTCAAGGCCGCGCCGCTCAACTACACGGTCGGGACGTCCGAAGGCGGGGTCAGCGGCCCCCTGGTGCCTGCCCGCACCGGCCCCTTGCCCGGCTGCGCGGCATCGGACTACGACGGCGTGGGCGTCAAGGGCGCCGTCGTCATGGTGGATCGCGGAGCGTGCCCCTTCGGTGTGAAGCAGACCGTGGCCGCCGAACGCGGGGCAGTCGCCCTGATCGTGGCGAACAACGTCGACGGCGACGACATCGGCGGCGGCACGCTGGGGGAGGACACCGAGGTCAAGATCCCGGTGGTCAGCATCTCCAAGTCCGACGGAGCCCGCCTGCGGGAGAACCCTGCCGCCACGACCGTCGCCTTGAACGCGGGCGTCCGCGTCGACCGCACTCGCAACGTCATCGCGCAGACCAAGACGGGCTCACCGGAGAACGTCGTGATGGCGGGCGCCCACCTCGACAGCGTCCCCGAGGGGCCAGGCATCAACGACAACGGCTCCGGTGCCGCGGCGGTGTTGGAAACCGCTGTGCAACTGGGTAGTTCACCGCAGGTGAAGAACGCGGTCCGGTTCGCCTTCTGGGCGGCCGAGGAGGAGGGGCTGGTGGGATCCACCAAGTACATCCAGACCCTCGACGCCGACGCGCTGAAGAACATCGCCCTCTACCTCAACTTCGACATGCTGGCTTCGCCAAACCCCGGCTACTTCACCTACGACGGAGACCAGTCCGCACCCCCATCTGACAGCGTGCCGCGGGTGCCGGAGGGTTCGGCAGGCATCGAACGCCTGCTGGCCGGCTACCTCAACGGTGCCGGCAAGGAACCGCGTGACACCGGCTTCGACGGGCGCTCCGACTACGACGCCTTCACGCAGGCGGGCATCCCGGCGGGCGGGTTGTTCGCCGGTGCCGAGGAGAAGAAGGGCGACGACGAGGCAAAGATCTGGGGCGGTGCGGCAAACGAGCCGTTCGATCCGAACTATCACAAGAACTCCGACACCTTCGACAATCTCGACCGCACCGCGCTCGAGATCCAGGGCAAGGGAGTCGCCTACGCCATTGGCACGTACGTGCAAGATGAAGGCGGCCGCAACGGCGTACCCGCCCGCGACGACCGCACCCGGCACGTAATGAAGGAATCATGAGGGCGGTATGGGCGTTGGCGTGCCTCTTGCTCGTGTCCGCCTGCTCCTCGGAGCAGCAACCGCCGCCGCCCGCCGCAGTCCCTGCGCGCGAGCTGTCCGGCAAGGTGACCGCCGACGGCATGTATCAGCATCTGCAGAAGCTGGCCGACATCGCTGCCGCCAACGGGAACAGCAGGGCCGACGGCACGCCCGGGTTCGACGCCAGCGTCGACTACGTCGCGGGAGTGTTGCGGGACAAGGGCTTCGACGTCCAGACATCGGAGTTCGAGCGGCTCGCCATGTCGGCGCCGGGAAAACCCACCCTGGTCGCATCGGGCCGGAGCTTTCCCGTCGACCAGGCGTCGTTGCTGGTGACCACCGCGACGGGCGGCCTCAGCGCGGTCACCCTGCGGCCTCGGCGAGCGTCCGGCTGTAGTGCGGGCGACTACGGCTCGGTCGATGTTCGCGGGGCGATCGCCGTCGTCGACGACAAGGGTTGCTCCGTGGTCGACAAGCAGAACGCGGCCGTCGGGAGGGGGGCGGTGGGGGTGCTCGTGGTGAGCGATCCCGGTTCGACCGTCAGTCCGGCGGGCCTGTTCACTCCGGGGTACTACCGGCAGCTCACCACGCCGGTGGCCGTGATCGACGAAGAAGCCGACGCGCAACTGCGCCGCACCTCGGCGCCGGTTCGACTGACCCTGAATGCCAAGGGTGCGGTCGTGAAGTCACGGAGCGTGGTGGCGCAGACCAAGACGGGCAACCCGCACAACGTGGTCGTCGCAGGCGCGCACCTCGATTCGGCGGCGAGCAGCCCGGGTCTGAACGGCAACGCGTCCGGCGTTGCCGCCGTGCTGGAAACCGCTGTGCAGCTTGGTAGTTCGCCAACCGTCACCAACGCGGTGCGATTCGCGTTCTGGGGATCGCAGGACCCTGGCCTGCAGGGGTCGACCACGTACGTGGCGAGCCTGGGCCGCGGCGGGCTCGACGACGTCGCCCTGTGCCTGGACTTCGACCTGCTGGGCTCGACGAACGCGGGTTACTTCACCTACGACGGCGACCAGTCCGGCCAACCCAACCCGGACGTTCCCGCCGCCAAGGTGCCCGCCGGGTCGGCGGGCGTCGAGCGGACACTGGCCGGATACCTCAACCTCGCCGGCGTGCGGCCGGCCGACATGCCCCTCGGCCTGGCGAGCGACTACAGCGCATTCCTGCGCGCCGGGATACCGATCGGCGGCATCACCACCGGAGGGGCGCAGCGCAAGTCGGCGACGCAGGCCCGGCTCTGGGGCGGCCGTGCCGGGGCGCCGTTCGACCCCAGCTACCGAACCCCGGGCGACACGATCGCCAATGTCGACCGCGCCACCTTGGCGATCACCGGTCCCGCGGTGGCCTTCGCCGTCGGCACGTACGCGCAGTCGACCGAAGGGCCCAACGGGGTCCCCGCTCGAGGTTGACGGCTAGGGCGTGCGATCACGGCCCTGGTATGAACGGGCAACACGAGTGACGAACTGGTAGACGCCGTCCTCGTCGGGAGCCAGTGGGCCGGGCCGCGCGTGGGGTGAGGTCAGGCCGCGTTGGACTGACTCGCATGCCGCCCAGTCCTGCCGGTTGGTCAGATCC
>NZ_DASQEU010000001.1:0-91133 GCF_035633495.1 Mycobacterium sp. | reverse complement strand
CTCCCGGAGTGCCGCCTCGAGCGGTTCTTCGCCCGGGTCGAGCTCGCCCTTGGGGATCGACCAGCCGGGCTTGTCCCGGTTGGCCCAGAGCGGGCCACCCATGTGGGCGATGAACACCTCGAGCCGCTCCTTGCGGATCCGGAAGACCAGCAGGCCGGCGCTCGTCTTCATGCCCGGCCCCTCTCGATGGGTGCCGGGGCGGTCATCAGACGTTGAAGCGGAAGTCGACCACGTCGCCGTCGACCATCACGTAGTCCTTGCCCTCCATGCGCACCTTGCCCGCCGACTTTGCCGCGGCCATCGAGCCCGCGGCGACCAGATCGTCGAACGAGACGATCTCGGCCTTGATGAAACCCTTCTCGAAGTCGGTGTGGATGACGCCTGCGGCCTTGGGGGCGGTGTCACCCCGGTGGATGGTCCAGGCCCGTGACTCCTTGGGCCCGGCGGTCAGGTAGGTCTGCAGCTTGAGCGTGTGAAAGCCGGCTCGCGCCAGCGCATCCAGGCCCTTCTCGGTCTGACCGATCGACTCCAGCAGCTCGGCAGCCGACTCGTCGTCGAGCTCCTGCAACTCGGCCTCGATCTTCGCGTCGAGGAACACCGCGTCGGCGGGCGCCACCAACTCCCGCAACTCGGCCTTGCGTGCGTCGTCGGTCAGCACCGACTCGTCGGCGTTGAACACGTAGAGGAACGGCTTGGTGGTCATCAGGTTCAGCTCGCGCAGCAGCGAGGCGTCGACACCCGCGGCGAAGAGCGTGGTCCCCCCGTCGAGCGTCATCTGCGCGGCCACGGCGGCTTCGTGAATCGGTTTGCGGTCCTTGTTGTTCCGCGCTTCCTTCTCCAGCCGCGGCACTGCCTTCTCCAGCGTCTGGAGGTCGGCCAGGATCAGCTCGGTCTCGATCACCTCGATGTCGGACTTGGGGTCGACCTTGCCGTCGACGTGCACGACGTCGTCGTCGGCGAACACCCGAACCACCTGACAGATGGCGTCGCACTCGCGAATGTTGGCCAGGAACTTGTTTCCAAGCCCGGCCCCCTCCGACGCCCCCTTCACGATGCCCGCGATGTCCACGAACGTGACCGGCGCAGGCACGCTCTTCTCCGACGAGAAGATCTCGGCCAACTTGTCGAGCCGCGGGTCGGGCAGCGCGACCACGCCTTCGTTCGGCTCGATGGTGGCGAACGGGTAGTTGGCGGCGAGCACGTCATTGCGTGTCAACGCGTTGAAGAGCGTTGACTTTCCGACGTTGGGTAATCCGACGATTCCGAGGTTGAGGCCCACGGATTGGACAGTGTAGGCCCCGTGCTCGGGCACGCCACCGCGTGCTGTCAGCGCTCTTTGCGCGATTGCCGGTACGGTCGACGTGTGTCAGGACTGCGCGGACGGTCGGCGGTGGCCGCCGACCATCGATCGGTGCTGCCTCGCGTCCCCGGAATCCCCTGGTGGGCGGCCGCGATCGTGGCAGTCATCCTCACGGCCATCGGCGTCGCCTTCGACGCTGGGAGCGGCAGCGACGCGCTCGGCGGGGTCTTCGCGGCGTGCTACGCCCTCGGTTGCCTCGCCGCGGTAGTCGCGGTCCGTCAGTCCGGCATCTTCACCGCGGTGATCCAGCCTCCGTTGATTCTCTTCGTCGCCGTCCCCTTCGCCTACTTCGTCTTTCACGGCAGCACGTTCACCGGCATCAAGGACACGTTGATCAACTGCGGTTACCCGCTGATCGAGCGGTTCCCGCTGATGTTGTTCACCTCCGCGACCGTCCTGCTGATCGGCATGATCCGCTGGTACCTGGGCGCGGCGGCCAGACGGGCCACGCCGAAGGACGCCGACACGACGGTCGACGCACCAGAAGAGGTAGCGGCGGCCACCAATCAGGCGAGCTCGGGCACCAAGACGCACCGCAGCAGCCGCAACGCGGCGGCACGTGCCGCCGCGACGGCCGCTACCGCCTCGGCAGCGGCCGCGGCAAGCGCCATGGAGGACGAGGCACCCCGCGCACCGCGTCGGACCTCGAGAACGGCGGCCACCAGCTCGCAGGGGTCGACGGGCGCAGCGGCGGGCGCGGGCACGGGTTCTCGACGCGCGCGGCACTCCCGCCCACCCGAGACCGAGATCGGCGAACCCATGCCGAGCCGGCCACGACGGCGCAACACCCCTCCGGTCGATCCTCCCGCCGAGCCGCGGCGCCGCCCCCGCGCCGGCGACCCGCGCGAACGTGAGCCCCGCGATCGTGAAACCCGTGGACCGCGCGAACGTCGGCCTCTGCCTCCATTGGACCGCAGGGGCAGCACCCGCGAACGACCCGAGCGGGAGCAGGAGCGCTACGACCGCCCTCAGCGACGCGAGCGTTCGGAGGGGTTCGAAAGGGCCGACCGGCCGGAACGTCCGCAGCGGCGGCCCCGTTCAGCGGACTACGAAACGTACGAGCCTCCGTCGACCAACCGTACGAACGGGAGTAACGGAACCCATCACCCGGTCTCGCGGGTGCGCTACCGCGGGGCGGAGGACGGCGAGTCGCGGACCGAGCACCGCTCGAAACCGCGTCGGCCCCGGCATTCGGCGCCCGACTCGTGGGAGTACGACGTCTAAGCGTTGCGCTTGGGTCGGATGGCGCGCGGCAGCGTGAACACCAGCGTCTCGTTCGCGGTCGTCACGGGCTGCACCGTGGAGTAGCCGTACTCCGCCAGCCGTTCCAGCACCCCGCGCACCAGCACCTCGGGCACCGACGCGCCGGAGGTCACGCCCACGGTCGTCACGCCGTCGAGCCACGCGGGATCGATGTCCTCGGCGTAGTCCACCAGGTACGAGGCGTCGGAGCCGGCACCGAGCGCCACCTCGACCAACCGCACCGAGTTCGACGAGTTGCGCGAACCGACCACGATCACCAGCTCGCACTCCGGCGCCATCGCCTTGACGGCGACCTGGCGGTTCTGGGTGGCGTAGCAGATGTCGTCGCTGGGGGGGTCCTGCAGTTTGGGGAAGCGCTCACGCAGACGCTTTACGGTCTCCATCGTCTCGTCGACGCTCAGCGTGGTCTGCGAGAGCCAGATGACCTTGTCCTCGTCACGCACGGTCACCTTGTCGACCGAGTCGGGACCGTCGACCAACTGGACGTGGTCGGGAGCCTCACCCGCGGTGCCGACGACCTCCTCGTGGCCCTCGTGGCCGACGAGCAGGATGTCGTAGTCGTCGTTAGCGAAGCGCTTGGCCTCGTTGTGCACCTTGGTCACCAGCGGGCAGGTGGCGTCGATCACCACCAGGTCACGCTCGGCGGCCGTCTCGTGCACCGTCGGGGCGACGCCATGGGCGGAGAAGACGACGATCGAGCCCTCCGGCACCTCGTCGTTGTCGTCCACGAAGACTGCGCCTGCCTTGGCCAGGGTCTCGACCACGTGGCGGTTGTGCACGATCTCGTGACGGACATAGACCGGAGCGCCGTGTTGCTCGAGCGCCTTCTCCACGGTCTCGACCGCGCGATCGACGCCTGCGCAGTACCCGCGCGGCTCGGCCAGCAGCACTCGCTTGCCGTCGGTTGGCGCGACGACCGAGCGGGTGGCGCCCGGCATACCCATGTTGATCGTCGGCGGCATGACTCCCAGGGTACTGACACCGGGGCCTTCCACGACCACTTGCGGGACCAGCCGACGCAAGCGCCCGTACTCTGGCACGCATGGCTACCGCACCGTATGGACTCCGTCTGCTGGTCGGCGCGGCCGTGACCGCGCTGGAGGAAACTCGCAGGCTTCCGCAGACCATCATCACCTACCCGATGACCGTCATCAGCCAGTTCGCACACCTGTTCATGAAGATGCAGCAGGATGTCGCGGACTTGGTCATCAGGGGCGACGAGACGCTGGACCAGCTCTTTCCGCCCAAGGACGAGCAACCGGAGTGGGCGACCTTCGACGAGGACGACGAGGACGCCGCCGTCGGCGACTTCGGCGACTTCGGCGACGACGGCGATCAGGCCCCACGCAATGGCGAACGCCTGACCGAGGGCAGGTTCGCGCTATACAGCACCGGTGAGCCCGAGACGCGCGAGGACCGGCCCGTGAGCAAGGTCGCAGCGGCCGCGCCCGGCGTCGTCGCCGAACTGGACTACGAGTCTCTGACCCTGGCCCAGTTGCGGGCCCGATTGCCGTCGCTGAAGGTCACCGATCTCGAGGCGCTGTTGGCGTTCGAGGAATCGACCAAGGCGCGCGCGCCGTTCCAGACGCTGCTGGCCAACAGGATCACCCGCGCGACCGCCAAGTGACCGAGCCCGCCAAGGGCAAGTCTCCCGACAATCCGTGGCCGGTCCGCTCTGTCGCGATGATGGTCAAGGACTGGATCGACAGGCTCGGCACGGTGTGGGTCGAGGGGCAGATCGCCCAGCTGAACGTTCGGCCCAACTCCAGTACCGCCTACATCACGCTTCGTGATCCGGCCGCCGACATGTCGCTGCAGATCACGTGTCCGCGGGAGCTGGTGAACAACGCGCCGGTGAAGCTCGCCGAGGGCACGCAGGTGATCATGCACGGCAGGCCGAGCTTCTTCGTCGGTCGCGGGTCGTTCTCGCTGCGGGTCAACCAGATCCGCGCCGTCGGCATCGGCGAGCTGCTGGCCCGCATCGACCGCCTCCGCAAGCTGCTCGACGCCGAGGGCCTGTTCGACCCTCGCCTCAAGCGTCCGATCCCGTTTCTGCCCGGCACGGTCGGTTTGATCACAGGTCGCGCGTCTGCGGCCGAGCGGGACGTCATGTCGGTCGCCGAAAAACGTTGGCCTGCAGTACGTTTCGCCGTGCGCAACACGATCGTGCAGGGGCCGAGCGCGGTGGCGCAGATCGTCGGCGCCCTTCGGGATCTGGACGCCGATCCCGACGTCGACGTCATCGTGCTCGCCCGTGGTGGCGGCAGCGTCGAGGATCTCCTGCCCTTCTCCGACGAGACGTTGTGCCGCGAGATCGCGAAGTGCTCGACACCGGTGATCAGTGCCATCGGTCACGAACCCGACAACCCGCTGTGCGATCTGGTCGCCGACGTGCGCGCCGCCACCCCGACCGACGCGGCCAAACGGGTGGTGCCCGACGCAGCGGCAGAACAGGCCTTGGTGGCCGATCTGTGCGGCCGCAGCGCGCGGGCCCTGCGCAACTGGGTGCATCGGGAACAGCACACGCTGAGTCAGCTACGTAGCCGCCCGGTGTTGGCGCAACCGCTGGCGGCCCTCACCGCCCGCGCCGAGGAGATCCACCGCGCCCGGGAAACCGCCCGCCGCGACGTCTTCCGGCTACTCGAGGCAGAAGCCCGCAGCGTCGGGCACCTGTCGGCGCGGCTCGCCACACTGGGACCGGCAGCCACCCTGGCGCGGGGGTACGCCGTGGTCCAGATCGCGTCGGGATCGAGGGCTGTCCTCAGGTCGACGGTGGACGCGCCCGCAGGCACCCGACTCCGCATACGCGTCGCCGACGGCGCCATCACCGCGATCAGCGAGGGATCAAATGAAGCCCATTAGTAAAATGGGGTACGAAGAATCCCGCGATGAGCTCATCGAGGTGGTGCGCCAACTCGAGCAGGGTGGACTTGATCTCGACGCCTCGCTCAAACTCTGGGAAAGGGGCGAAGAGCTGGCAAAACGGTGCGAAGAGCATCTCGCGGGCGCCCGCGAGAAGGTGGAGACGGCGCTGGCCTCCCGGGACGACGAGGAGCCTTGAGAAGGGAATCACCTGACCCCTAGGTGGTCGAAACTGGAACACGTTTCAGTTATTCTCGCCGCAAGGGTGACTCAACTCTGACCACTGCTCTTGGCCGCGTGCTCGTGACCGGCGGCTCCGGTTTCGTCGGCACCAACCTCGTGACCGAGTTGCTCGACCGCGGCCACCAGGTCCGGTCCTTCGACCGGGCGCCGTCGCCACTCCCCCCGCGTGACGGGCTCCAGACGGTCGTCGGGGACATCACCGACGCCAGCGACGTGACGCAGGCCGTCGAGGGCATCGACACCGTCATCCACACCGCTGCGGTCATCGACCTGATGGGCGGCTCCGCGCCGGCCCGCGAGCGCAGCTTCGCCGTCAACGTCGGCGGTACCCAGACCCTGGTGCGTGCGGCGCAGGCGGCCGGCGTGCAGCGATTCGTCTATACCGCGTCCAACAGCGTCGTGATGGGCGGTCAACGCATCACCGGAGGTGACGAGACCCTGCTCTACACCACGCGATTCGCCGACCTCTACACCGAGACCAAGGTGGCGGCCGAGAAGTTCGTGCTGTCCCAGAACGGCGCCGACGGCATGCTCACCTGCAGCATCCGGCCCAGTGGCATCTGGGGCCGCGGCGACCAGACCATGTTCCGCAAGCTGTTCGAGAGCGTGCTGGCGGGCCACGTCAAGGTGCTCGTCGGAAGCAAGGAAGTGAAACTCGACAACTCCTACGTGCACAATCTGATTCACGGCTTCATCCTCGCCGGCGAGCATCTGGTGCCCGGTGGATCGGCGCCCGGCCAGGCGTACTTCATCAACGACGGCGAGCCGATCAACATGTTCGAGTTCTCTCGGCCGGTGATCGAGGCGTGCGGTCACCGCTGGCCGAGGTTCCGGGTGTCGGGACGGCTCGTCCACGCGGTGATGTCGGTGTGGCAGTGGCTGCACTTCCGCTGCGGTCTGCCGCAGCCGCTGCTGGAACCGCTTGCGGTGGAACGCGTCTACCTCGACAACTACTTCTCGACCGCCAAGGCCGAGCGTGACCTGGGCTACCGCCCGATGTACACCACCGAAGCCGCCATGGCCGACTGCTTGCCGTACTACACCGACCTGTACGCCGAGATGAAGGGCGCGGCGTTGCCCGTTCCGGCACCGGCTTGAGTCGGGGTTGCGAAGATGACGCAAGCCCTGACAGGGACGGTCGCTCCCGCATAGCGTTGCGCCCGCACGTTCGATTCGATTCATCGACACCCTAGCGAGGGAACTCACCATGCTGACGGAGGTTTGATGCTCGACTCCTGGACCGAGGGTCCCACCAAGACGGCGATCGTCGACTTCGTCACCCGGGTCACGGCCGACGGGCCCGACTTCGTCGCCCCCGAGGCGCGGGTGGCGGTATTCGACAACGACGGCACCCTGTGGTGCGAGAAGCCCGCCTACGTGCAGTTGGACTTCCTGATCCGCCGATTCGCCGCGCAGGCCACCGAAGACCCTGCGTTGGCCGACCGACAGCCCTACGAAGCCGCCGCCGCGGGCGACCTGAAGTGGTTCGGCGACGCCGTCACCAAGCACTACCAAGGGGACGACACGGGTTTCAAAACCATTCTGGCAGCGGTACTTTCGGCGCACAGCGACATCACGGTCGAAGAACACGCCGATCGCGTCAAGGCGTTCTTCGCCGAGGCGAAGCACCCGACCCTCGGCCTGCCCTACACATCAGTGGGTTATGCGCCGATGGTCGAGTTGCTGCGCGACCTCGAGGCCAACGGCTTCACGAACTACATCGTCTCCGGTGGCGGCCGGGACTTCATGCGTCCGGTCACGTCGGTGATGTACGGCATCCCGCCCGAACGCGTCGTCGGCAGTTCGGTGGGTCTCGTCTATCGCGACAACGACGTGCACACCACCGCCCAACCGGAGTTCTTCGACGATGGACCGGTAAAGCCGGTCCGGCTGTGGAGCAGGATCGGCAGGCGACCCATCCTGGCGGCGGGCAACTCCAACGGCGACGTCGAGATGCTGGAATTCACCAGAGCATCTGCGTCACCGTCGCTGTGCCTGATGCTTCTTCACGACGACGCAGTCCGCGAATTCGATTACGTCACAGGGGCGGAGCAGGCGCTCGAGCAGGCCGCGCAACACGGCTGGACCGTGGTCAGCATGCGCAACGACTGGACGACCGTCTTTGCCTGACTCGACTGATGGATTCGCCTGGATCCCGCGGCAGACCGCGCGCCTTGGCTCCGAGGCCCACTACTCCGAGGAAGCCCCCGTCCGCGAGGTCACCGTCGATGGCTTCTGGTTGCAGTCCCATCAAGTGACCAACGCCAACTTCGCCGCGTTCGTCGACGCCACCGGTTACGTCACCGTCGCCGAGCGGCCACCCGATCCCGGCGACTATCCCGATGCGCCGCCGGAGAACCTGCAGCCCGGGTCGATGGTCTTTCACCGCACCGCGGGACCGGTCGATCTGCGGCACCTCAGCCAATGGTGGACGTGGACGCCCGGCGCCTGCTGGAACCATCCCCGCGGGCCGAGGTCGTCGGTGCGCGGTCGCGAGCAGCACCCCGTCGTCCACGTCGCATTCGGCGACGCCGAGGCGTATGCCCAGTGGGCGAACCTCGCGCTGCCGACGGAGTCACAGTGGGAGGTCGCGGCCCGCGGTGGCCTCGACGGCACGACGTACACGTGGGGCGACGAGCCCGAGGCACCCGGCCAGAAACTGGCCAACTACTGGCACGGCGAGTTCCCCTTTCTGCCCGACACCGGTTACGGCAGCACCCAGCCGGTCGGAGGTTTCGCCGCCAACGACTACGGCCTCTTCGACATGGCAGGCAACGTCTGGGAGTGGACAACCGACTGGTGGACCGAGGACAAGGCCGTCGAATCATGTTGTGCAGCAGACAGTTACGATCCTGCTCAGCCCCAGTTCAAAATCGCCCGCAAGGTCGTCAAGGGTGGATCGTTCTTGTGCGCGGACAGTTACTGCCTGCGCTATCGGCCTGCCGCGCGCCGCCCGCAGATGGTCGACACCGGGATGAGCCACGTCGGGTTCCGGTGCGCGAAGCGGCCGTGACCCACCCCCAGCCGAAGGGCGACCCTGGTGAAGACCAACGGTCTAGGCAATGATGCCTGCAACACGTTCTAGTGACGACGAGGGAGTTACATGACGGACGCCGTACTGGTGACGGGCGGCTTCGGGCTGGTGGGATCGTCGACGGTGAAACGGCTCGCCGCCGATGGCCGCAGGGTGGTGGCCACCGACCTCGACATCCCAGCCAATCGCAAGGCCGCGGAGAAGCTGCCGTCCGGTGTCGAGGTGCAGTACGCCGACCTCACCGATCCCGCAGCAGTCGACGCGCTGATCGCGGGCATCGCGCCGACGGCCATCATCCACCTGGCCGCGATCATCCCGCCGTTCATCTACATGCGCCGCGCGCTGGCCGAGAAGGTCAACGTCGGCGCCACGGCATCCCTCGTGGCGGCCGCCGAGAGGCAACCCAGCCCTCCCCGGTTCGTGCTCGCGTCCAGTATCGCGGTGTACGGCGCGCGCAACCCACACACGCACCCCGACGTGCTGACAGCCGATACTCCGCTCAACCCCGCCGACGTCTACGGCGCACACAAGGTGGCCGCCGAGAAACTGGTTCGCGCATCGTCGCTCGATTGGGTGATCCTGCGACTCGGCGGCGTGCTCACCGTCGACCTGGCGGCCTACATGAAGTTGGACGACCTGTACTTCGAGGGGCTACTGCCCACCGACGGCAGGCTTCAGACCGTCGACGTGCGAGACGTGGCACGGGCCTTCGCGGCCGCCACCACCGCAGATGCCGTCGGCGAGACCCTGCTCATCGGCGGTGACGACACACACCGGTTGATCCAGGGCGACGTGGCCCCGGCCATGGCGGCCGCGATGGGCCTCGTCGGCGGTCTGCCCACCGGGCTGAAGGGCAACCCCGACAGCGACGAGGACTGGTTCAACACCGACTGGATGGACACCACCCGCGCTCAGGAAGTGCTTCGCCACCAACATCATTCGTGGCCCGAGATGCTCATCGAGACGGCCAACAAGGCGGGCATCGGACGCCACCTCCTGCGCGTCGCCGCGCCGCTGACCAAGGCTATCTTCACCCGCCGCGCCGCCTACTACGGCCGCACCGCGCCGTACGCCGACCCGTGGGGCGCGATCGCCGAGAAGTGGGCCGATCCACGACCTGACAGGGGTACGCCATGAGCACCGCGATCGTCGTCGGCGGCGCCTCCGGCATCGGCTGGGCGTCTGCGCAGACGCTGTCCGCCGACGGCTATCGGGTCGTCATCGCCGATCTGAACCTCGAGGGCGCCAGGAACCGCGCGGCGGAACTGGGCGACCCGAACCGCGGTGAGTTCGTCGACGTCAGCGACGAGGACTCCGTCGCAGCGCTCTTCGAGCAGACCGGATCCGTCGACGCCGTGGTCAGCTGCGCCGGGTTCTCGACCATCGGGCTGATCGTCGACATGGCCGTCGAACAGTTCCGGTCCGTCGTCGACGTCTGCCTGACCGGCGCGTTCATCGTCGCCAAGTACGCGGGCCGCCATCTCACCGACGGCGGATCGCTGGTGTCGATCTCGTCTCTCAACGGTCGCCAGCCCGCCGTCGGCATGGCCGCCTACTGCTCCGCGAAGGCAGGTCTGTCGATGCTGACCCAGGTCGCTGCGCTGGAACTCGCGCCGCGCGGCATCCGGGTCAACGCCGTCGCACCAGGCTTCGTGCACACCCCGCTCACCGAAGGCGCCGCCATGGTCCCCGGCGTCGTCGAGGAGTACGTCGAGAACACGCCACTCGGTCGGGCGGGCACGCCGGAGGACGTCGCCGAGGCCGTGCTGTTCCTGACCAAGGCGGCGTGGCTCACCGGTGAGGTGCTCGACCTCAACGGCGGCGCCCACATGAAGCGCTACCCCGACATCATCGGCCACGTGATGAAATTGGCGTCGCCGTAGGATCACCCCGTGGCCATGAAGACGGAGTTCACCGAGACACAGAAGCGTGCGCTCGCCATCGCCACCCTGGTCGCGCTGGCGTTCGGCGCGTACTTCCTGCGCGGCTACTTCATGCTCATCGTCGTGGCTGCGGTCGCGGCCTATTTGTTCAATCCGCTCTTCGACTGGTTTCTCGGTCGTTTCAACCGGGGCCTCTCGGTGACGTTCACGCTGCTGGCGGCGATCTTCGCGGTGATCATCCCGTTGAGTCTGCTCATCTTGCTGGCGGTCGTGCAGATCAGCGCGATGGTCCGCAGCGTCTCGGCCTGGGTGTCTCGGACCGACCTCAGCTCGCTCGGCGATCAGGCGCTGAAGTTCGTCAACGACGCCGTCGACAGGATCCCCTTCCTCGCCAACGTGAACGTGACGCCGGAACTGTTGCAGGAGCGGATGAGCATCGTCGCGCAACGTGCGGGCGAGTACGCCCTGGGGTTCCTGCAGGGCGCCGTGGGCGGGCTCGCCGGTGGGATCACCGCAGCCGTCCTCTTCATCTACGTGTTCATCTCGCTACTCACCAACCGCGAACGCGTGCAGACGCTCATCCGCAAGCTCAACCCGCTGGGAGAGGATGTCACCGACCTCTATCTGGAGAAGATGGGTGCGATGGTGCGCGGCGCGGTGTTCGGCCAGTTCGTCATCGCCCTCGCCCAGGGCCTCGCAGGCGCGGTCTCGATCTACCTGGCCGGCTTTCACGAAGGTTTCTTCATCTTCGCGATCTTGCTCTCGGCGCTCTCGGTGATCCCGCTCGGTGGCGGGATCGTCAGCATCCCGTTCGGCATCGGAATGATTTTCTTCGGCAACGTCTTCGGGGGCATCTTCGTCGTCGCGTGGCACCTGGTCGTGGTGACCAACATCGACAACGTCCTGCGTCCGATCCTGATCCCCCGTCAGGCCCGCCTGGATTCCGCACTGATGCTGCTGGCGGTGTTCGCAGGCATCACCATGTTCGGGTTCCTGGGAATCATCATCGGCCCGGTGCTGATGATCGTCATCGTCACGACCATCAGCGTCTACCTCGCGGTCTTCAAGGGCGTGCCGATCGACGACCCCGCTGACGAGGACGAGGACGAGCCGAAGGCCCCGGGCCCCATCGCCCGCCTCATCACGAAGGCACGAGATCGGCTTTGGGCTCGGAGCGACGAAGAACGCCGACGGGCGCAGAGCGCTGCTACGCCGGCAACAGCCGCTGAGTGAGGAACTCGACGACCCGCTTGCGGGCCTCGTAGGCAGGGTGCCCGTCGACTTCGCGTACCTCCAAGGTCAGCACCGAATGAGCCATCTTGCCGAAGCCGTGCTCGTTGCCCTTCTTCGAATTGATCTCGATCACCTCGAAGACATCACCGAGCCGCGCCTTCAGCGTCGAGAAGCGAGCACCGGGTGACATCGGGTCCTCGCTGAACCGCAGACCCAGCGCGCACAGGCCCTCTTCGGCTGCCCGGCGTTCGACGATCTTCAACTCGGCTTCGGACAGGCCAGGATCGGCCTTCTGCTTCGCCGTCAGCCCTATCGGCAGCGCCGGTTGGCTCAGCACAGGGGCCAGCACACTGTCGTCCACGGCGGCCGCCAATGCGAAGCCACCGCTCCAGCACTCGCCGATGACGCCGACGCCCCTTCCCGGTGTCCGACCGTTGAGGTCACGGGCCAACGCGCGGAGGTAGTGGGCGATCGGACGGTCGGCGTTGGTCGCGAACGCGGCGAATTCCTTTGCCACACAGCCACGCAGCATCACCGGCACCGCGCCCAGCCTGACTCCCGGCGCCCCCGGCGTGCCGTAGAGGGACGGCGCCGCGACGGTGAACCCGTTGTCCACCAAGTGATTACCGAGCGCGAGTACACCGGGATGGAGTCCGGGCATCTCGGGAATCAGCACCACTCCCGGGCCCTCGCCGTTGCGGTACACGTCGTAGGTGAATCCCTCGGCGGTGAACGGTTCGGGCGTCCATCCGGTCAGGTCGGCCTCCGGTGAGGACATGTGGCGCTCCTAGCGGACGGGCAACGGCGGCTGCGACTGCGTGGCCGCCGCCAGCGTACGGTACTCGTCGGTACCTGCGGGGCCCGTCACCGCGATCTGCGCCGGACCCGTCGGACCCTTCAGCCGGGTCGTCCACACGGGCTGCGAGTCCTCGCCGCCCTCGTAGACGATCCACCGAACGCCGTTCACGTCCTGCGTGCCCGTCGGGGCCAGGTCGTTGTCGATCGACCTGATGAGGCTCTGCTCGTCGGCGTCGCTCTGCGTCAGGCTGACGAACATGCCCGTCGGCGCCAAGAAGCCCGTGCGGGAGATGACGGCCCGCGCCGGCTTACCCGCCGCGTCGGTCCTGCCGCCGTCGATGCTGGCGCGCGAACCCGAGTTGGCGCGCCAGCCGTCGGGCAACTCGGGCATCCGGATCGGGATCTTGAGCGTCTCGGCGTCGGCCTTCAGGGCGGCCGCGGTGTCATAGGGCAACACAGGCGCCTGACCTGGCCCGTTCGGCGCGAACGAGCACATCCCGAGCACACCTGCGAGCACGATGCACACCAGCACCAGTGGCGCCATCGACCAGAACATGTCGCGGCCGTCCTGCAACAGCCGCGCCTTGGCCGGCCTCGGCTCCGGGGCCGCGTGGGGTGTGGTCACCTTGCCAGTATCCCAGCTCTCAAACGCAGAACCACTAATGGGAGAATCTGCAGCCATGACGCCTCGACGCGAAGCCCCCGATCGCAACCTCGCCCTCGAGTTGGTGCGTGTCACCGAGGCGGGCGCGATGGCGGCGGGCCGCTGGGTGGGACGCGGCGACAAAGAGGGCGGCGACGGTGCGGCCGTCGACGCCATGCGCGAGCTGGTGAACTCGGTCTCGATGCGCGGCGTCGTGGTCATCGGAGAGGGCGAGAAGGACAACGCGCCGATGCTCTACAACGGCGAAGAGGTCGGCAACGGCGACGGGCCGGACTGCGACTTCGCCGTCGATCCGGTCGACGGCACCTCGCTAATGAGCAAGGGCATGCCCAACGCCATCGCGGTGCTCGCGGTCGCCGAACGTGGCGCCATGTTCGATCCGTCGGCGGTGTTCTACATGAACAAGATCGCCGTCGGGCCGGACGCCGTCGACGTCATCGACATCACCGCGCCGATCGGTGAGAACATCCGCCGCGTAGCCAAGGTCCGCAAGTCGACGGTCGCCGACATCACCGTCTGCGTGCTGGACCGACCGCGCCACGACCGGCTGGTGGCCGACGTGCGCGACGCGGGCGCCCGGATCCGGTTGATCTCCGACGGCGACGTGGCAGGCGCCATCGCGGCGTGCCGGCCCGGCTCTGGCACCGACATGCTTGCAGGTATCGGCGGCACCCCGGAGGGCATCATCACCGCGGCGGCGATCCGCTGCATGGGCGGCGCCATCCAGGCCGTGCTCGCGCCCACGGACGACGCCGAACGTCAGAAGGCGCTCGACGCCGGTCACGACCTCGACAAGGTGTTGCACACCGAGGACCTGGTGTCCGGCGAGAACGTCTTCTTCTCCGCCACCGGCGTCACCGACGGCGACCTGCTGCAGGGCGTTCGCTACTTCGGCGGCGGATGCACCACGCAGTCGATCGTCATGCGCAGCAAGTCCGGAACGGTCCGCATGATCGAGGCCTATCACCGGCTGTCCAAGCTCAACGAGTACTCGGCGGTCGACTTCACGGGCGACAAGACCGCCGCGTACCCACTGCCGTAACACCGCTTCACCCTCACATCACCGACGAACAGGGAGCAGATGTCCGCCGACAGCGCAGTCGATAAGACAGCCGACGCCGAGTACCGCATCGAGCACGACACCATGGGGGAAGTGCGCGTGCCCATCGCCGCGCTCTGGCGTGCGCAGACCCAGCGGGCCGTCGAGAACTTCCCGATCTCGGGCCGCGGCCTCGAGCGCACCCAGATCCGCGCGCTCGGCCTGCTGAAGGGTGCCTGCGCACAGGTGAACAAGGACCTCGGCCTGCTGGCGCCGGAGAAGGCCGACGCAATCATCGCCGCGGCCAGTGAGATCGCCGACGGACAGCACGACGACCAGTTCCCCATCGACGTCTTCCAGACGGGTTCGGGCACCAGCTCGAACATGAACGCCAACGAGGTGATCGCGGGCATCGCCGCTGTCAACGGTGTGACGGTCCACCCCAACGACGACGTCAACATGTCGCAGAGCTCCAATGACACCTTCCCCACGGCCACTCACATCGCCGCAACGGAAGCTGCTGTGCGGCAACTGATTCCGGCCCTCGAGGTACTGCACGAGTCACTCGGCAACAAGGCCAGGCAGTGGCGCACCGTGGTCAAGTCCGGTCGTACGCACCTGATGGACGCAGTGCCGGTGACGCTGGGACAGGAGTTCGGCGGCTACGCCCGACAGATCGAGGCAGGCATCGAGCGCGTCAAGGCGACACTTCCCCGCCTCGGCGAGTTGGCCATCGGCGGCACAGCCGTCGGTACCGGTCTCAACGCACCCGACGGGTTCGGCGCGAAGGTCGTCGACGTCCTCGCCGACCAGACGGGGATCGCCGAATTGCGCACGGCCGTGGACTCATTCGAGGCGCAGGCCGCGCGGGATGGTCTCGTCGAGGCGTCCGGTGCACTCAAGACGATCGCCGTGTCGCTCACCAAGATCGCCAACGACGTGCGCTGGATGGGCTCCGGGCCCCTCACCGGTCTCGGCGAGCTGAAGCTGCCAGATCTGCAGCCGGGCAGCTCGATCATGCCGGGCAAGGTCAACCCCGTTCTGCCCGAGGCAGTTACGCAGGTCGCCGCGCAGGTGATCGGCAACGACGCCGCCGTCACCGTTGGTGGCCTGTCGGGGGCCTTCGAGCTGAACGTCTACATCCCGATGATGGCGCGCAACGTGCTCGAGTCCTTCATGCTGCTGTCCAACGTCTCGAAGTTGTTCGCCGAGAGGTGCATCGACGGCCTGATCGCCAACGAGCAGCACCTGCGCGATCTGGCCGAGTCGTCGCCGTCGATCGTGACGCCGCTCAACTCGGCGATCGGCTACGAGGAGGCCGCGAAGGTCGCCAAGGAAGCACTCAAGGAGCGCAAGACGATTCGGCAGACCGTGATCGATCGCGGCCTGATCGGCGACAAGCTGTCGGAGGAAGAACTCGACAAGCGGCTGGACGTGCTGAAGATGGCCAAAGTCAAAGACGGTGACTGACGACCTGCTGATCCGCGTCGGCGTCACACACCTGCTGACCACCTACCAGTACCTCGCAGACACGGGCAAGGCAAAGCGGCCTGCACAGCTGTTCGCACCCGATGGCGTCCTCGAGATCGGTGTCGACCGGCATACCGGCGTCGACGGCGTCCTCGCGTTGTTCCGTCACACCAGTGGACGATTCGTCGACGCCGACTTCCTGCCCGCCCGTCATCACCTGAGCTCGATCTACGTCGAGGCACAACCAGACGGCAGCGCGAAGGCCTACTCGTGCTTCCAGTTCATCGGCACCCGCGGACTGGACCACTGGGGCACCTACCGCGACGTCGTCGTCCCAGCGTTTGATGGAAACGACGGCGGCTGGCGCTTCGCGCACCGCAGAGTCATCGTCGAGGGCGTGTCCCCCGGATCACATCTGGCGCCTTAGTTCACGTAATTGGTGAACCCGCGGTCACAGGCTGGCTCCGGCGCTCTGGTCGGTAGCCTGGTTCCCACGCTCCAAAGTGGAGCTCGGAAGCCTGATCGGCCCACTCGAGATGGCGGAGCGGCAGGCACCCTCGACGCGATTTTGATTCGGCGGACATGGCACGGGCGTCGGGCAGAACTGACCTTGCGGAACCACCGTCCCGTCAGGACACTTCATCGGCGTCGGCGTCGGGCAGAACTGACCCTGCGGAACGACCGTCCCGTCAGGACACTTCGTCGGCGTCGGCGTCGGGCAGAACTGACCTTGCGGGACAGTGTTGCCGTCGGGGCATGCTGTCGTCCCCTGATCTGGGGTCAACGGATCGGTGCCGTCGTAAACTTCTTGTCCGTCGTCGGAACCGTCGCCATCGGTATCGGGGTTATGCGGATTCGTTCCGTAGACGTCGGTCTCGTCATCGTCGTACAACCCGTCGTGGTCAGCGTCGGGCCGCCCCTGAAAGAGCGGCAGCCAGGAAGTCAAGCCGACCTGTTCAGGCTTCGCGATGACGGCCGGTGCAATCACGACCGTTGCGCCTGCTACCAGCGCGAGCGCAGCTGCAGCCGCCCCAAGCCTGCGCACCACCATCATTTAGTGTCGGCCAACGGACAAGAAGCTCATGTCGATTCCCCTCCACGGTGACCATCCGAAACAGCCACGTCTCCCGCAGTTCGCGCCGACCCACATACATCATCGGCCGCTGCACGAGGTATCGACAGGTGAATCGGAGTATTCAGTCAGTTCCGCACGAGTCGGCGCGCGGCGATTGCCGGAGCATGCACGCTGTAGGGATCGAGGCGCGCCTCGCCAGGATGGCGCTCGACACGGGTGGAAGTACCCGGACAATCTCAGGCGACGCCGCACTAGTCAACCGAATGAGATCAGACGGCGCGATCGCATCTGACTGGTCACTAGGCCCTCTCCGGGGTGGTGACGAGCCAGCGGATTCCCGGCCACGCCGTGAGGCTGTGTACCACCAGGCTCAGCGAGACGGTCACGGCGACCACCTGGATGATCAGCGGCTCCTGCTCGATCTGGCCGCGCTCGACGACGAGCAGGCCCAGGACCAGGGTGCCGATGCCGCGCGGCCCGAACCATCCGATGAACAGCCGCTCGCGCATCGGCATGTCGCTGCGGATGAGTGCCGAGGACACCGCGACGAGACGCACCAGGAACAGGGCAACGATGGCGAACACCACGACGCGCCAGCTCGCGTCGCGCCAGCCGACGACCACCGCGTACGCGCCGAACATCGCGAACACCATCAGCTCGAGGAGCTGCCCGGCTGCATCGGACACGTGGGTGTCGGGGCTCGAACCCGCACGGTGGGCGGCGAACGCGAACGCGACACCGCCGGCGAAGGCGGCGACGAAACCGCTGCCGTGCAACATCTCTCCCACCTGGAAGCACACCAGCGCGACGGCCAGCGTCGCGAGCTGCGCCCAGGTGTCGCTCATCCATCCACGTTTGCGCGACCTGTCGATCACCCAACCGCCGCCCGCCCCGACGAGGAGGCCGACGACCACCGACACCAGTTCGGTGCGGACGAGGAACCAGCCCCAGTTCAGCTCGGAGTCGATGCGTTCGGACGCCAGCGCCAGCGCCGCGAGCAAGGCCGCCAGGGCGAAGCCGTCGTAGAAGCCGCTCTCGGCGGACAGCGCATGACGAATACGTTCGGGGATGCGATCGTTCTCCAGAAGTGCGTCGATGAGCGCCACCTCGGTGGGCGCGACGATCGCCGCGAGGCACACCGCCTCCCACAGCGGCATCACGGGGAACAACAGGAGGGCAGTCAGCACGCCCAGCGCGATGGCCAGCGGTATGCCGATCACCAACAGCCGGAACGTCACTTCGCCGCGACGCACCACCGCCGACAGGTCGAGGTCGGCCGCCTGGTTGAACAGGATCACCGTCAACGCGAGCTGAGCCAGAACCGTGAACGTCGAGGTGTCTGGATCGCCCTCGAGCACGTTGAAGCCGAATGGTCCCAACATCATTCCGAGCAGGACGAAGATGAGCGCGGGCGCCAGGTACCACCGCTTGACCAGTCCCGAGACGACCGCGTAGCAGAGCACCAACAGCGTCAGGACGAACGCGGTGTCCGTCGTCATGACGTGACGTCACGCCCCATTGTTTGGACCACCGGAGTTCTGGTTGGGGATGTCGGTGATCGGGAAGTTGGGCATCGGTGGGGGCGACGGAGTGTTCGGCAGCGACGGGATGTCGCCGGGTGGGATGTCGACGAGTTCGTTGGCGGGCGGGCCGTTGTCGCGGCTGCCGTAGGTGGTGCCCGGCGCCCGCGGGCCGAGCATCTGCGTGACGGTCACCATGTGGTAGCCGTTGGCCTTGAGTACCGGGAGGAACTGCTCGATCAGGTCGACGGTCGACGAATACGAGTCGTGGAACAACACCACGGAGTTCGGCTTGATCTGGGTCATCAGCATGTAGCGGGTGGCACCCGTGTTGGCGTCGTTGGCCCAGTCGAACGGGATGACGTCCCAGTTGACGTCGGCCAGGCCCTGCTTGCCCGCCTCGGCCAGCACCTGATCGTCGATGAGGCCGCCCGCCGTGCGAACCAGCTTGGGGCGCTGGCCCGTCGCCGCCTCGATCGCATCGTTGGCCTTGCTGAACTGCCCGGGGATGTCCGCGGGCGGGATCGTCGTCATGTTGGGGTGTTCCCAGGTGTGGCTGCCCAACTCCATGCCCGCCTCGACGACGCGCTTGGCGCCCTCGGGGTTGGCGGCCACCTTGTTGCCGATCTCGAAGAACGTCGCCTTGGCGTCGTTGTCCTGAAGGATCCGCAGCAACCGGTCGGTGTACGGGCTCGGACCGTCGTCGAAGGTCAGCGCGACGCACTTGACCACCGAGCAGTCGACCTCTTCGGCCGCTTCGGCGGGGGTGGCGATCCGCACGTGTCCGGTCAAGCCGCCGACGATGACGATCGCGACGCCTGCGCAGACGCCGATGACGACGCGCCAGTACGTCCAGGACGAGTCGGGCCGCTTACGCACGGTGGCAGCCTACCGACCAAGCCTGGCTCTGCGTCCATGGCGACGAAGTGCGAGTAGAGGACGCCATGGCCGCAGAGCCGAGCCGGATCAGGGAAGGGCGCCCGGGCTGAACTCCTCCAGCATCTCGGTCACCAGCGCGGCGATCGGCGACCGCTCACTCCGCAGCAGCGTGATGTGGGCGAACAGCGGATGGCCCTTCAGCTTCTCGATGACGGCCGCGACACCGTCGTGCCTGCCCACCCGCAGGTTGTCGCGCTGAGCGACGTCGTGGGTGAGCACCACCCGCGAGCCGGCGCCGAGCCGGGACAGCACGGTAAGCAGGACGTTGCGTTCCAGCGACTGCGCCTCGTCGACGATCACGAACGAATCGTGCAGCGAGCGACCGCGGATGTGGGTCAGCGGCAGCACCTCGAGCATGCCGCGGGCGTGGACCTCCTCGAGCACGGCGGGGCTGGCGAGCCCCTCCAGGGTGTCGAAGACGGCCTGCGCCCACGGGCCCATCTTCTCGCTCTCGCTGCCCGGCAGGTAGCCGAGATCCTGGCCGCCGACGGCGTACAGCGGCCGGAAGACGACGACCTTGCGCTGCGTGCGGCGCTCCAGCACGGCCTCCAGGCCCGCACACAGCGCGAGCGCGGACTTGCCGGTGCCCGCCTTGCCGCCGAGCGAGACGATGCCGACCGACTCGTCGAGCAGCAGATCCAGCGCGACGCGCTGTTCGGCCGAACGCCCGCGCAGGCCGAACACCTCGCGGTCACCGCGGACCAACTGGACGCGCTTCTCCGCGTTGACGCGACCCAGGGCGTGCGAGTTGCCACCCAACAGTCGAACGCCCGTGTGGCAGGGCAGGTTTCGAGCCTCTTCCAGGTCGATCTCGCCGTCGGCGAACAGCGCGTCGATCTCGTCGGCGGCCACGTCGACCTCGGCCATGCCCGTCCAGCCCGACGTCACGACGTCCTGGGCGTGGTATTCGTCGGCGGGCAGCCCGACCGCGCCCGCCTTGACGCGCAGCGGGATGTCCTTGCTGACCAGGGTGACGAGCTTGCCCTCGGCGGCGAGGTTGGCGGCGCAGGTGAGGATCCGCGCGTCGTTGGTGTCGGTGCGGAAGCCGGCGGGAAGCACCGTCGGATCGCTGTGGTTGAGCTCGATGTGCAGCGTGCCGCCTTGAGTGCCAATGGGAATGGGCTGATCGAGACGTCCGTGTTCGAGTCGCAGATCGTCGAACATCCGTAGTGCCTGCCGCGCGAACCAACCCAGCTCGTGGTGGTGGCGTTTGGCCTCCAGTTCGCTGATGACCACGAGCGGGACGACCACTTCATGTTCGGCGAAGCGGTTGCACGCCCAGGGATCGGACAGCAGAACGGAGGTGTCGAGCACATAGGTCCGAACGGACGAATCAGTCACGTGGCGCTCCTAGGCCCGTGCGGCACCGCACGAACTCCCTCGCGGATACCGCGGTACCAGGACCGGGGCCGGTCCCGTCTTCGTCGAAACGACGGATACCGCCCGGATAGCAGAGCATGTCGGCCATCGAGATTGACGCTACCCTCGTCGCGAGGATTGCGCCGCGCAGGCGCGCCGTGGCCGAAAGGTGACCACTCGGTTAACTACTGGGCGACGAACTTCGCCAGTACGGGAGCGTCCGCGACACCCCACGCGGTGACGCGATCCGAGATTGCCTGACGCAGAGCGGCGTCGTCGAAGATGCCCGCCTCGGCCACGACGCGAACCTTGTCCTGATAGGCGTCGATGTCCGCGCCGATGGGCTCCAAGGCGGCGGCGCGGCTGGCGATCGCAGCGATCGTTTCGTCCCGCTGGGTGGTCAGGCAGTGCGTGACGAGGTTGGCGAAGAACTCCTCGTGGCGTTCCTCGTCCTTGGCGATCCGGCCGACCATGTTCTGCAACACGGGTTCGGTGATCTGCGCCTGCAGGTTGCGAGCGAACACCGCGTGTGCCCGTTCGAGCATCGCCATGAAGGCCAGCGTCTCGATCTGGCTGAACGAGTCGGCGCGGTAACCCTTCATCACGTGTTCGACGCGGACGTCCTCGTTGGCGCTGGGGTCGATCTCGCGGGTGACCACCAGGTAGTTGCGCAGCGTGATGGCGTGCAGGTGCTCCTCGGCGGTCCACCTGCCCAGCCAGCGGCCCCACTTGTCGTCGAGGATGAAATGCTCGACCAATTCGCGGTGATAGCCGGCGAGGTTGTCCTTGACGATGAGCAGGATCTCCAGCGCGTCGGTGACATGCTTGGGGAGCGTCACCGACGACTCATCCCAGTCCTTGCCACCGAGGAACGCGAAGTTCTCGCCCTGGTCGAAGGGCACGTAATCGTGCGCGTACCAGAGTTCCTCGGTCGCGATGTGGCGCGACAGGTTCTCCTCGACGACCGGGTGCAGTTCCAGGGTCAGCGCGTTGGCTACGGGCTTGTCTGCCATGAAACTAACTGTAACCCGTGGACACACATTCCTTGAAATCGGGTGCGGCGTGTCACTGATTACAAGGTCAGGCCTGGATACAGCGGGTTGGCGGCGAGTAGCTCGGACGCAGCCGCGTGCACGCGGTCGGCGGTGCCGTCGGCCAAGACGTACTTGGCCTTCGAAGGCGCTCCCGGGCCCCCAACTGGACTGGCGTTCCTCAGCACCTCGACGACCAACTCGGCCACGCGGTCGAAGTCGTCGGCGCCAAAGCCGCGCGAGGTCAGGGCCGGAGTGCCGAACCGGATGCCGCTCGTGTACCACGCCCCGTTGGGGTCGGCCGGAATCGAGTTGCGGTTGGTGACGACGCCGGCGTCCAGCAGCGCCGACTCGGCCTGGCGTCCCGTGAGCCCGAACGACGTCACGTCGAGCAGCACGATGTGGTTGTCGGTGCCACCGGTGACCAGTCGTGCGCCGCGCTTGAGAAGGCCGTCGGCGAGCGCCTTGGCGTTGTCGGCGATGCGCTGCGCGTATTCCTGGAACGACGGCTGGCGCGCCTCGGCGAACGCGACCGCCTTGGCCGCCATGACGTGTGCCATCGGGCCGCCGAGCACCATCGGGCACCCTTTGTCGACGGCGTCGGAGTACTCCTCGGTAGCCAGCACCAGGCCGCCGCGCGGACCGCGGAGCGACTTGTGCGTCGTGGTGGTCGTGACGTGGGCGTGGGGCACCGGATCCTCGTCCCCGGTGAACACCTTGCCCGCGACGAGACCGGCGAAGTGGGCCATGTCGACCATGAAGGTGGCGCCGACCTCGTCGGCGATCTCGCGCATCTTGGCGAAGTTCACCCGCCGCGGGTACGCGGAGTAACCGGCGACCAGCACCAGCGGCTTGAACTCGCGCGCGGCAGCGGCGACCTTGGCGTAGTCGAGCAGGCCTGTCTCGGGGTCGGTGCCGTAGCTGCGCTGGTGGAACATCTTGCCGGAAATGTTGGGCCGGAAGCCGTGCGTGAGGTGGCCGCCCGCGTCGAGCGACATGCCCATCAACCGCTGGTTGCCGAGCTTGGCGCGCAGCCTCTCCCAGTCCGCCTCCGAAAGGTCGTTGACGTTCTTGGCGCCGAGCTCCGCCAGCTCCGGCGCTTCGATGCGGGTGGCGAGGATCGCCCAGAACGCGACGAGGTTGGCGTCGATGCCGGAGTGCGGCTGCGCGTAGGCATACGGGGCGCCGAACAGCTCGCGGGCGTGCTCGGCGGCGAGCGACTCGACGGTGTCGACGTTCTGGCACGCGGCGTAGAAGCGGTGGCCGATGGTGCCCTCGGCGTACTTGTCGGAGAACCACGTCCCCATCGTCAGCAGCACGGCGGGTGACGCGTAGTTCTCGCTGGCGATCAGCTTGAGCGAATCCCGCTGGTCGGCAAGCTCTTTGCGCGTCGCGTCGGCGATGCGCGGTTCAACGGATTCGATGACCTTCAAGGCGGCGGCATAGGCGGCGCTCGCGGTCTCGGCGTACTCGGCGCCCAGCGCTGGAGTAGGGCTTGTCACGGAGTCAGCAGTCATGCGACCAGCGTAGTCGGGACGGAAGGCGCCGACTTCTGCGACATGGTCGTGGTCAAGGCGCAAGATCACGACCCTGGCGCAGAAGTCGGCGAAACTCGGTGCAGGTGTGGCCGGTCCGGTCGCTCAACCGGCCCGCAGGGCGGACGGCACCAGCGGCTCGTCGAGCAGCCGTCCGAACCGCTCGGTCAGTGAGACCTCGGCGGGCCGCGCATCCAGCCAGCCGCGCAGCAGCCGGTAGCCCTCGACGTAGGTACTGGTGTAGGCCCGCCACAGCGGCGACGACAGGAATCGCAGCGACTGACGGGCCCGCGCCTCGCTGGTGAGTTGCCACCGCTGAAGGAACGCGACGACGTCGTCGACGTCGCGATGCTCGTCGTGCAGCATCAGCGCGGCGTCCTGCCGGACGTGGGCCAATGCCGCCGCGGCCTGAGAGACGGCCACGGCGCGTTCCCCGTCGAACCGCAGGCCCAGGTCGGCGTAGATCTCGGCCGCCCAGGCGCCCCAGTCGGGGCCGATCGCGGCGTACAGCGCCAGATCGGCCAGACCCTCGGCCATCAGACACTGTGGGGTGTTCACTAGGAAGATCGTCTGCTCGGTCTGGCCGTCACGTTCCACGAGCCCGGCCTCCTTGCGGCAGTGCTCGGTGTGGTGACCGGGGTACGACTCGTGGGCGACCAGCCTCGGCAGACCCGACATCTGCTGCTTGAGGTCGGCGTTGACGGCCACCGTGGACCGAAAGTCGCCCTCGTAGTAGTTGAAGCCCGACCACGGCTTGTCGGTGACGATCTCGTAGACGATGGTCTCGGAGTCCGGCAGCGGGAAGTCGGCGCGGACCCGGTCGCGCAGCGCGCTGGAGAACGCGTGGATGCACTCCTCGAGGCGCTCCGGCGGTATCTCCTCGCCCATGCGGTAGGCCTGCATCCGGTCGGCGAGGCTGCCCGTGCCGCCGAGCGCCTCGTCGAGCTTGCGATGCGCCTCGCGGTACGTGTCGGGATCACCCTTGACGATGTCGACGTCGAAGTAGTCGTGCACCTCGGTGACGAAGCCGACGTCCTCACCCGCGAACTTGCGGCCCGCACACGCCAGCGCCCGCAGGTGCGCCTCGACGTAGTCCGATCGCTGGGGGTCGAGTCCGTCGACGCCGGGCAGTTCGGCGATCAGCCGCTCCGCCTGGCGCGCGAGGTCGGCCGGGTCCGGGGGCGGCTCGGCCGCGACGACGGCACGCAACGCCGGATCGCCGGTGAAGGAGTCGACGTACCCCTCCTCGACCCGATCGAACCTCAGACCAAGGAGCAAATACTCGCGAATCGCGGTGCTTGAGTCCATCCCGTGAGCCATGCCATCAACCGTAAGTGCAAGACTGACTGCATGGCGCGGACGAGCGAGCCGAGTCCATACGTCGAGTTCGACCGGAGTCAGTGGCGCTCACTGCGTATGTCGACTCCGTTGAAGCTGACCGAGGACGAGCTCCTGGGTCTGCGCGGCCTCGGCGAGCAGCTGGACCTCCTGGAGGTCGAAGAGGTCTATCTGCCGCTGGCTCGGTTGATCCACCTGCAGGTCGCCGCGCGCCAGCGACTGTTTGCCACCACCGCCGAATTCCTCGGCGAGCCGCACCAGAACCCCGACCGTCCGGTGCCGTTCGTGATCGGCGTGGCGGGCAGCGTGGCGGTCGGGAAGTCCACCACCGCCCGCGTACTGCAGGCCCTGCTGGCGCGCTGGGAGCACCATCCCCGCGTCGACCTCGTCACCACGGACGGCTTCCTCTACCCGAACGCCGAGCTGCTGCGGCGAAACCTGATGCATCGCAAGGGTTTTCCGGAGAGTTACGACCGCCGCGGGCTGATGCGGTTCGTGACGGCCGTGAAGTCGGGGTCAGATCAGGTGTGCGCGCCGGTGTACTCGCATCTGTTGTACGACATCGTCCCCGGCGAGAAGATGGTGATCAAGCACCCGGACATCCTGATCCTCGAGGGCCTCAACGTGCTGCAGACCGGCCCGGCGCTGATGGTGTCCGACCTCTTCGACTTCTCGGTCTACGTCGACGCCCGCATCGAGGACATCGAGGGCTGGTACGTCTCGCGTTTCCTGGCGATGCGGGTCGGCGCATTCGCCGACCCGCAGTCGCACTTCCACCACTACTCGACGCTGACCGACGAGCAGGCGGGGTTCGCGGCCCGCGACATCTGGCATTCGATCAACCGGCCCAACCTGATCGACAACATTCTGCCGACGCGTCCGCGCGCCACCCTGGTGTTGCGCAAGGACGCCGACCACGCCATCAACCGGCTCCGCCTCCGCAAGCTCTAGGTAGTTCCTTTAGCGAGCAGACGCAAACGTCCCCGAACACGCCGCGTGTCGGGGACATTTGCGTCTGTTCGACCTAGACCCGCATACGCCGCAGGCCGAGGTACTGCAGGTCGGCCATCACCAGCGTGAAGGCGCCGCTACCCAGCGTCAGCACGATGCCCACGGTCGTGAGCGGCCAGACCCCGGCGAGGACCACGGCGACCGCCGCGACCGTGAAGACGACGTTGCCAACGACGACGACGACACCGGCCGTACGGACGTGCGCCATCCGCGACAGTGCGAACACGGCGATGCCGTAGACGACGAACATGGTGCCCATCGAATACTCCAGTGCTCGCGTCGTCCCCGACATCTCTGCGAGCCGCGGTGCGATCGCGAGCGCGACGATGCCTGTGAGGCCGCTGACCACGGCGTCGAGTCGCATGGCGAATCGCAGGAATGCGTCCTTGGTGGCGGTGGGGGCGGTGACAGTGGTCATGAATCTTTCCTTCCTGGTGGGGTTTTCGAAGGGCCGGTGCGGGCCGCACGCCGTAACCTCTTGCGACGGGCGGCCGCGCACCGGATCGGTGGGAGCCACGCCAGGCGGCGCACTCCGAGGTACTGCACGTAGGCGATGGCCAGGGTGTAGAGCCCGGTCGCGAGGGTCATCATCACGCCGAACTCTGTCAACGGCAGCCACCCGGCCAGCACCGTCCCCACCAGCACCACCGTGAACGCGAGGTTGCCAAGCATCAAGGCGGTTCCAGCGAGGCGGATGTTCGGCAGCGATGCCAGGCAGTACACCGCGGCGCTGATGGCGATGAAGCTCGCCCCGACGATCCATTCCGTGGTCGGGCTCAGCCCCGTCAGTCGTCCCAGCGGTTCGGCAGCCAGCACGACCAGCAACCCGAGCAGGGCCGAGATCGTGGCGTCGACGCGCATCGCGAAGCGCAGCAGCGAGTCCGAACTGTCGGACAGCGGACGGGTGATGATCGTGGCGGTCATGGCGGACTCCTCGGCGTTGAGGTCGTTGGTCGAACACCACCGACGATGCTCGGGAAGCACTGCCAGATCGACGCCGAACGCTGCCAATCGCTGCCAGCGGCAGCTCAGGAGGGTTGGTGGGCCGCCGTCACCGGCGTGCCCCGCAGGTCGGCGGCGATGACGCGAGCAGCCGCGTTCTGCCAGTTGTGCAGCGAGCGCTGAGGCACCTCGGTGACGAACCACTGCCATGCCTGCTTGGCGACGGGATCGAGTCCCGCGGCCGTCGCGTTCTGCGCGTACGCCCGCACCCCGACGACGTAGGGGAAGTACAGCGAGTTGTAGTGGCGCCACTGCTCGGTGATGCCGAAGTCCCCGCCGTCGCGTGGCTTCAACGCCGCGATGCGGTCGGCGAGCAATGCCCTGAGCTCATTGGCCCGTTCCAGAGGCTGATCGGGCGCTCCGCGGCGGGCCAGTCGCTCGTCGACGATCGGCAGCGCCGTCAGCGGGCTGGCAACGAGTTTGGACAGATCCCCGTAATGCCCGAGCGCCCGGCGCGTCAGCCGGACGAACGTCTCGTCGTCGACGTCGTCGAGGGGGTTGTCCGACCGCAACGGCAGTGCGGCTTCGGTGCGACGCAATGTCGCGCGGTCGGCCCGCAGGGTGGGCGATCTGGAGAACGCGAGCCGGTCCAACACCCCCGCCAACGGGTCCGCCATGACGTTGATCCCGATCGCGATGGCGATGCTGGTGAACAGCAGCACCGACAGCGCGGCGTGTTCGTTGGTCACCGCCATCCCGACGAGCACCTGACCGCCGAACAGGACGGCTACGACGACGCTGGCGGTGAACGATCGCAGCATGTCGGCTCGCAGCGCCTGACCTTCGTCGAACGAATCCCATAGCGCAACGGCCACACCCAGCAGCAGCACGTCGACGCCGGTGGACGCCAAGGCGAGCCAGCTCGGCACCAGACCCAGCGGGATCACCAGGATGGCGTTGCTCAGCGCGAAGAACAGGGTGGCGACCACGGCGACGCCGGTCACCGAGCGTGGCCTGCGGCCGCTTGTCAGCGCCTTGACCATGGCACCGAGGGTGGCCAGCGAGATCACGGCGAACATCACCCAGTGCCCGGCGCGCAGCGGGCCCTCGACCGAGCCCGCCATGGCGGCGCCCCCAAGGGCAAGGGCGGCGACGGCCGCGACCATCAACAGCTCGCCCGCCCGGCTGCGCCACGTATCGCCTGGCCGCGAGAGTTCCAGCAGCACCGCGAACCACGCCACCCCCGGCGCGACGACGAGGTACACCTCGACGTGGCTGAGCACGTCGGTGAGGGACGTGGCCAGGTGGCGAATGGCGTCCAGCGCCACCACGATGGCGAAACTGGTCAGTCCGATCGCGGCAAGGAACAACACGGGTTTGCGGGGATCGCGGGCCAACAGATACAGCCCGAGCCACCAGCTCAAGGCGAACACCACTGCGGACATCGCAGCCACCTGTTCAGTCTTCCATGCGACTAGTGGCCGCGGTCGTAAGTTCGTCGGGGGTCATGCGGCGTGAGGGCGGGTGTCGTTGAGGTCGAGGCGGTTCAGGAAGGCGTTGAGGTCGTCTCGGGTGTAGGTCCAGTCGAATGGTGTTGCGGTGGTGTTGTAGCGGTCCTGGAAGCCGATGATGCGTTCGGAGAGTTGGTTCAGGTTGGCGAAGTCGTTGGGGTTGATGGCTTTTCGCTGCAGGATCGAGAAGTAGATCTCCACCTGGTTGAGCCAGGATGCGTGTATCGGTAGGTGTACCAGGGTCGCGGTCGGCCATGCTGTCTGCATGCGTTCGATCGAGCGCGCCCCGTTGTGCGACGAGCCGTTGTCGACGACCTAGAACACCCGTCGGGCCGAGGCATAGGGTTCGGTCGTCATGACGTGGGCTACCAGCTGCTCGAAGGGTTCGATGCCGGTCTTGGGGGCGATCTGGCCGAGCACCCGGGCGTGGTGGACGTCGTAGGCGGCGAAGTAGGCCAGGGTGCCACCGCGGCGGTATTCGAATTCCACACGCCGGGTACGCCCTGGTGCGGGCGGTTGTCCCCGGTGGCGCCGGTGCAGGGCTTGCAGCTGCGATTTCTCATCGGCACTGATCACGTAGTCATCGGGACCCAGGAGTTGACCCTGCCACCGCCGGGCATACAGGTCGAGCACCCGGGCGGCCTTCGTCGGAAAGTCGGGGTCGCGGGGGAAGATCCAGGACCGGTGCTGCCAGGGCTTGATCGCATCGGCGGCCAGCCAACGGCGCACGGTGGCCGCCGAGATCGTCTCGGCGATCCCACGGGTGATCACCTCGGCGGCCAACTCGGTGCTCGACCACCGCGACAACGGCTGACCGGTCTCGGCGGGCAGCGTGCAGGCCAGCGCTTTGACCTCGGCGACCTGTACGGGTGTGAATGCACGGCGGCGCCCGCTGCGCGGTCGATCTTCGAGCCCGGGCAGGCCCGCAGTTGCGAACCGGCGCCGCCACTTACGGACGGTGTCCACATGCACGCCCACCTGCGCGGCGATCACGGTGTTCGCCGCACCCTCGGCCGCACCGAGCACGATCCGTGCGCGAATCACGTCGCGATGCGCCGCGATCGATGACCGGGCCCGAGCACGCAGAACAAACTCATCCAGCAGGGTCAACGTGATGACGTACGGACTGCTCAGTGTCATTCACCCGTTGTCCTCCGCACCCGTTCTCAACACGGATGCGACACGCCGTGACCACTGACACCGCCTCCAACAGGGTGCGCCACCATGGGCAAATGCCGAAGATCCCAGACTCGACCAAGGCCTCCTTGCATCAACGGCTCACCGAGCGTTCCCGCCAGCGCTGGCCGCAGCTGCGCGAAATACGGCTGCGTTACCGCGCCGGTTTCGCCTATGTCGACGGCATCCTGGCCGACGGGGAGGTACTGCGGCTATGCCGACTGCGCTACGGCGGTTCAGCACGAGACTGGGGCTTTGCGATGTACCGAGCCAGCCACGACGACTACGAAGACTCCTACCTACCCACCGGATTCATGGGCGGCCCCGCCGAAGCCGCTCTCGACACCGCCTGCGGCCTCTACCTCGCAGACCCCACCGCCTGGACCTAAACTAAGCACGGGGGATGATCGATAGGGACTGGTCCCCGTTGTTGGCCGTGTAAACAGTGCCCGACAGAGGGTCGACAGCCAGCGACACCGGATGTCTACCCGTCCGCGCAATAGCGCATGTGGATTTCGCGTTAGCGTCGAATACGCGCGTTACCTCATCGGCTGGCTGCAGGCATCACCTCGCGGCACACCCCCAAGAACCTCAGTGGCACATCGACACCGGGGCCAAATTTCTCTGGGCGGATTTACCTTGACACAGCCAATCAACGGATGGCTATACGACCAGGAAATCATCGCCAAACGGCTCCAAGCCGCGACGTCACCATCGCCGCATTGAGGGCCCGATTCTCCTGGCCGTCACCAACCAGGTTCGGCGCTTCGAAGCAAACCTCGTTGTACGCCAATCTATCCGCGGCACTGCCGGCAGTCTGCGCAACAACCTGTTGAGCTGGTTTGTCGGAAGAAATCTCTTGCGCCGTCACCGAGTCGTTGCGCTCGCCACCGCGGCTGGTTGACGGCGCCGGCGACGGCTCAGGTTGACCGTCGCGGCGCGGAATACGAAGGACGGGTGCAGCAGGCGAACCGGGGGGTCGACCAGGCTGTTGACCTTGAAGAACCGTTCGAGGGTGATCGGATCGGATTCGCAAGCCGTCAGCGCCCAGTCCGCAAACCGGTTCATCAACAGCATCGCCGGCCCCCGGCGCCCTTGCACCTCGGCAAAAGCCAGGTCAGCGCCGGCCGCCATCTGCCAGGCCACACCGATTTGCTTCGCGGCGGCGCGGAAGTATCGCCGAGGCAGGTGGTGACCGCCGCGACGCAGACAGTTGCGAAGGGCTACAGCGTCCAGCGCAGAGACCGTCATTCCTTGGCCATAGACCGGGTTGAAGCTGCAGATTGCGTCGCCGACCGCCAGCAGACCGTCGGGAAATCGCCGCATCTTGTCGTAGCGCCGCCACTGGCTGGACGGCATGCGGTGACGCGCCACGTCCCCAAGGGGTTCGGCGGCGCGTACGGCCGCCAGAATGTGGGCGGGGGCGTATTCCTCGGCAAATGAGATCATGCCGGCGCGGTCACCGGTGGGCTCATGTCCCAGCATCCCAAAGACGGTGAACATCCAGGTGTCGTCCTCGTAGCCGCTCAGAAACATCCCGGTTGGCCGGCCCGGCGCGCAGCCAATGATGACTACCATCTCCTGCAGAGCGCCGGGAGGTATCCGCAGCAGCTGGCTGACGTAGGTCATGTGCATGACGATGTGGTCCTCGACCGGGCGGCCGTAGCCGAGGCTTTCCAGAAAGGCCGGGGTGTGGGCGCCGCGGCCCATCGCGTCGATGACCAGGTCCGCCGTCAGCGTCCGTCGGTCGCCGCCGTCGCGGTTGACCACCCGAGCCCCGGTGACGCGGGTCCGATCCGCTGTCGCCGTCAGCTCGACCAGGTCGTGGCCGCCCAAGACCGTCACGTTCGCGATGGCGCGCAGCCGCCGCCGGACATGGCACTCCAGAAACGGCCGGCTCGAAAGAACCATCGCCAGTGCTTCGGGATCCGGTACCTTGCCGGATCGGACTAGCGTGTGTCCGCTGAAGGAGAAATACCCCTTAGCAAGATCCCCATCCCCCGAAACGGGTGCGCCAGCGGCGGCAAGCTCATCGAGAAATCCCGGGAATAGCTCATCCAGGATCTGCGCGCCGCGCCTCAGCAGGGCATGGACGTGGCGCCCCTGTGGTACTCCCCGCCGGTTCGCCGGGTCGTCGGGCAACACATCGCGTTCTACAACCGTGACGGTCTGGTAGAAGTCGGCCAGCACCCTCGCGGCCAACAGCCCGCCCATGCTTGCTCCGAGAACCACCGCATGCTCACCGATCTTCGGCACGAGTCACCCCTAACCCCCCGGCACCAATTCCACACCGATCATTCACCATTTTTCGTCCACGCACGGATAGTTTTCGCAGTTAAGTGCCTACCCGAGCGCCCGAGCGTCAATCGATGAAGAGCTGGGCGCTGTCGTGCAGGATCGGCTGCCTCGTCGGCTGAGCTCGGAAGCCGCACGCAGTGCCCGGCGCGGGCTTTCTAGTCGAGCGAGTCCCAGAAGCGGATCAGCGCGGCCGCGCCCCGCGACGGGTCCTGCACCATCCACCAGTGACCCAGCCCATCCAGCACCTCGGTGCGAGCTCCCGCGCGCGCGGCGGCCCGGCGACGCATCTCGTCCGAGCCGACGTAGTGGTCCTCGGTGGCGAGTATCGACAACCCCGGCCGCGCGGCGGCCTTCTCCAACTCTTGGCCGGCTTCAGCGATGGCCGGCTGCGCCGCCGAACGGTAAAGCTGCAAGATCGCCCGGCCCATCTCAGGACCCTGGCCGGCCGCCATCTTGGTGGCGACCTCGCGTGTCACGCCGAGCCCGACCAGCTGTTCGGCCCGATCCTGCAGCGTGCCGCCCATCATGGTCTCGACCAGCGCTTCGCCGTCCCCGGGCGTCTGCCACACCTGGGCCAGGTCGTGCCAGACGTAGTCCGGGTCGAACACCCCGATGATGTCGCTGGCCCAGCTGCGCACCAGCTCCGGGCGATGCATCACCACATTGATCACGTGGGCGCCGCCCCAGTCGTGCCCGACCAGGTCGACCGGATCGTCGAACCGTGTCAGCTCGCCCTCCAGCCAGTCCCGGTAATCCAGGTGGGTGGCCGACCAACCGTCCGGCAGGGGCGCACCGAAACCCGGCGGGGAGAGCCGGACCACGTCATCCCGGCCGAGTACCTCCACGAGGGGGTCCCAGACCGCGTCCGTCTCCGGGTTACCGTGCACCAGCACCACCGTCATGACCAACATCCTGGCAGTGCCGTGAGCTGCGGCGCCTTAGATTGAATGAGAATTAGCTAAACCCCCCGACGAACTTACGACCGCGACCACTAGTGGCCGTAGCGCCGGTGTCGAAGCGTGTAGTCGCGCAGCGCGCGCAGGAAGTCGACGTGCCGGAACGCGGGCCAGTGCGCTTCGGTGAACCACATCTCCGAATAGGCGCTCTGCCATAGCAGGAATCCCGAGAGCCGTTGTTCGCCCGAAGTCCTGATCACCAGATCGGGGTCGGGCTGACCGGACGTGTAGAGGTTCTCGGAGATGGCGTCGACCGTGACCGATTCGATGAGCTGCTCGGCCGTCGCCCCGTTGGCGAGCTCCTTGCTCAGCAGGGCGCGCACCGCGTCGGCGATCTCCTGCCGTCCGCCGTATCCGACTGCGACGTTGACGTGGAAGGCTCCCGACGCCGTACGGGCGGTGCCGTCGACGGCGTCGCGCAGGCGTCGTGCCGACTCTTGGCCGAGCAGTTCGAGATCGCCGACCGTGCGGACGCTCCAGTGGTTGATGGGCGCGCAGATCTCCTCGACGACGTCGGTGATGATGTCGATGAGCGAGGCCAACTCGTCGGGGTCGCGCTGCAGATTTTCGGTCGACAGCAGATAGACCGTCGCCATCTCGACGCCGGCTTCCTGGCACCAGCGGAGCATCTCGGCGATTTTCGCGGCGCCCATGCGATAGCCGTAGCTCACGTCCTCGTGACCCTCGTCACGGGCCCAGCGCCGGTTGCCGTCGCACAGGACCGCGATGTGCCTAGGCAGTTGGGATTTGGATCGCGCCAACTGGTGACGCAGCCGCGCCTCGTAGACCCGGTAGGCCGGTTCCTTGAGTCGCGGGGGAATGAGTTCCACGAGGACCAAGACTACTGTGGTGCTCGCGTACACCCATGCCAGATAGCGGAGGCGACATGGCCACTTCGATCGAGACGACCGACTCAGATCCGCCGGGCGTCGCACGTCGAGAGGCGGAAGATCTACCGGAGGCGTTCGCCGACGGCGTCGCTCAAATCCTTGGCAGGCCGCGCGCCCGCGGGTGGATTCATCTCTACTCGGCCATCGTCGCCTTCATCGCAGGCGCCGCCCTGGTGTCGGTGTCGTGGGCGCTGGAAGGCACCCGCGCCGGACTCGCCACGCTGCTCTACACATTCACGATCGTCGCCATGTTCGGGGTCAGCGCCACCTACCACCGGGTGACCTGGACGTCACCGAACGCCCGCAAGTGGATGAAGCGCCTCGACCACTCGATGATCTTCGTCTTCATCGCGGGCAGCTACACGCCGTTCGCTCTGTTGGCACTGCCGTCGAGCCAGGGCATGGTGCTGTTCTGGATCGTGTGGGCCGGCGCGATCGCGGGCGTGCTGTTGAAGATGTGCTGGCCCTCGGCGCCGGCCTGGGTCGGCGTTCCGCTGTATCTGCTGCTCGGCTGGGTCGCGGCGTTCTTCATCGTGCCGATCATGCACGGCGCCGGCGTTGCGGCGTTGGTGCTGCTGATCGTCGGTGGGGCGCTGTACAGCGTCGGCGGCGTGCTCTACGGGCTCAAGTGGCCCAACCCATGGCCGACGACTTTCGGCCACCACGAGTTCTTCCACGCGTGCACGGCGGCCGCGGCGATCTGCCACTACATCGCGATGTGGTTCGCCGTCTTTTAGCGATTTCGGCGCGCGAACGTTCGTTGGGCGACATGTTCGTTGGGCGACAGTTTGCGCGCCGAAACCGCACGGGGTGGAACCGCCGGGGCGTCGGCCGCGTCATTCGAACATGCTCGACGACCATCTACGCGACAACGACGGAGTGATCACGATGGCCCAGGCCCGCCACGTCGGGCTCAGCGATCAAGCCGTTCGCCGGCGTGTTCGTCAGGGCCAGTGGCGCCGATGCGCACCGTGCGTCTACTTCGTCGACGACCGTCCGTTCACTGACGCGGCGCGGATCCGGGCGGCGGTGTGGGGCCATGGCCCGCGTGCCGTCGCCAGCGGTCTGGCCGCCGCGTGGTGGCACGGTGTCACGAAGTACGCGCCCGACGTCGTCGAGGTGACCGTGCCGCGCGACAGCCACGGCCGCTGCCACGGCGGGTCACTGGTGCGCCGCCGCGACTTGAACGGCGTGGACGTCGTCGAGCGACGCGGGTTGCAGGTCACCGCCATCGAACTCACCGTCGTCGAGGCGGCCGTCAGACGAGGCGGAGGGCCCAAGCTGATGGATTCCGCACTCCAGCGCCACGTCGAGCTGAACCCGCTGTGGAGTGCGCACCTGCGCAACAAGGGGCGATACGGATCGCCTGCCGCCCGCCGACTGCTGCACGCGGCGGAGGACGGAGCACGCTCGGCCGCGGAACGTCTGTTGATACGCCTACTCGAGGAAGCGGGCATCACCGGCTGGTTGGCCAACCATTCGGTGGCCGGATACCTCGTTGACTTCGGCTTCGAAGCCTGCAAAGTCGCCCTTGAAACGGACGGACTGGCTTTTCACAGCACCGCAGACGACTTCCAGAACGACCGGGTGCGACAGAACGCGATCACCCTGGCGGGGTGGCTGGTGCTCCGCTTCACATGGCTGGACCTGACGGAGTATCCGGAGCGGGTCATCGCCGAGATCCGTTACGCGATTTCGGCGCGCTAACTGTCGCCTAGCGAACTGTCGCCTAGCGAACGTTTCCGCGCCGAAATCGCTACAGAGCGGGGCAGAGTGCTACAGCTGGGTGATGTTCTCCGGGCCCCAGTAGGCCTTCATCGCGGTGATGTGTCCCTCGGCGTCGAACGCCATGGTGCTGATGATCTCGATGCGAATCTTGCCGCCCTCGCCGAGATCCATGGTCAGGCTCCAGAAGAACGCCGCCTCGTGACCGAGCGCGCGCAGCGTCACGATGTCGGTTTCGGCCTTGCCGCCCAGGACGTTGGCGTAGAAGCCGCGAATGGCCTGGCGCCCGATGTGCACCTCGCCGCCGACCGGATCCTCGACGGTCGCGTCGTCGACGTACAGCTCGGCGATGTCGTCGACGCGGCCCTGACCGACGAGCTCCAGGTAGCGGTTGACGGTCTGCGTGATCAGCTCGGCGCTCGACATGTGCGGCACGCTACACGGAAGCACCCAACGCGGCAGCGAGATCTCCGGCGGTCGTGACGGGCAGGTCGCACGCATGGCCACGGCACACATACGCCGCGTCGCGGCCACCGATTCGGTCGCGGCCGCGCAGCAACTCGGACGAATCCACCGCTCCCCCGACGACGATCGCCCCGCCCGGCGCGAGAACCCTAGCCGCCGAGAGCAATTCGGAGTCCGTTCCAGTGCACGACACGGCGACCTGGATGGGCCCGCGGACGGCGGCCTCCGCGACGGCCAGCCAGTGACCGCCCGAGCGCGGCAGCTCGACCAGGATCGGTGTCGCCGCGGCGAGTGACGCCGCGGCGGCCGAGGAGTACCCATCGGCGCGATCGGCCGGGGCCAGGTGCGTCCCGAGCTGGAGGGCCTCGGTGATCAACGAAGCTCCCGACGGGGTGGCGCCGTCGATCGGGTCCGACGGGCGCACCATCAGCTGCTCGGCGTCGTCTGCGGTGTCGAACCAGCGCCCGTCGCGATCGGGATCGGCGAAGTGGTCGAGTGCGACGTCGAGGAGGCCGGTGGCCGTCGTCAGCCAGTCGCCATCACCGGTCAGCTGGTACAGCGTCAACAGCCCGGTGGCTAGCGCCGCGTAGTCCTCGAGGATGGCCGCACTATCACCCACCCGGCCGCCGAGACTTGCCCGCCTGAGCCTGCCGTCGACGACGTGCAGGTCGACGATCGAACGCGCGCATTGCGTTGCGGCCGAGAGGAATTCGGGCCTGTCGAGTGCGACCGCCGCCTCGGCGAGGGCAGTGATGGCAAACCCGTTCCATGCCGTCACGACCTTGTCGTCGCGCCCCGGCTGCGGGCGATCGAGCCTGGCGGCGAGCAGTGCCGTGCGCACTCGGCCAAAGCGTTCGGGCGAGTCGGGGTCGACGGGCAGCTGCAACACCGAGGTGCCATGTTCGAACGTCCCGGCGTCGGTGACTGCGAAGAGTTCTGCGGCCCAGCCTCCGTCATCGTCACCGAGCACGTCGCGCAACTGGCGGGGAGTCCACGCGTAGGTCAGGCCCTCGACACCGTCGGCGTCGGCATCCAGGGACGAGGTGAACATGCCGCCGTCGCCGAGATCGCGCACGATGAACCTGCCCATCTCGTCAGTCACCTTGCGCGCCAACGGTTCTCCCGAGCGCCTCGCCCAGTGCGCGTACACCCGCAACAACAGCGCGTTGTCGTAGAGCATCTTCTCGAAGTGCGGCACCACCCACGACGCGTCGACGCTGTAGCGGGCGAAGCCACCCGCGAGTTGGTCGTAGATGCCGCCGCGAGCCATGGCGCCGCACGTCCGCTCGACGGTGGCGAGCACCCCGGGGTCACCGGCCCGTTCGTAGCTGCGCAGCAGCGCCTCCAGCAGCGCCGAGGGTGGGAACTTCGGTGCGCCGCCGAAGCCCCCGCGGACGACGTCCTCATCCCGGAGGACGTCCGCGACGGCCTGGTCGCATACTTCGGGTTCGACTGGCGGTCCCCCGCCGGGCAGGCCGGACGCCATCGCCTTCAGCTCGCCTGCGATGTCGTCGGACGCCTGTTCCACCTCGGCGCGACGGTGGCGCCAGGTGTCGACGATGGCGTCCATCAGTTGCAGGAAGCCGGCCTTCGGGTAGTACGTACCGCAGAAGAACGGCCGGCCGTCCGGCGTCAGGAAGCACGTCATCGGCCAGCCGCCCTGACCGGTCAGCGCGACGGTCGCGTTCATGTAGACGGCGTCGAGGTCGGGGCGCTCCTCGCGGTCGACCTTCACGCAGACGAAGCCGGCGTTCATCACCGCGGCCACGTCGTCGTCCTCGAAGGACTCGTGCGCCATCACGTGGCACCAGTGACAGGCCGCATACCCGATCGACAGCAGGATCGGCACGTCGCGGGTGGTCGCCTCGGCGAGCGCCTCCGGCGTCCATTGCTGCCAATGAACGGGGTTGTCCGCGTGCTGGCGCAGGTAGGGGCTGGTGGCCGCCCCGAGAGTGTTAGCCGCCACCGTCCGGACGCCCGCCCTGGCCGACGCCGGGATCGCCGGGCTGACCGACCGTTCCCTCGTCGACGGCTTGGTCCGGCTCGGGGTGCTCGGGGTCGAACGACTCGGGAAGTCGCTTGAGGTGCTTGTTCATCGACCACACCAGCAGGAACGTGCCGATGAGCAGGACCACGACGACGACGAGCCCGAACGGGCTGGCCTTGCCGAAGTCGGGTCCGGTGTTACGCGGCGTCTCGTCGGCGAGGAGGGCGGCGATCACGAGGAAGGCGTCGGTCACGGGTCGATCCCGGCGAAGAGATCGTCCTCCGGCAGCGTCACGGGGATGCGTGAGCGAGCAAGTTCGTACTCCTCGGTAGGCCAAAGCCGCTGCTGCCACTCCATGGGCGTGGTGAAGAAGAAGCTCTTCGGATCGATCTGGGTCGCGTGCGCGCGCAGAGCGTCGTCACGCTTGGCGAAGTACTTTGCGCACTCGACGCTGGTGGTGATGCGCGTGGCGGTGACGTCCAGCTCCGGATCCCAGTCCTTGAGCCACTTCTCGAACGGACCCACCTCGCCGTTCTTCGCGAACTCGTCCTGGAACAGTTGCATCCGCTTCCGCAGGAAACCGTGGTTGTAGTACAGCTTCGAGACGCTCCAGGGTGGACCCGCGTCCGGGTAGAGCCGGTAGTCGGCGGCTGCCTCGTAGGCAGCCATCGACGCCTCGTGGCAGCGGATGTGGTCGGGGTGTGGGTAGCCGCCGTTCTCGTCATAGGTGGTCAGCACGTGCGGCTTGAACTCGCGGATCACGCGGACCAGTCGTTCGGCGGACTCGGCCAGCGGCACCAGCGCGAAGCACCCTTCTGGCAGCGGAGGCAGCGGGTCACCCTCGGGAAGCCCGGAGTCGACGTACCCGAGCCATTCGTGCTCGACGCCGAGGAACTCGGCGGCCCTGGCCATCTCGTCGATGCGGATCTCGTGGATCCGGCCGTGCACCTCGGGCAGGTCCATGGCCGGGTTGAGGATGTCACCCCGCTCGCCACCGGTCAGCGTCACCACCTTCACGCGGACGCCCTCGTCGGCGTACCGGGCCATCGTGGCCGCGCCCTTGCTCGACTCGTCGTCGGGGTGGGCGTGGACCGCCATCAAACGCAGTTCGCTCACGTGTGCCTTACCTGATCGCTTGCCTTGGTCGTCACGGTTCAACCACTTCGGATGCCCCTATAGTTCCAGTCCTAGCCGAACCATCCGAACTCAGACCCACGCAGACCTTCGTACGGACGGACTTCCCCTTCTCATGATCGAACGCCCCGCCTCCCGCTACGGGCGGCAACGGCTGACCCGCCGCTCCCGTCGCCGGCTGGTGGTGATCCTCTCCCTCGTCATCGTCGCGGCCGGGGTGGCCCTCGCGTTGGTGGCCTACCAACGGCTGGGCACGAGTGAGGTCAAGGGCGAACTCGGGGGCTATCAACTGGTCGACGCGGAGACGGTGCAAGTCACGATCAGCGTCACCCGCGAGGACCCGTCGCGCCCGGCGGTGTGCATCGTTCGCGCCAAGTCCATCGACGGCGCCGAGACCGGGCGACGCGAGATCCTCGTCCCGCCGTCAGCACAGGCAACGGTGCAGGTGACCACCATGGTCAAGTCGACCCGTCGACCAGTCGTCGGCGACGTCTACGGCTGCGGAACCGACGTTCCGAGCTACCTGGTGGCGCCCTGACGACGTTTGACCCCAGGCCGCGTCGGGCAACCAATGAACGAACTCCGAACAGCCAATACGTGAAGACCGGTTGTCCTGGCGGTGCTAGTATTAATGACGTACACGGTTCCTGATGGAGCCGTGTATTGCTACTTTAATGCGCTCCTCAGAGCCTGCGATCGCGGCAATACGCAGAACTTTTCACGCTGACAGCGCGAGACGAAGACAGGAGCGCGACGACATGACCGACACCCAGGTCACCTGGCTGACCGAAGAGGCATTCGACCGGCTGAAGGCCGAGCTCGACCAGCTCATCGCAAATCGACCCATCATCGCTGCCGAGATCAACGATCGTCGCGAAGAGGGCGACCTCCGCGAGAACGGCGGATACCACCAGGCTCGCGAAGACCAGGGGCAGCAAGAGGCCCGGATCCGCCAGCTCCAGGAGTTGCTCAACAACGCCAAGGTGGGCGAGGCGCCCAAGCAGTCCGGCGTGGCACTGCCCGGCTCGGTCGTGAAGGTCAAGTTCATCGACGGCGGAGACACCGAGACCTTCCTGATCGGAACGCGCCAGGAGGGCGTGACCGACGGCAAGCTCGAGGTCTACTCGCCCAAGTCTCCGCTCGGCGGCGCGATCATCGACGCCAAGGTCGGCGACAAGCGCTCGTACGTGGTGCCCAACGGCAGCACCGTCGAGGTCGAGCTCATCAGCGCGGAGCCCTACCACTCGTAGCGGCTGAAACGGCCGGGTGATCTACGGTCCGTTCATGGCGCAGATCGCCGAAGACCTCTTTCTCCTGCTGCTGGACAACGCGACGGCTCAACCCTCCCTGGAGCGTGGGCGGCGGGAACGCGTGCTGGCGGCAGGTGTGCTGCTGGACCTGGCGTACGCGTGTCGCGTGCGTCCGGCAGTCCCGGGTGATGCCGTCGAACCGGGCTGGCTTGTCGCCTTGAGAGCCGGCGGACCAACGGATGCCGTCGTCGAGCCCGCGTTCCAGCTCCTTCAGAGGCAGCCGTTGTCACCGGCCCGTGCCATCTCGAAGGTGAGCAAGGACGTCCAGGAGAACGTGGCCCTGCACCTGGAGCGCCTGGGGCAGATCAGGCGCGTGCGGCTTCCGTCGAAGCGGTTCAATCCGCTCTACGCCTGGCCGCTGTCCCATCGCGACCGGGTGGCCATGGCACGCACCGATCTGTTGTCGGCCCTCTTCGACCGTCGTCCGCCCACACCCACGACGGCGGCCATCGTCACCGTGCTGCATGCTGCGGACGGCCTGGGCGTCCTCCTGAGCCTCAACGACCGCGGCTGGCGGTGGGTGCACTCCCGGGCCACCGAGATAGCGAGCGGCAGCTGGGTCGACGAATATCCGACGGCGCTGCCCGAGATCAATCTGGCGGTCACCGCGTCCGCACTGCGCTCAACCCTTGCGTAGCGCCTGTTCAAGGTCACCCAGCAGGTCGGCGGCATCCTCGATTCCGACGGACAGCCGGACCAGGTCGTCGGGCACCTCGAGCTGCGACCCCGCCGTCGAGGCGTGCGTCATCGCGGCGGGGTGCTCGATCAGCGACTCCACCCCGCCGAGCGATTCGGCGAGGATGAAGATGTCGGTGCGCGCGCACAGTTGGTGCGCGGCGTCCCGGCCGCCCTTCAGCCGGGCGGAGACCATGCCGCCGAAGCCGGACATCTGGCGTGCCGCGACGTCGTGGTTGGGGTGGCCGGGCAGGCCGGGGTACAGCACCGTCTCGATCGCGGGGTGCTCGGCGAGGAACTCGGCCACTTGGCCCGCGTTCTCGCTGTGGCGCTGCATGCGCAGCGTCAGGGTCTTCAGTCCGCGCATGGTCAGGTAGGCGTCGAACGGGCCCGGCACTGCGCCCGCACCGTTCTGCAGGAAGGCGAAGGCGTCGTCGAGCGCCTCGTCGTTGGTCAGCAGCGCGCCGCCGACGACGTCGGAGTGCCCGCCGATGTACTTCGTCGTCGAGTGCAGGACGATGTCGGCCCCCAGCGCCAGCGGCTGCTGCAGCGCCGGTGAGGCGAAGGTGTTGTCGACCAGGACCTTTGCCTCGGACGTCGACGCCAGCTCGACGATCCCGGCGATGTCGGCGATCGACAGGAGCGGATTCGTCGGCGTCTCCACCCAGATCAGCTGGGTCTCGGGCGTGATCGCCGCGCGCACCGCGTCGAGATCGGCGAGCGCGACGGGGGTGTGCGTGACGCCCCACTGCGTGAACACCTTGTCGATCAGTCGGAACGTGCCCCCGTACGCGTCGTCGGGGATGACGACGTGGTCGCCGGGGCGCAGCTGGGCCCGCAACGCGCAGTCGGTGGCGGCCATACCCGAACTGAACGCCCGTCCGAACGTGGCGCCTTCGACGGCCGCCAGCGCCGCCTCGAGGGCCGAGCGGGTCGGGTTGCCGGTGCGGGCGTACTCGAAGCCGCCGCGCAGGCCGCCGACGCCATCCTGCGCGAACGTGGAGCTCGCGTAGATGGGCGCATTGACCGCGCCGGTGGCTGGATCGGGCCGGTAGCCGGCGTGGATGGCCCTCGTCGCGGGCCCGTAGGCGCGGTACGCGTCTGCCTTGGAACGCTGCTCACTCATCATGGATCAGCGTAACGGTGTCCGTTTCGCGCGAGCGCCGGTGTAGAACGAAAGCATGTCCACCACGATCGAAAATCTCCTCGACCTTGACTCGCTGTTGACGCCCGAGGACCTCGAGCTGCGCACGATGGTCCGGCAGTTCGGTGAGCAACGGCTGCGTCCCCACATCGGCGAGTGGTTCGAGACCGGGGAGGTCCCCGTCCGCGACCTGGCCGTCGAGATCGGCAAACTGGGCCTGCTCGGCATGCACTTGGAGGGATATGGCTGCAGCGGGTCGACGGCCACCGCGTACGGCCTGGTGTGCCAGGAACTCGAAGCCGTCGACAGCGGCCTGCGCAGCTTGGTGTCGGTGCAGGGGTCGCTCGCGATGTTCGCCATCCACCACTGGGGCAGCGAGGAACAGCGCGAGCAGTGGCTGCCGGGGATGGCCGCCGGCGAGCTCATCGGCTGTTTCGGACTGACGGAACCGGACTTCGGCTCCAATCCCAGCGGCATGCGGACGACGGCGCGACGCGACGGGTCCGACTGGATCCTCAACGGCTCGAAGATGTGGATCACCAACGCGTCGATCGCCGACGTGGCGATCGTGTGGGCGCGAGCCGACGAGGGGATCGTCGGGTTTGCGGTTCCCACGTCGACGCCGGGGTTCAGCGCTAGGGAGATGACGCACAAGATGTCGCTGCGAGCGTCGGTCACCTCGGAGTTCAGCCTCGACGACGTCCGTCTGCCCGATGACGCGAAACTGCCTGGGGCGCGGGGGTTGTCGGGACCGCTGGCATGCCTTTCCGAGGCGCGGTTCGGCATCGTCTTCGGATCGGTCGGGGCGGCCCGCGACTGCTTGGAGACAGCCCTGGAGTACGTCGGCACGCGTGAGGTCTTCGACAAGCCGCTGGCCGGATATCAGCTGACTCAAGCCAAGATCGCCGACATGGCAGTCGAACTGGGCAAGGCGCAACTGCTGGCCCTGCACCTCGGCAAGCTCAAGGACGACGGGAAGATCAAGCCCGAGCAGGTCAGCGTCGGCAAGCTGAACAACGTTCGCGAAGCGATCAAGATCGCCCGCCAGTGCCGAACACTGTTGGGCGCCAACGGAATCACGTTGGAGTATCCGGTGATCCGACATGCCAACAACCTGGAGTCGGTGTTGACCTACGAGGGCACCTCGGAGGTGCACCAGTTGGTGATCGGCGAGGCGCTGACGGGCGTCAGCGCGTTTCGCTGACGCGCACCGTCGACATCAGTTCGTCCCGGAACGTCTGACGCTTGCGATCCCACGGTGGCCACGGGTGAACGAGATTGCAAGGGAGCGAGTCGATTGCGTGAGTCAGTTGGCGGACGATCGACAGTCGGAAACCGATCGGCCGTCCCGTCCGCTCACCGACGACCTTGAACTTCATCATCGTCTTGCCGAGGCTGGGTCCCGTTCTTCCTTGACGGAAGCGGTAGTTTCAGATCAGGTAGACCAGCCCGATCGCGAGGGAGGACAGTAGCGCCGCCGCCCCGAACGTCGTGTTACCCGTGGCGCAGAAATCAGCGATGTCATATTCGGTGATCTCGCTAGCGCACAGCGTCTTCCGAGTACTCAGCCCGATGCCGATGAAGACTAGGAAGGGGATGACGTCGATTCACGATTCCGCCTCCCGGGCTCGACGTTTCACGTACCGACGCTACCGAACGAATACGCCGCCTGCCCGCGCGTGGCGGGCAGGCGGCGCATTCGAGGCGATTACAGCGGCAGGGCGACCGTCTTGATCAACTTGTCGACCAGGGTTTGACGCTTGGGATCCCACAACGGGAACAGGACGGCGACGATCCACACGATGCCGCAGAGGCCGTAGGCCACCATGTAGACGAGTTCGCGCACGACTGACTTGCCGAAGCCGATCGGCTGCCCGGTCTCCTCGCCTACGATCTTGAACTTCATGATGCCCTTGCCGATGCTGGAGCCCGTGGTGCCCTGCTTGAGGCCGAGGTTCCAGACGATGTAGGCCAGCGAGATGAGCCCGAGCACGATGAAGAGAGTCCACGCCAAACCACTTGGACCGTTGTTGCCGGTGGCACAGAAGTCACCGAGCTGGAACTCGGAATCATCGGTGATGCAGACGGTTTCGACCTTCTGCATGGTGACCAGGAGGATCGAGCCGATACCCGACAGGATGACGACGGGCAACCAGTCGATGAGCCATGCGAGCACGCGCGTGAGCCACGGCGTGTACTGCTCGGGCCCCGCCCCGAAGGCGCCACCGGGTGCGGGTGCGAAGCCACCTTGCTGAGGAGGCGGCGCGTACGCGCCACCGGGAGGTGTCGGCGCGTATCCCCCGCCCGGAGGTGGAGGGGGCGGGTATCCACCGCCGGGTGGTGGCGGAGGCGGCGGCTGGTATCCCCCACCTTCGGGCGGATTGGGCGGGAAATTCCCCGGGGGGGGCGGCGGATTGGTCATCGTTCGTCCTTGATTGGGTTCGAATGCGATCGAGGGCAGCTTAGTGGGACGGCGCAGAGGACTCCATGGTTTTGCTGGAACCCTTCTCGCGCCTACGGAGTGAGTGGTGCGATCGCGCCGCCGCCCAGCTTCCGGTACGTGTGCACCAGGAACAGCGCTGCCACAGGCAAGGCGACGATGATGCCGATACCGCACAGCAGCGCGCCGACGGTCACGATGACGGCGATGATCAGCCAGGCGAGCAGCACCTGGACGAAGTTCGACTTGACCATCTCGAAACTGGCCTTGAGCGCATCGACCGGAGGCAGATTTCGGTCGACGATAGACACCAACGCGAAGAGCGTGAACAACGAGACCAGCAGTCCCGGGATGACGCACAAGGCCTGACCGATGGACGTCAGGACGCCGATGATGAGGCTTGCGACGAGCGCACTGCCGACGTTGCGCGGCCTGAAGAAGGAGCCGATCGTCACGGGCTGCCCATTGGCGATGTCCAGCAGGCCGGCGTAGTACGCCGACGAGATCGCGCCGACCGCCACGAACGTCACCAGGCTGCCGAGGAAGATCATGGCGAGGCTGGCGGCACCGAAACCCGAGGTGAACGAGTAGCTGAAGCCGCTATCGGACGAGTCGTAGTAACTGACCGGGTCGGGCGCCAGTGCGATTGCCAGGCCGTAGAAGATCCCGTACACGATGGCGACGACCGCGACATAGACCAGCGTCGGCACGATGAGCGCGGCCGCGTTCTTGCTGAACTTGTTCCACGCCCACGAGAACGCCTCGCCGATGTTGACTTCTTGACCGCCGCCGAAGCCGGGGCCTCCAGCCGGCGGAAAACCGCCCTGGGGCGAGTAGCCGGCCTGCGGAGGATAACCGCCCTGCGGGGGGTAGTAGCCCCCTTGCGGCGGAGGCGGTGCCCCGTACCCGCCCTGCTGCGGCGGTGGTGGATAACCACTCGGCGGTGGCGGCGCGCCGTACCCACCTTGCGGCGGCGGTGCACCGTAACCGCCATGTGGTGGTGGCGGATAGCCACTCGACGGTGGGGGTGGGTAACCACCTTGCGGCGGTGGCGGCGGCGGATAGCTGCCCTGCGGCGGAGGTGGGTAGTCGCCACCCTCGGGCGGCTGCGGTGGATTGGTCACGGTCGTCTTACCTTTCGGCTGAATTTGGTCCGGGCTCGCTGATCGGAATCCCGTTGGTAGCTAGACATATAACGCACTGAACGGCGACATCGGCAGATTGCGGACGATGAACCAGACGGACACCAGCACCAGGGCCACGACGGCGGACCACCGATGATGCTGCCAGCTGCCGATCCTTCGATCGACGATCCGGCCATACGTCCACGCGCCAAAAGCCCAGAGCAGGAACAACACCGACACGAGTCCGAGAGCGTTGAAGCGGGCCGCGCCGAGAACGTCTCCGTGGAGGAGGCAGTAGATCATGCGCAGACTTCCGCACCCCGGGCAGTCGATCCCCAACAACGCCTTCGTCGGACACACCGGGAGCGGTCCGCCGACCGACATCGGATCGCCCAGCCATACGGCGCCGCACACCAACCCGGCTACCACCGCCACACCGAGCGGGGCGCCAAGAGGTGCGAGCGTCAGCGACCGGCGCGTGTCCAACATCGGTTCGCTGGTCACGAATACGAGAAGGTGCTGGCGCCCACCACCAGCGTGAAGATCAGGTAGATGACGCCGACGACGACGCCGGCGATGGCACCCCACATGGCGAACTTCTTGGCATCGTCAGCGGCCTGCTGCGCCTCGGCATAGCGACCCTGGCCCCACAGCCCAGAAACCTGGGTGGCCTTGACGATCGACACGATGCCCAGGGGAAGGCAGCAGAGCACCGTGACCAGGATTCCCCAGACCAAGTTGTTGTCGGGCTGTCCCGTGGGTCCACCGGGACCACTGGGTCCGGGAGGTGGCGGGTAATTACCAGGAGGAGGCGGCGGGTAATTACCAGGCGGGGGCGGCGGATACTCGGTCATGGACGCCTTCCAGTGAACTATTGGCTGGGTCTGAGCGCTGTTACCCTACCCGAGAAGTTGCTCAGAAAGACGACCAAAAAGCGAACGTGGTTACCCGATCACGCGGCCCGGCAAACCTGGAATCCTTACCTTCGCTAACGATTTTCGGCCATCGCGGAAGGATGTGCCACTCGGCGGGCAGCGCGCCTACCGGCGTGTATTTCCCTCGGACAGGAATCCCAGCAAGTCGTGGCGGGTCAGCACACCAACGGGTTTGCCCTCTTCGACCACCATCACGGCGTCGATGTCGCGCAACTCCTTGGCCGCCGAGCTGACCAGTTCACCCGCTCCGATGAGCGGCAGCGCCGGGCTCATGTGCTGCGAAACGGCATCGGCGAGCGTTGCCCGGCCCTCGAATACGGCCGACAGAAGTTCACGTTCCGAAACGCTGCCCGCCACTTCACCGGCCATCACCGGAGGCTCCGCGCCGACCACCGGCATCTGCGAGACGCCGTACTCGCGCAGGATTCCGATGGCATCGCGCACTGTCTCCGAAGGGTGGGTGTGGACCAGATCGGGCAGCGCACCGGACTTGCGGCGCAACACGTCTCCGACCGTGGACTGCTCGATCGAACCGTCGAGCCTGCCGCGCAGAAAGCCGTAGGACGACATCCAGGCGTCGTTGAAAACCTTTGAGAGATAACCTCTTCCGCCGTCAGGAAGAAGAACTACCACGACGGCGTCGGGCCCGGCCTGCTCGGCGACGCGAATCGCGGCGACCGCAGCCATCCCGCACGAACCCCCAACGAGGAGCGCCTCCTCGCGGGCCAGACGTCGCGTCATGTCGAACGAATCGGCGTCGGACACCGCGATGATCTCGTCGGTGATGGTCGGATCGTAGGCCAACGGCCAGAAGTCCTCCCCGACCCCCTCGACGAGGTAGGGCCTGCCGGTACCGCCGGAGTACACCGATCCCTCCGGGTCGGCGCCGATGATCTTCACGGCGCCGCCGGACACCTCCTTGAGGTAGCGGCCCGCCCCGGTGATCGTCCCGCCCGTGCCCACTCCGGCGACGAAGTGCGTGATCTTCCCGTCGGTGTCGGCCCAGATCTCCGGACCCGTCGTTTCATAGTGGCTCGCAGGGCCGTTCGGGTTGGAGTACTGGTCGGGCTTCCACGCACCGTCGATCTCACGGACCAAGCGATCGGACACGCTGTAGTAGCTGTCCGGGTGATCTGGCGGCACCGCCGTCGGGGAGACCACGACGTCGGCGCCGTACGCACGCAACACGTTCCGCTTGTCCTCGCTGACCTTGTCGGGGCAGACGAAGATGCACTTGTAGCCACGCTGCTGCGCCACCAGGGCCAGACCCACACCGGTGTTGCCGGACGTCGGTTCGACGATCGTGCCACCGGCCTTCAGTTCACCGCTGGCTTCGGCGGCGTCGATCATCTTCACGGCGATGCGGTCCTTGGAGCTGCCGCCGGGATTGAGGTACTCGACCTTGGCCGCCACGATGCCAGCACCTTCGGGCACCACGGAGTTCAACCGAACGAGAGGCGTATTGCCTATGAGTTCACTGACATGACCCGCGATTCGCATGCGTCCATCGTGTCAGGCGCGCGGTCGGGTTACCAGGTGGCCTCTCGGATGTAGTCGCCGATCTGCTTCAGCGACCGCGTCGCCTCCTTCACGGCCGGCGCCGCCAACTGGAAGACGTGCATCTGACCAGGCCAGACGTGGACTTCCACCGGCACACCCGCTGCGGCGAGCATGTGGGCGGCCTTCCGCGCATCGTTGAGCAGAACCTCGGAACCGGAGACGTGGATCAGGGTGCGCGGCAGCCCGCTCTCGATGTGGTCGAGCGGTTCGTACACCGGCTCGGGCCGACCGTCAACGACGCGTCGCTTGGCTGCTGCCTCGACCAGCGCGACGAGCGCCTCGAAGGCCTTTGGCGGGAACATCGCGTCGGATCCGATGTTGGGGTGCTGGGCGCGACCGTCGTTGTCGATCTCGAACAGCGGCGACATGGTGACCACGGCCGCGGGCAGTTCGCCCTCGTAATTCAACCGCTCCGCGAGGGCGAGTGACAGGTAACCGCCCGCCGAGTCGCCCGCAAGCACGATCTGCTCGGGCTCGTATCCCTTGAGCCGCAGCCACTTGTACGCGTCGTGGCAGTCGTCGATCGCCTGGCCGATCGAATGCTTGGGAATCATGCGGTAATTCACGACCAGCGCCGGGCTGTCGGCGAACCGGGAAAGCGCGGTCACCAGTCGACCGTGAGAGTTCACTCCGCAGGTCAGGAAGGCTCCACCGTGCAGGTACAGGATGACGCTGCGTTTGCCATCCGCGGGCAGGACGCCCGCCGCACGGACCAACTGGGCGGTGCAGTTCGGAAGGGCGATGGTGGCGCGGATCGTCCCCGGCGCGGGGCGCATCACGCGGGACGCGAAGTCGACCAGTCCGAACGGCCACGGCATCCGCGGGACGTGGCTGGCGACTCCAAGAGTTGGCTTGATGGTCATCATCGCGCCGAGAGCAAACAACCGACCGGCCATGCTCGGACCGTCCTCCACCACCTCGACCGGGGCACCGTCACTGGCGGGGAATCGACGCGGTTTGTGGAACTTAGCAGCATTGATGGCAGGTCCGGACGACATTGAGACTTTACTGGGTGCGGTCATCGTCACCACTTCCTACGCCGTTGTCGTGCCCAGAGCGGTTAACACTTAAGTAACCCCAGGTAACTTAGCTTGACACCGTCGAAATGTTCAAGAAACAAATATTTTTCTTTCGTACCGGAGTTGATACCGCACCGTGACCGCCCAGGCGCCGCCGCCACGCCGACATCCGCGTATTCGCCCTTAAACTGAGCGCGTGGTCATTCGTGCACCGCGTAGGTCGATCATTGCCCTGGCAGCGGCCGCCACGCTCGCATCGACGGGTTCCGCGTACGTCGGGGCCCGGAACCTCCTGCACGTCCAGGCCGACCAGGCCCGTCAGGTCATTCCCAAGTCGTGGGACGTCCCTCCGCGCGCTGACGGTATCTATCTTCCGGGCGGTGGCGCATGCGAGAAATGGCGCCGTGAAGTGCAGTTCGATCTCCATTTGATGGTCTTCGGCGACTCGACGGCAACCGGTTACGGATGCGTCGACACCGACGAGGTGCCTGGCGTGTTGATTGCCCGCGGGCTCGCCGAGCAGTCCGGCAAGCGGATCCGGTTGAGCACCAAGGCGATCGTCGGTGCCACGTCGAAGGGCCTCTCCGGGCAGATCGACGCCATGTTCGTGGCCGGTCCGCCGCCCGACGTCGCGGTCGTCATGATCGGCGCCAACGACGTCACGGCGCTCAACGGCATCGGCCCCTCCGCGCGCCGCGTGGGTGCAGCGGTGCGCCGGCTCCGCGGCAGCGGTGCCGTCGTCGTGGTGGGCACCTGTCCGGACTTCGGGGTCATCACCGCCATTCCGCAGCCCCTGCGCCTGGTGGCCCGGACGATCGGATTGCGTCTGGCCCACTTGCAGGCGGGTGCCGTTCGCGCAGCAGGCGGTGTGCCCGTGCCGTTCTCGGATCTGCTGAGGCCGGAGTTTCAGAAGGCGCCGGAGGTGTTGTTCTCCGACGACATGTTCCACCCGTCCGCGGCCGGCTACGCGCTCGCCGCCCAGCAGCTGCTGCCTGCCCTGTGCAAGCAGCTCGGCGAGTGGTCGGCCGACTCGGACGTCGAGCCCGCGCTGAAATCACGAACAGGCGACGACTCCGTCCTGGCCCGCGTCGGCGGGATCACGCGGTTGTGGCGGCGCACGACGGGTGTACCCGCACCGATCGTCGCTTCGGTCACGGGCTAGGTTCGCTCTAGCTTTCACGCTCTCACAAGCCACTGACCTAGGAGGCCGTCATGCCCGAAGCCGTCATCGTCTCGACCGCCCGTTCGCCGATCGGCCGCGCCAACAAGGGGTCCCTGGTCGACATGCGGCCCGACGACCTGGCTGCCCAGATGGTGCGCGCCGCCCTGGACAAGGTGCCCGCACTGGACCCCCGCGACATCGACGACCTGATGATGGGCTGCGGCCAGCCCGCGGGCGAGGCGGGCTTCAACGTCGGCCGCGCGGTGGCCGTCGAGCTGGGCTACGACTTCATGCCGGGCACCACCGTCAACAGGTACTGCTCGTCGTCGCTGCAGACCACCCGGATGGCGTTCCACGCGATCAAGGCGGGCGAGGGTGACGCGTTCATCTCCGCGGGCGTCGAGACGGTGTCCCGCTTCATGAAGGGCAGTTCCGACGGCTGGCCGGACGCCAAGAACGCGCGGTTCGCCGACGCGCAGGCGCGTTCCGACCAGGCCACACTCGGCGCAGGAGAATGGCACGACCCGCGCGAGGACGGTCTGATGCCGGACGTCTACATCGCGATGGGCCAGACGGCCGAGAACGTGGCGCTGTTCACCGGCATCAGCCGCGAGGACCAGGACCACTGGGGCGTGCGCAGCCAGAACAAGGCCGAAGAGGCCATCGACAGCGGCTTCTTCGACCGCGAGATCGTGCCGGTCACGCTGCCCGATGGCACCGTGGTGTCCAAGGACGACGGCCCGCGCGCCGGCACCACCTACGAGAAGATCAGCCAGCTCAAGCCGGTCTTCCGGCCGAACGGCACCATCACCGCGGGCAACGCCTGTCCGCTCAACGACGGTGCCGCCGCCGTGGTGATCATGAGCGACACCAAGGCGAAGGAGCTGGGGCTGACGCCGCTGGCGCGCATCGTGTCGACGGGTGTGTCGGGCCTTTCGCCGGAGATCATGGGCCTCGGCCCGATCGAGGCGTCGGGGAAGGCGTTGGCCAAGGCGGGCTTGTCGATCGACGACATCGACCTGTACGAGATCAACGAGGCGTTCGCCGTTCAGGTGCTCGGGTCGGCGCGCGCGCTCGGCATGGACGAGGACAAGCTCAACGTGTCCGGCGGTGCGATCGCCCTCGGCCACCCGTTCGGGATGACGGGCGCCCGCATCACGGCCACGCTGCTGAACAACCTGACCACGTACGACAAGACCTACGGTCTGGAGACCATGTGCGTCGGTGGCGGCCAGGGCATGGCGATGATCATCGAGCGCCTCAGCTAGTCGCTCCGCCCGGTCGGTCGCGGCCGCCCACGGTCATCCCGACTCTGCGCTCACGGTGCGAGAGTTCCAGTAGCGCCCGCCGTTAGCGCAGAGCGGAGCGCGCATCCACGCCCGCTGAACCCGTCGCAACACATTGTACTGACGACTGCGCGGCGCCACTCTAACGAGTCGCCACCCGCGCTCGTCGATATCCGCCAAACGTCTGATGTCGTAGGCGAACTGAATCGGATCAGATCTGTGGTGGTCGCCGTCGTATTCGACTGCCAACATGCGATCTTCCCATCCCATGTCCAGGTAGTACCAGCGATGCCCGTCGGGGCTCAACACCGGGATCTGAGTTCTCGGCCGCGGGTAGTTCGCCCCAATCAGCAAGAGCCGCAACCATGTTTCCTTCGGCGACTCGGCACCGGCATCTACCAACTCGAGCGCCGCCCGGAGCTGAGGGAGTCCACGGGCACCGGGATGCTCGAGGGCCAACTGAATCACGTCGTCCGCCGCGATCCTGGTCGCAGCGGCAAGGGAGTCGAGACTCGCAACGGCTCGACCGAGTTTCCCGCGTCTGCCGATGTCGAATGCGGTGCGCTCCGGCGTCGTTACGTCAAGGCCGGCGACGCCGACTCTCCGCTCTGCGCCTAGGGATGAGAAGTGCGAGTGGCCGTCGCCGTGAGCGCAGAGTCGAGCGACACCAGGCATAAAGAAAGCCCGTTCGCAAACGCGAACGGGCTTTCTGGGTGGGCTGCTAGTCGTTCTGGAAGTAACTGAGTAGCCGCAGGATTTCGAGGTAGAGCCAGACCAACGTCACGGTCAGCCCGAGCGCGATGCCCCAGCCCGCCTTCGACGGAACGCCGGCACGGACCATCTGGTCGGCCGCGTCGAAGTCGATGAGGAAGCTGAACGCCGCGAGCGCGATGCAGAGCAGCGAGAAGCCGATGGCGATGGGGCCACCGCTGCGCAGTCCGAAGCCCTCGCCGCCGCCGACGCCGAAGATGGCGAGGACGAAGTTGAGCAGCATCAGGGCCATCACACCGAAGAGGCCGGCGATGATCATGCGGGTGAACTTTGGCGTGACGCGGATGGCGCCCGTCTTGTAGACGACCAACATGCCGAAGAACACTCCGAGCGTGCCGACGATCGCCTGGGCGATCATGCCGACACCACCGTTGGAGTACAGGTTGGCGATGATGAAAGAGATCGCACCGAGCATCAGGCCTTCGAGCGCGGCGTAGCTCAGCACGATCGCCGGGTTGTCCTGCTTGCGACCGAAGGTGGCGATCAGCACCAGTGCCAGACCGCCCAACCCACCGATCAACGTGAACGGCATCGCCAGCGCGATGTTGCCCTGCACCAGGAAGTAGGAAACCGCCGCGACAGCCGTCAGAAGGGCCAGCGTGATACCGGTCTTGGTGACGACGTCGTCGATGGTCAGCGGCCGGGAGACCGTGCTCGACTGCTCCAGGTAGGGCTGAGCCGCGTACGGGTCAGCCTGTACCGCTGCCGCGCCGTAGCCGGCGGCTCCGGTACCGAATTGGGCATATCCGCCCTGCTGTTTGGGCAGGGAACGGAATACCGGGTTGCTGCTCTCGCGCACCGTCGGTTCCTCTCGTGTGCATTTGACTCGTCGGGGTGACGAACATTGACGAACAATTCCTCAACGTGCGGCGACTCGGACCGGTTCCCGGCCTCGTCGCTGAAACTGTGAACTTGTTGAGAAAGGTTACCCGTGTCGCCTGGGCCTGGGGTCACGATCTAGATTGCAAGCCGTGGCAGAAAACGAGGACATCCTACTAAATGTCGAGAACGGCGTCGGCCGCGTCACTCTGAACAGGCCGAAGGCCATCAACTCGCTTACCCACGGCATGGTCACCGACCTCGAGAAGGCTCTCAGGAACTGGGAGAACGACGACTCGGTGCACACCGTGCTGCTGTCCGGTTCGGGTGGACGCGGTCTGTGCGCAGGCGGCGACGTCATCGCGATCTACCACAGCGCCAAGGGCGACGGTACCGAGGCGAGGTCGTTCTGGCACGACGAATACGTCCTCAACGCCCACATCGCCTCCTACCCCAAGCCCTACGTCGCGATCATGGACGGCATCGTGATGGGCGGCGGTGTCGGGGTCGCCGCGCACGGCCGCGTCCGCGTCGTCACCGACACCACGAAGATGGGGATGCCCGAGGTCGGCATCGGCTTCATCCCCGACGTCGGCGGCACCTACCTGCTGTCACGGGCCCCTGGTCGGCTTGGCCTGCACGCGGCGCTGACCGGCGCACCGTTCTCGGGGGCGGACGCCATCGCGATGGGCTTCGCCGACCACTTCGTGCCAGACGCGAGTCTCGACGAGTTCACCACCTCGGTGATCGAGGTCGGCGTCGACGCGGCCGTGTCCGCGTTCGCAGTCGAGCCGCCCGCGAGTCCCCTTCTGGCGCAGCGGCGTTGGATCGACGAGTGCTATGAGGGGGAGACCGTCGTCGACATCATCGCCGCACTGCGCGGGCACGACGCGGGCCCCGCCATCGACGCCGCGAACCACATCGCCAGCCAATCCCCCATCGCATTGGCGGTCACGCTGGAGGCGGTGCGACGGGCGGCGCATCTGGAAACGTTGAAAGACGTTCTGCGCCAAGAGTTCCGGACGGCATGCGGAGCCCTGCGGTCGCACGATCTGGTGGAGGGCATCCGCGCCCTGCTCGTCGACAAGGACCGCAATCCGAAGTGGTCACCGGCCGCGCTGGCGTTGTGTTCCAAGGACCTCGTCGAGGCGTACTTCACATCAGCCAACCCCGACCTGGCATTCCCCGAATAGAAGGAGGAGCTTTGAGCACCGAGAAGACCTACGACACGATCCTGGTGACGCGCGAGGGCCGCGTCGGGACCATCACCCTGAACCGGCCGAAGGCGCTGAATGCCCTCAACAGTCAGGTGATGGTCGAACTCACCACCGCTGCAGCCGAATTCGATGCCGATCCCGGCGTGGGTGCGATCATCGTCACCGGCAACGCGAAGGCCTTCGCCGCAGGCGCCGACATCAAGGAGATGGCCGACCTGTCGTTCGCCGACGTCTTCTCCGCCGACTTCTTCGCGACGTGGTCCGAGTTCGCCGCCACCCGGACCCCCACCATCGCGGCCGTCGCGGGCTACGCGCTCGGCGGTGGCTGTGAACTCGCGATGATGTGCGACATCCTGATCGCCGCCGATACCGCCAAGTTCGGCCAGCCCGAGATCAAGCTCGGCGTGCTGCCGGGGATGGGCGGTTCGCAACGGCTCACCCGCGCCATCGGCAAGGCGAAGGCGATGGACCTCATCCTCACCGGACGCACCATCGACGCGGCGGAGGCCGACCGCAGCGGCCTGGTGTCACGCGTCGTGCCCGCCGACTCGCTGCTCGACGAGGCCAACGCCACCGCCGCCACCATCGCCGGGATGTCGCTCTCGGCGTCGCGGATGGCCAAGGAGGCCGTCAATCGCGCGTTCGAATCCACCCTCGCAGAAGGTCTTCTCTACGAGAGACGCCTGTTTCACTCGGCATTCGCCACCGAAGACCAGACCGAGGGCATGTCAGCGTTCACCGAGAAGCGCCCACCGAGGTTCACGCACCGCTAAAGTGCGTTCGTGACAGACACGGACACGAGGGCAGACGAAGCAGAACCCGCGGCTGAGGCGGACGCTGCTCCGCCTCCGCCGAAGCCGGACTGGTGGGTCCGCCACTACACGTTTTTCGGCACCGCGTTGGGGCTGGTGTTCATCTGGTTGTCGATGACGCCGTCGCTGCTGCCCCGCGGCCCGCTGTTTCAGGGTCTGGTGAGTGGCGCGGCGGGCGCGATCGGCTACGGCCTCGGCGCATTCAGCGTGTGGTTGGTCCGCTACATGAGGTCGAAGAACGCGAGTCCACCGGCGCCGCGGTGGGCGTGGATCGCGCTCGTCGTGGTCGGCGTCATCGGCCAGACGCTGGCCATCATCTGGTTTCACGTGTGGCAGGACGACGTTCGCGATTTCATGGGCGTGCCCCGGCTGGACTTCTGGGACCATCCGCTGACGGCGGTGCTGGCAATAGTCTTCCTGTTCGCGTTCGTCGAGCTCGGCCAGCTGGTCGGCAAGCTGGTGCGGTTCCTCGTCAGACAGCTCAATCGCGTGGCGCCACCGCGGGTTTCGGCGGTGGTGGTGGTCACGCTCCTGCTCGTTCTGACGATCGCGCTGCTCAACGGCATCGTGGTGCGGGCCCTGATGAGCACGCTCAACAACACCTTCGAGTCGGTCAACAATGAAGAGGATCCGGACTTCGCCGCCCCGACCACGGCGTTGCGCTCCGGCGGTCCCGAATCACTGGTCACCTGGCCGTCGCTCGGCCACCAGGGTCGCGTCTTCATCGCGGGCGGCCCGTCGGTCGAGGACCTCACGAAATTCAACAGCGCGCAGGCCGTCGAGCCGATCCGCGCCTACGCCGGGCTGAACTCCGCCGACGGCTTCACGGCGACCGCCGAGCTTGCCGCCCGCGAGTTGCAGCGCACCGGTGGACTGAACCGCGCGGTGGTCGCGGTGGCCAACACGACGGGCACGGGCTGGATCAACGAGGCCGAGGCGTCCGCCCTGGAGTACATGTACAACGGCAACACCGCGATCGTGTCGATGCAGTACTCATTCCTGCCGAGTTGGTTGTCGTTCCTCGTCGACAAGGAGAATGCGCGCCAAGCCAGTCAGGCTCTCTTCGAAGCGGTCGACGCCTTGGTCCGGACGATGCCGGAGGCCCGGCGTCCCAAGTTGGTGGTGTTCGGCGAGAGTCTCGGCTCGTTCGGTGGCGAGGCCCCGTTCCTGTCCCTGAACAATCTCATCGCGCGCACCGACGGCGCCCTGTTCTCCGGCCCCACGTTCAACAACACGATCTGGACTGATCTGACCCGCAACCGCGACGCGGGTTCACCGGAGTGGCTGCCCGTCTTCGACAAGGGCGAGAACGCCCGGTTCGCCGCCAAGGCAGAGAATCTCAACCGACCGCCGGACCCCTGGGGTCAGCCGCGTGTCGTGTATCTGCAGCACGCGTCGGACCCGATCGCGTGGTGGAATCCCGACCTGCTGTTCAGCAAACCGGACTGGTTGCGCGAACCGCGGGGATACGACGTCTCACCGGAGATGGAGTGGATCCCGGTCGTGACGTTCCTCCAGGTGTCCGCCGACATGGCCGTCGCCGTCGACGTCCCGGACGGTCACGGCCACGTGTACGTGCGCGACGTGGCGAACGCGTGGGCGGCGATCATGCAGCCTCCGGGTTGGACGCCCGAGAAGACCGACGAGCTACGGCCGCTGCTGCGTTCCGACGAGTGATTCGCTGAGCCGGTCGAGCGCTCCCGTCGAGCGCAAAGCCTGGTGGCCACCGACCACGTCGGTGGCCCGGTGCAGGCCCAGGTCGAGCAGCGACGCCGCGGCCAGGCTCGACGTGTAGCCCTCGGAGCAGAGCACCAGCCACTCGACGTCGTCGTCGACGGCCTGCGGCAGTCGGGCCTCGCTGGTGGGGTCGAGGCGCCACTCGAGCACGTTGCGTTCGATGACCACCGCGCTGGCGACCTCGCCCTCCGAAGCCCGCTGGGCGGCCGGACGGATGTCGACGAGCACGGCTCCCCGCGCCACCGCGGCGGGTACGTCACCGGCCTCGATCCGCGCCAACCTGGCGCGCGCGGACTCCAGGACGGCGTCGATGCGGCTCGCCATCAGTCCCCCTCCGGTTTGTCGGTCAGCTGGGTCCGGTCACGACGAAGCGTGTTCCGGTCGGTGACGTCGTAGTACGACATCGCGGTCAACGGCGGTGAATAAGCGTGCACGCTCAGGGTAGGCGTCTGAACCCGCACGGGCTCCGACGGCGCCCACACGACGTCGTGTACCCAGCCGAGCGGGAAGCCCGCCTGATCACCGGCTGCGAGTTGCCGTTCGCGCAATGCGTCGCCATCCCAACGGGTTTCGACGAGGGCCCCCGAGACGACGGTGAGTGCGCCCAACGATCCGCCGTGGTCGTGCAGTTCAGTAGACCGCTCCGGCACCCAGCTGATGAGCCACACGTCGAGTTCGTCGTCGCCGTGCAGCCGGGTGAACCAGCGCTCATCGGTGGGTAGGCCGCCTACGGGCAGCACGTGGTCGTAGCGACCCGACAGCACGTGGTCGGCGGCGACGTCGGTCGCCTGCAGCAGGTCGGCAACGCGAAGTCGGGTGGGCGCGACGACGGACGGAAGTGCAAGAGACATGTGAAGGAACTCCAGGTAAACCAGGAAGAGGGGTCGATCAGGGGGCGGGCGTCACGCCCGACAACACTCCCGACAGATGGTCCGCTCCAACATGATGGCGAGTGTTGCATAGATTGGCGGCATGCGCAGCTACCCGATCGTCGCCGTGGCAGCCGTGGCAGCCCTCCTCGCCGGCTGCTCTTCCGGATCCGACGGCGCTGATTCCCCCTCGTCGTCATCGGCGTCCGTCAGCGCCGCGACGCCGACCACGACGACCCTGCAGACTCACACGGCGGCGCCGGGAGCCGTCGGTGTGTCCCCGAACGGTGTCACGACCGCGGTCGGCGCCCCGGCGGAGTCGACCGAGGACGAGTACTTCCAGGCCTGCCGCGCTGCGAAGGTGTGGATGCTGGAGCGGGGCGGCGACCAGAAGACGCAATTCGAGCCGTATCTGGAGAGCCTGCAGAAGTCGGACGCCGCGGGACCCGGAACGTTCGACGCACCCTGGTCTCGACTTACCCCTGCCCGGCAGTCGGCGGTGATCGTCGCGGCCGAGGCCGCCGCGGACGATCTGTGCGGCTGACGCACTTTTAATCACGGGTGTCGGAAACGCCGCCGTCGGGTGCTTGCGACTGCTCGGCGATCCAGCGTCGACCGCGGTCGAGCGCCTCGTCGAGCGCGCCGAACACCCGGGTGGTCGCGGGCACGATGCCGTCGGGTCCCAGTACGTCGTCCATGCCGCCGCGTCCGGTATCGGAATTAGCTCGGCGAGCACGACGAGCACAGTCAGCCAGACACCGGCGAAGATCCCTGCCCAGCGGGTGTGCGCACCCGCCGACACCGCCACCCCGGTACGCGACAGCGAGCCACCGGTGGGCAGCGCGCCGAGAAAGCCTCCGGCCAGGTTGGCCGCTCCCTGCGCGACGAAGTCCCTCGAGGTGTTTGACCGACTGCCGTCCGGATTCGGCACTGCCGCAGCGATTCCCGCCGCTTGTGCGAGTCCCACCAGCGCGACGGCAAGTCCGCCGCCCAGCAATGCTGGTATCGCCTCGAAATTAGGTAACACCAAGGGCGGGAACGCATTCGGGATCGAAGAGATGTCGCCGACGTCCTCGACGTCGACGTGCAGGATGACGACGGCCACCGTCACCACCACGAGGGCGACTAGGATCGCGAATGCCTCGACTCGCTTGACGAGGTGAAACACCAGCCACACGGCCACCGTCGCGACCGGCACCAGGCACGGCGCCGTCTGTCACGACGCCACGTTCCCGAACGCCTCGACGAACTTGAGAATCGTATTGTGACTCTGCGGTCGGTAGCCGGTGGTGTCGGTGATCACCCCGGCGACGATCTGCACTGCCATACCCGTCGTGAAACCCGTCATCACCGCGTTTGAGACGAAGTTCATGATCGACCCGCGACGTTCGCCGGGTCGGTCGGGTCCAGGCCGACGGCCGTCAGCACACCGCGCGACGTCAGCGCCAGCGCACTCGTCAGCGTGGTCACCATCAGCACGGTCCTGGCGAACAGCGAACCGAGAACGGTGGACAACATGCCCGAGTAGAGGCCTGATACCGGATTGAAGCCACCGATGCTGGCGTAGGCCATGCCCTCGGGTGTCGAGAACAGGCCCGTGACGAGACCGGCGACGACGTCCTGGAACCGGGGCCTGCCCACTTTGCCGGCCATCTCCCGCAGTCGGGACCGCTGCAGTGCCCCGTCCGTCATCGCGCCAACACTGCCACGGCCGATCGGTCCGCGTGGCGGACTGGCTGGTGTCGTGGGGACGAATCCGTCTCGATGACATCGTGTTTGGACAGTCGGCGAACGCCGGAATGACACCGCCCGTCAGACGAGGCGGCCCGCCGAAGACTCGAAACTTTTGGCGCACAAACAATTAGCGCGTCTACGTGTTGTGGTCTCGATCACAAAGTTGGGTACTATGTGACCCTCGTCACCATTGGAGGGTCAATGATCGGACCAGAGAACGGCAAGCTGGGCCAGTCTCGGACTGCCATGCCGCCTGCCGCCCACGGGTCGATCAACGGCATGCGGGTGTTGTTGGGCATTCTCCTGTTCGTCATCGCCGTCGGCGCCGTCATGGGCGTCGTCGTGGCTCTCTCCAGCGGACAACCCACCGTTGCCCTGATCATCGGTTTGGTCGCCGCGGCCTTCTTCGCCAGGGTGGGCTGCTAGCCCTGTACGTTCCACACCAGGCAGAACGGATGTCCTGCCGGGTCCCGGCACACCCGGAAGTCGCCTTCGCCGAACGCGTCGATCACCCGGGTTGCGCCCAGCGCCAACAACTTTGACTCCACTTCGTCCAATCCGTCTACGTCGTCCACTTCGACGTCCAAGAGGAACTGCTGTGATCCACGCGGGTCCGGGAACTGCGGTGGCTGATGATCGGGCGACGACTGAAACGCCAATCGCCTGCCGGCCGGATCGGTGAGCACGACCAACGAGTCATCCTCTGCCTCCACGTCCCCACCGAGGACGGCCGCATAGAAGGCCGCCAGTCGGCGCGGATCCTGCGTGTCGAGGACGACCGAACGAAGTTTTCCCAACGTGTCGGGCAGGGTTCCCACTTCGGCGCCGACGTAACCAGACGACAATGGGCCCATGCGAGTGGCGCTTTGTCTCGGTAGCGGTGGCGCGCGGGGTTATGCGCACATCGGGGTGATCAACGAGCTGCGCGAACGCGGGCACGAGATCGTCGGCATCTCCGGGTCGTCCATGGGAGCGCTCGTCGGTGGGCTGGAGGCCGCAGGCAAGCTCGACGAGTACACGGCCTGGGCGACCTCCCTGACGCAGCGGGCGGTGCTGCGACTGCTCGACCCGTCGCTGACGTCCGCGGGCGTGCTGCGCGCGGAGAAGATCCTCGACGCGGTCCGCGAGATCCTCGGCGAGGCCGTCATCGAAGATCTCCCGATCCCGTACACGGCGGTGACCACGGATCTGATCGCGGGCAAGTCCGTGTGGCTGCAGCGCGGACCGGTCGACACGGCCATCCGTGCGTCGATCGCGATTCCCGGCGTGATCAAGCCGCACGTTCTGGACGGCCGACTACTCGCCGATGGCGGCATCCTGGATCCATTGCCGATGGCACCGCTCGCCGCGGTGAACGCCGACCTGATCATCGCCGTGAGCTTGGGCGGCGATGACCCCCACCGGGCCGACGCCGAACCCGAAGCGGGCCCCGCCACCGAACTGCTCAACCGAATGTGGCGCAGCACAACGGCTTTGCTCGACACCAGTACCGCCCGCTTGCTGCTCGACACCCCGGCGGCCAAGACGGTGCCAAGCCGGTTCGCCAACGACGGCGTGGAGACGGACGACCACGACGATCACACCGAATCGTCGGTGCCGAAGCTCGGCGGTTTCGAGGTGCTGAACCGCGCCATCGACATCGCGCAGTCCGCCCTGATGCGCCACACCCTCGCGGCCCATCCGCCCGACCTTCTCATCGAAGTGCCCCGCACCGCGGCCAGGAGCCTGGAGTTCCACCGCGCCGAGGAGGTCATCGACATCGGCCAGGAATTCGCCGCTGCGGCGCTCGACACCCTCGTGCCGCGAACCTCACGCGCCTAGGAACCGGACGATTCGCGCCGCGTCCCGCCGCCCCTGTGCGCGACCGGCATTCGCCGATGGGATCCGGCATGCCGGGTCCAGCGGATTGGGCCCGAACGCGCAGATCGCCGCATCGTCGGCGAAGAGGGCCAAGGCCTTCCCGGGAAACGCGGTGATCTCGGCCACCGCGCCACCGCCGAACAGTGACGGCGTCGTCTCGCTCGACGGCACCAGTACGACGACCGCATCGCAGTCCGACGCCACCGTCATGTTCACGGTGCTGCCGACGCCACCGTCCACGAGGCGTCGGTCACCGACGGCCAGGCCCCGGGCACCGCGCAGCTGGCCGCCACGGCGTCGACCAGGGCTATGCCCGAGTGGCGGTCGATGACCACCAGCTCACCCGTGGCGACGTCGATGGCCGTCACCCGCAGCACCCGGTCGGGCCAATCGCGAGAGGGCAGCCGATGCCCGATCACGGCCCTGCGGACCGGTTCGGCAACGGTCTCGGTGGCCAACGCGACAGCGCCGATGCGCTGCAGCTTCTCCTCCGTCGCCGTGTCGGGCGTCATAATCGCCGTCATGAACAACCCGGTGATGTCGTCGATGCCTACGCCGGGGTCGATCTCGAGGGTGTCCGGGGACACCTGAGCCGCGAAGAGTTCGTCGAGGATGGTGCCGCTGCCGATCTGCGCGGCCACCGTCGACCCGGCCGACGTGCCGAGCAGAACGTCCGCGTCGAGCAGTGCGGGCCGCGTCGAGCGCCTCGTCGGCAATACCTCGAAGGATCCCCGTTTCCCAGGCAATGCCCGCGAGTCCCCCACCGGCCAGCACCAGTCCGCGTTTCGTCACAGGAGCCGAGTGTGCCACCGTATGGTTCACTACGTGATCGGACGCCCCGCGCTGGCCTCTCTCGGCGCTGCCGCCCTGCTCGTGTGCGGACCACCCGCGGCGTACGCCGAACCCCCGGCTCCACCGGCGCCGATCGTTCCGGCACCGGTGCAGCCCGCCAACATCGGCGACCTCAAGGCCGATGCCGTCGACTATTACGACAGCGGGGCGTACCTGACGGATCTGCAGCTTGCCACGGCGCCGGCGATCACCTGGATCGCCGAGGAGGCGCCGCGAGTGGACCGACCCGCGGTCGTCTTCGACATCGACGAAACGGCGCTCTCGAACTGGGAGGTCATCCGGGCCAATGACTTCGGACGCGTCATCGACGGTCCATGCACGGAGCTTCCCGCCGGGCCGTGCGGGTGGCGGGCGTGGGATCTCACCGCGCAGTCGACGGTGATTCCGCCGACGCTGGACGTCTTCACCACCGCCGGGGACAGCGGCGCGGCGGTCTTCTTCATCACCGGCCGCGACGAGTCGCAGCGGGTCGCCACCGAGCGCAACCTGGCCGACGTCGGGTATAGCGGTTTTCGCCAGCTGATCATGGAACCCGTTGGGGCGCAATTTGATTCGGCGGCCGACTTCAAGGCTCCTCAGCGCGCGGAACTAGAGGCGCAGGGGTACACGATCATCGCGAACCTTGGCGACCAGCCGTCGGACCTCGCGGGCGGTTCCGCTGCGCAGACCTATCTGCTACCGAACCCCTTCTACCGGATTCCGTGACCGCGACGCGGTCAGCGCACCAGCTGGTTCGACAGTTCCTCTAGCGACTGACGGGCGTAACCAAGCCACAGCTTGCCGAACACGGGCAGCAGCGGAGCGGCGAACGCGGAACGCGGGTGGATCGTCCAGCGCCACGTGACCTTGGTCCCGGTGCCCACGGGCGTGAAGACCCACAGGCCCTCGACGTGCTCCACCAACGGCGCCAGCGGTCCCTTGACGTCGGACAGCGTGTAGCCGAATGATGCGGGCGCGTCGTAGGAGGTGAGTTCCTCGCGCATGCTGCCGCCGCCCGTCAGGAACACGGTGCGGGTCTTGCCGACCGCATCCCAGTCACCGGTCTGATCCTGCACCGCCTTGATCGGCGGAATCGGGCCATACCAGCGGTGGAAGAGTGTAGGCAAGGGAATCGGGACGGTGCCGTCGAACGCCGCCTCCTGGGTTACGGGTATCGCCCGTGATTGCTCGACCACCAACGGCTGCGCCATGATGGAGATGGTACCCCCGGGTACCGCGACACGCGACGAAGGGATCCGCATGGCCGACACGATGAGGGCGCAGCGCTTCTATGCAGACTCCAAAACGATTGCGGTGGAGAATGTTCCGATCCCGGAGCTCGGCCAGGGCGAGGTTCTGGTCAAGGTCGCGTTCTGCGGCATCTGCCATTCGGATCTGAGCCTGATCAACGGCACCTTCCCTTCTCAACTGCCGGTCGTCACGCAGGGCCACGAGGCATCGGGCACCGTCGCCAAGCTCGGACCCGGTGTCACGGGATGGGCCGAGGGCGACCGGGTGGTGGTGGCCGCCGGCCGGCCGTGTCAGGAGTGCGCGAACTGCCGGCGCGGCGATGTCTCGAACTGCCTGCACATCCGCCTGATGGCTTTCGCCTACGACGGGGCCTGGGCGGAGTACACCGTGGCACAAGCGTTCGGGCTGACCAGGATTCCGGACAACGTCCCGTTGGAGCAGGCCGCGATCCTCGCCGACGCGGTGTCGACGCCCTACGGCGCGGTGGTGCGAACGGCCAAACTCGGCATCGGCGAGTCCGTCGGAGTGTGGGGCGTCGGCGGCCTCGGCACCCACGTTGTCCAGTTGGCCCGACTGGTCGGCGCCGCCCCGATCATCGCGGTGGACATCAAGCCCGCCATTCTGGACCGGGCGCTAGCCGTGGGGGCCGACTACGCCTTCGACGCTCGCGACGGCGACCTCCACGCCAAGATCGCCGAAGCCACCGGCGGCCGCAACCTCGACGTCGCGTTCGACGCGGTCGGCCTTAAGTCCACGTTCGAGCAGGCATTGAACAGTTTGACGGTCGGCGGGCGGCTGGTCGGCATCGGGATGAGCGCCGATGCGCCCACCATCGGACCGACGTCGATCTTCAATCTCTTCAAGAGGCAGGTCCTGGGCCATCTCGGCTACCAGAACGCCGACATCGGCACGCTGGCCAACCTGGTCTCGCGGGGCCGCCTCGATCTGTCGCGTTCGATCAGCGACGTCGTCTCGCTCGAGAACGTCGCCGAGGGCATCGACAAGCTCGAGAACGCGGACGGTGACCCGATCAGGATCCTGGTGCGCCCGTGACGGATCTTGGGGGCCGCGTCGCACTCCTCACCGAAGCCTCGGGGGGCACGCCCAGAATGTTCCAAGAATTCGCCCAGAGCTAGGCGCGACTCTATGGGTGTCATCTCAACCACCACCCAGGAGTGATCCACATGATGAACCGCATCCACACCCTCGTCGTCACCGCCGCCAGCGCCGCCGTACTGGCCGCGGGTTTTGGAGCCGCCGCCGTCGGAGCCGCCGGAGCCGCCAACGCCGACGTCTGCTGGAATCTCGAAACCGAAGGAACCACCTACTACTACTACTGCTGACCCTCTCCGTCGGGCCGGCCACGTGAACCAAGCGTGGGCGGGCCGGCCGCGTTGCGCCCACCGGCGATTTCGCCGGCCGCCTCACCCTCAGCTTCAGCGCAGGTGCGGCGCCGCCTTGCCGCTGATCAGCGGTAGGTCGAGGTAGGTGGCGATGCCCGGCGCGGCCGCGCACACCGCCGGGATCGAGTTCACGCAGTGCGCAGCGGTCGCGACGATGCCGTTGTTGCTCTTCAGCCCCTCCTCGACAGTGTCGGGTTGGAAGCCCTTGATGGTGACGGTGAAGTCGGGATTGCCCTTGACCTCCATCTCGTAGCGCTCCCCCGCAGGGCCGAAAGTCCATGCGGGATCCAGGTTCTCCTGACCCATGAACCAGTTGACGGTGACGCGAACGACGACCTCGTCACCCACGACCGCTTCCCAGTGGAACCTCCGGCCCGCCACCTGTCCAGGCTCTATGGCGCCCATCGGCGAGTCGATGGGTGCGGTCGCTACGGCGATCTCCTGGGTGGCACGGATCTTCGGGTCGGCGGCGAAGCCCATCTCGTCGACGCACATCCGCACCGACTGCATGAATCCGCCGTCGAGCAGTTTCTGCATCGGACCGGTCAGCGCCTTCTCCGGAGTGTCGCCGAAGCCCATCACGTAGCGCAGCACGTCCGGCGCGTCGTAGGTGCGCAGATCTGAGAACTCCTCGGCGCGAACGAAGGTCACGCCGGTCGACATGATCGAGAACAGCAACGGAAACTTCTCGCTGATGCCGCCGGGCGCGATGCCAGTGCCGTGCAGCGTGACGCCGCCCTCCAACGCCGCCGCGCGCAGCGGGGCGGCCTCCTTCTCGCCCGGATAGAACCAGCCGACGGGGGTGACGACGTTCTTGCCGGACCGCAGCAGCGCGGCGACCTCGTCGGGATTGGGCATCAGCGGTGAGTAGATGACGGCGTCCGCGCCGAGACCGAGAATCGCCTCGACGTCGTTGGTGGCGGTCACGCCAATAGGCTCGATGCCGACGATCTCGCCGACGTCCTTGCCGCTCTTGGCTTCCGAATGCACCCAGCAGCCCGCCAACTCGAGGTCGGGATGTTCGAGCACTCCCTTGATGGCGGCGATGCCGACCCCGCCGGTTGCCCACTGCACCACTCGCAACGGCATGCGTCATTCCTCTCGGCGGAGAACTAGAACACGTTCTATTGAAGATCTACACCACGCGGCACCGCTAGATTGCACAATTGCCGGTGATGATTCTCGACTTCGGCATCCTCGGTCCGTTGCAGCTGGCTGCGAACGGCGTCCATCTGCCTCTGGGTACGCCCAAACAGCGTGCGGTGCTGGCGATGCTGGTGATGAGCCGCAACCGCCCGGTCAGCAGCGAGTCGCTGGTCAACGCGGCCTGGGAGCAATTCCCGCCGCCCGAACCGAAGGCGAGCCTGCACTCCTACATCTCGAATCTGCGCCGACTCGTTGCGGGTGCCGGACTCGACGCAAAGACCGTGCTGGCCAGCGCGCCGCCGGGGTACCGGCTGGCGATCGCGGACGCCGACTGCGACATCGGCCGGTTCGTCGCCCACAGGACCGCCGGCGTGCAGGCCGCCGCCGCGGGCCAGTTCGAGCAGGCCAGCAGGCACCTGTCGGACGCGCTGGCCGAGTGGCGCGGTCCGGTCCTCCACGACCTTCGTGACTTCGAGTTCGTTTCGCCGTTCGCCACGGCGTTGGTCGAGGACAAGGTCGTCGCGCACACCGCGCACGCGGCGGCCGAGATCGCCTGCAACCGCGGTCATGCCGTCATCGGGCAACTGGAGGCACTGGTCGGCGAACACCCCTACCGCGAGCCACTGTGGACGCAGCTGATCACCGCCTACTACGTCTCCGAACGCCAATCCGACGCCCTGGAAGCGCATCAGCGACTGAAGTCCACGCTGGCCGACGACCTCGGCATCGACCCGGGGCCGTCCGTCCGCGCCTTGCACGAGCGGATCCTGCGCCAGGAACCGTTGAACACCAGGAAGGCCGCCCAGACCACCGCGGTGCACACGATCAACAGCGTCGACGCCAGGACCGCGGTTGGCACCCAGATCGCGATGGCCTACCTCCGCGCGACGTCGGGCCCCAGATCGGTTGAGCAGGGCCGCCATCCGCTGCTCGCGGCGGCGACCAGGATCGGGCGGCTGCCGGAAAACGAAATCGTTCTCGACAACGCCAATGTCAGCAGGCACCACGCGGTGATCATCGACACGGGAACGAGTTACGTGATCACCGACCTACATTCGGCGAACGGCGTGTTCGTCGGCAATCAGCGGATTCGCGGCACCGCGACGCTCGGCCACGGTGACCGGATCCGGATCTGCGACCACGAGTTCGTCTTCGAGGTCCGCCAGGCTGCGCCCTACTGACCATGGCTTTTCGAAGGTCCGCGTTGGCCCGTCAACGGCAGCGCTGGGCCAGGTGACCGCATCCCCCTCTACGACCACGAGTTCGTCTCCCTCCCAGTGACGCTGATGGTTCCGCTGTCGGTACCCCGACCACGCATTAAGGTGACTGCTGGCACCGGGGCACGTGCCGCGGTTTGGGTGCGAGGAGACATCAGATGACCGAGCCGAAGTCGCGCGAAGGCACGATGTTTGGTCACTACCGCCTTTTGCGGCTGATCGGCAAGGGCGGCATGGGCGAGGTCTACGAGGCCGAGGACACCGTCAAGGACCGCGTCGTCGCCCTCAAACTCCTTCCCGAGAGCGTCTCCCACGACTCCGTGTTCCGCAAGCGCCTTCAGCGCGAGGCACATTCGGCTGGACGTCTGCAGGAACCCCACGTGGTGCCGATCCACGACTACGGCGAGATCGACGGCGTGCTGTTCGTCGACATGCGCATGATCAACGGGTCGGACCTGCGCAAGCTGCTGAAGAACTTCGGCCCGATGACGCCGGCACGGGCCGTCGCGATCGTGCGGCAGGTGGCGTCGGCGATCGACGCCGCGCACGAGAGCGGCATCATGCACCGCGACGTCAAGCCCGAGAACATCCTGATCACCCGCGACGACTTCGCGTACCTAGTGGACTTCGGCATCGCGAACGCCGCCACCGACGAGAAGCTGACCGAGCTGGGTACCGCCGTGGGCACCTACGCGTACATGGCGCCGGAGCGCTTCTCCGGTGACGAGGTCACCTACCGCGCCGACATCTACGCGCTGTCCTGCGTCTTGTACGAATGCCTCGCCGGTTCGCAGCCGTACGGCGGCGACAGCGTCAGCGTCGTCATCACGGCGCACCTCATGCAACCCATCCCTCGGCCCAGCGTCGAGAGGCCTGGCATTCCAACGGCGTTCGACGACGTTATCGCCCGCGGCATGGCGAAGAAGCCCGGCGAACGCTTCGCCACCGCGGGGGATCTGGCGACGGCGGCCACCGCCGCGCTCACGCCGCGCGATCAGGACCAGGCGGCGACGATCCTGCAGCGCAGCGAGGCCGCGACGACACCAGGAGGCGTGCCGCTCGGTCAGGGGGCGACGATGGCGGCCCCGCCCCCGACCGCACCCCCGTCGTACCCACCTCCGTTCGGGGCGACGCCGACACCCGGCGCGACTCCCCCGCCGTACCCGGTGACCCCGCCTCCGTACGCGACGACGCCGCCACCGCCGCAGCAGTACGGCTTCACCGGCGGGCCACCGCCGCCCCCCGGTGGCACGCCGCCGTGGAACCAGCCTCCACCGGGCTCAAACCCTCAGGGCGGCAAGAAGACTCCGTGGGTACCCATCGTCGTCGTGGCCGGGGTGCTGATCCTCGTCCTGGGCGCCGTCGGCACGTTTCTGCTGACCAGGTCGGACAGCGCGGACAGTTCGATCTTGACGACGTCGAAAACCTCCACGGCGCGTGAGAAAACGTCGACCACGCGCACCACCACGCCCCGCACGACCGACGCCGGCGATCCCCGCGGCTTCGACGCCCAGTTGATGGCCCTGATCCCGACGGGCTATCCGACGAGCGTCTGCGAGAAGGCAGTCCCGCCCGCGCCGGGCGCACTGGCGACCGTCGACTGCCGCCAGTCCACGCAGCCCGGTGGGCCTGCAGCTGCGCGCTACTCGATCTTCGCGAACAAGGACACACTGGCCCAGCAGTTCGACTCGTCCATCAAGGAGAACGAGGAACTCCTGCGCTGCCCGGGCGCCGACTCCAATTCGCCGATCACGTGGCACTACAAGGCCACTCCCGACGCGGTAGCCGGTTCGGTCGCGTGCGGCACGTACCAGGGCAACGCCGACGTCACGTGGACCCAGGACGACGATCTGATGCTGGCCGACGTGCAGAGCGACAACATGGACGACCTGCACAACTGGTGGTTGGAATACAGCTGACCGCGACGCCGGATCGATCTGCTCCGCTGTTACGTTGCTGGAAACGCAGCGCAACGAAGGGATAGACCATGGTCCGGAACAAGAACAGGGTGTTCGTCGTCGGCGTCGGGATGACGAAGTTCGAGAAGCCGGGCCGCCGTGAGGGCTGGGACTACCCGCAGATGGCCAAGGAGTCGGGCACCAAGGCCCTCGAGGATGCCGGCATCTCCTATGACGCCGTGCAGCAGGGTTACGTCGGGTACTGCTCGGGCGACTCGACGTCCGGGCAGCGGGCGCTTTACGAGCTCGGGATGACGGGCATCCCGATCGTCAACGTGAACAACAACTGTTCGACCGGTTCCACGGCGCTGTACCTCGCCGCGCAGTCCATCCGCGGCGGCCTGGCCGACTGCGTCATCGCACTCGGCTTCGAGAAGATGCAGCCGGGCTCACTCGGCGGCGGCGCCGAGGACCGAGAGTCCCCGTTGGGCAACCACGTCAAGGCGCTCGCGAAGATCGATGAGTTCGCATTTCCGGTAGCGCCGTGGATGTTCGGCGCGGCGGGCCGCGAGCACATGAAGAAGTACGGCACCACGGCCGAGCACTTCGCGAAGATCGGCTACAAGAACCACAAGCACTCCGTGAACAACCCGTATGCGCAGTTTCAGGAGGAGTACAGCCTCGACGACATCCTGGGCGCCAGGATGATCTCCGACCCCCTGACCAAGCTGCAATGCTCCCCCACGTCCGACGGCTCGGGTGCGGCGATCGTGGTGAGCGAGGATTTCTTGGACGAGCACGGGTTGGCCCACCAAGCCGTCGAGATCGTTGGTCAGTCGATGACCACGGACTTCGCCAGCACCTTCGACGGGAGTGCGGCCAACATCATCGGCTATGACATGAATGTTCAAGCGGCCAAACAGGTTTACGATCAGTCCGGTCTCGGTCCAGAGGACTTCCAGGTCATCGAGTTGCATGACTGCTTCTCGGCGAACGAGCTCCTGCTGTACGAGGCGTTGGGGCTCTGCGCCGACGGCGACGCGCCCCAGCTGATCGACGACGGCGACACCACCTACGGCGGCCGCTGGGTGGTCAACCCGTCGGGTGGGCTGATCTCGAAGGGGCATCCGCTGGGCGCCACCGGTTTGGCGCAGTGCGCCGAGCTGACCTGGCAGCTGCGCGGCACCGCCGACAGGCGTCAGGTCGACGGCGTCACCGCCGCCCTGCAGCACAACATCGGACTCGGCGGCGCCGCCGTCGTCACGGCCTACCAGCGCGCCGAGCGGTAGCCCGTCAAGCCCGTCACCCTCGGGTCGGGCGCTAGTCGCGGTGCTCGTGCACCTCGTACTCGCCCTCGGCGTGCCGGGCACGAATGGTCTTCTTGTCGTACTTGCCGACGCTGGTCCGCGGCACCTGGTCGACGAACGTCCAGCGTTCGGGCAGCCACCAACGAACGACTCTGTCCGCCAGGAACTCTCGCAACTCCGAAGGGGTGGCGTCGGCACCTTCGTGGAGCACCACGGCGGCCAGTGGCCGTTCCTGCCAGCGTTCGTCGGGCACGCCCACCACCGCGGCTTCCAACACCGAAGGGTGCGCGATGAGGTGGTTCTCCAGGTCCACCGACGAGATCCATTCGCCGCCGGATTTGATGACGTCCTTGGCGCGGTCGGTCAATGTCACGTAGCTGAGCGGATCGATGCGACCCACGTCGCCGGTGCGCAACCACCCGCTGGCGAACTTGGATTCGTCGCGGTTCTGGTAATACGAACCGGTGATCCACGGGCCGCGAACCTCGAGTTCGCCGACCGCCTTGCCATCGTGGGGAAGCGGACCGCCTGCGTCGTCGACGATGCGAACCTCGACGCCGCACATCGGCCTGCCCTGAGTTGCCCGCAGGGCCCAGTGCTCGTCGTCGGACACGCCCGGCGGCGGCCACGCCATGGTCGCCACCGGCGACGTCTCGGTCATCCCCCATAGTTGTCGAATCTGGACGTCGAACTTCTCCTCGAACGCCTTCATGAGCGACACCGGGACCGCCGATCCGCCACACGACACCAAGCGCAGCGACGAGATATCATGGCCGGCAGACGTTTCCAGGCGGTGCATCACGTCGTTCCAGATGGTCGGCACCGCACCCGCCACGGTGGGCCGTTGCGTCTCGATGACGTCGATGATCGACTTCGCGTCCAGGAAGCGGTCGGTCAGCACGAGGTCGGCGCCCGCCATCAGCGCCGCATACGGCAGTCCCCAGGCGTTGGCGTGGAACATCGGCACGATCGGCAGCACCGAGTCCTCTGCGCCGATCCCCAGCGTATTCGCACTGCACGTGCTCATGGCGTGCAGATAGCTCGAACGATGGCTGTAGACAACGCCTTTTGGGTTGCCCGTCGTGCCGCTGGTGTAGCACATGGCCGCCGCATCGGTCTCGACGATCACCGGCCAGTCGAAGTCCGGCGACTGGGCGGCCAGAGCATCGTCGTAGCGCAACACGGTCTTGCCGGACGCCGTCAGCGGCGCGAGATCGCCCGCGCCGACCGCGAGCACGGTGTGCACGGTGTCCAGCAGCGGCAGCACCGGCGCGAGTTGGGCCGTCAACGACAGGTCGGCGACGATCACCTTGTCCTCGGCCTCGTTGGCGATGTATGCGATCTGTTCCGGCGACAACCGGATGTTCAGCGTGTGCAACACCGCACCCATCGACGGCACCGCCAGGTAGGCAGCCAGGTGCTCGGCGTTGTTCCACATGAACGTGCCGACGCGGTCATCGCCGGTGATGCCGACTTCTCTCAACGCATTCGCGAGCCGGCCGACCTGCTCGCCGAGCTCCCGGTAGCTGCCCGTGCGGTAGCGGCCGTCACCCATGGCGGTGGTGACGGTGCGATCGCCGTTGACCTCGCAGGCGTAGCGCATGATCGTCGTGACGGCCAGCGGGATGTCCTGCATCGTGCTCTGCATCTCAGTTCCTCCCTGTTGGCCGCGATGTTAATGGCGTCCGCGGCTGAAGTTGGCAGTTCGGACGGCGGAGCCGGGAGTGCAACGAAACCGGTGCCAGCGGCGATGTATGGGTGAAGGATTACCTCAAAGATAGGGGGCGCAGATGCGTCCATCGTTGATTCTCGCCACTTTCGTCACATTCGCCGCTTCGGTGTGCGTTTCCCTCGTCGCGCCGTCCGCGGTCGCGCACGCCGATCAGACGGCACAGGAGACCATCGCCCAGCTTCAGGCGGAGGGCTTCACAGTGAACGTCGACCGGGTCGGCAGCGGCCGGATCGACGACTGCGTCGTCACCAGCGTCCGCAACCCGCAGGACCAGACTCGCAACGTCCGCGACTACTACGGTCGGAGAGACGAGAATGGCAATCGCAAGTATCGGATCGTCGAGATCGTCGTCAGCCGATCGATTTCCGTGTCGCTGGATTGCACTGCCTGAGTTTCGGGTCTGCCGCCCCGATACCGCTGACACGACGATAGTGGATGATTGCCAGCAACCTGACAGGAAGGCGCACGATGCGTACGAAGTGGGCGGTCGCCGCGGCGGCCATCGGGGTATGCGGAGCCGCTCTGGCGCCTGCGGTGCTCGCCAGCGCGGAACCGGCGCAGGACGTCATCAGCCGGCTTCAGTCCGAGGGCTACACCGTCACCATCGACAGAATCGGCACGGCTCCCATTTCGGAGTGCCAGGTCACCAGCGTGCGCAATCCGCAGAGCGTGTCGCAGCTCGTGCCCTTCGTCGGTCCCGGCAACAACGGTGACCGCGTCCTCATTCCCCAGGTGACCAGCCAGACGATTTCGGTATCCCTGGACTGCACGCGCTGAGCCGAGGCTTCAGCGGCGGGAACAGTCCAGCGACACCGTGATGGAGCGGTTGACGACGACCTGAATGAATTGGTCCGCGCCACTGCGCCGGTTTATCCGGACAAGCTGCGTCTGCTCCTGGGGGTTGCGAACGCTGGTGACGTCGCAGTCCGAAAGTGGTGCGCTGCCAACGCGATCGACGTTGACGTGGAACCCCTGGGCCTCGAGCTGCCCGATCGTGACGATCGCCCCGCTCGACTGCGCCGACGCGTCTTCTGCGGGGGTGAGCAGAATTCCGACGGCCACCGCGGCCAGGGCAACCAGAGTCAACAGTGCCGAACGCATTGCAGACCTCCGTTCTCGTTGGGGGCGTGGCGATCTCGCGGTCACACCCGTCTCGTTCGGCCGAACTGAGCCGTTACTGGAATAGACGAGACGGGTCGTCGGATGGTTCACCGCACCGGGTATGTGGCGGCCCACATGGAAGAACCCGGTCGGGGAGTTCCGACCGGGTCCTTCGCATGGTGCGCCCTACACCGGCGCAGGGAGTTTCGCCTGCGCAGGCTCTTCGGCGCGTGAATCGTGGTCATCCAGCATGGTCAACTCGTCGAACAGATCCTGGCCACTGAGAACCCTCTCGACCTGTTCGCTGTCCACGGTCTTGGTCCACGAACCGACCAGCATCGTCGCCACGGTTTTGCCGGAGAAGTTCGTCACCGCGCGAGCCTCGGACATGAACCGGTCGATGCCGACGATCAGACCGACGCCGTCGAGCAGGTCGGGGCGGTGGCTCTGCAGTCCGCCTGCGAGCGTGGCCAAACCCGCACCGCTGACGCCTGCGGCGCCCTTCGAGGCGACGATCATGAACACCAGCAGCGAGATCTGCTCACCGATGGCCAGCGGCTGGCCCATGGCATCCGCGACGAACAGCGACGCCATGGTCAGATAAATCGCCGTGCCGTCCAAGTTGAACGAGTAGCCGGTCGGGACCACCACACCAACGGTCGTCCTCTCGACACCCAGGTGCTCCATCTTCGCGATCAGGCGGGGCAGGGCCGACTCAGAGGACGACGTGGCGAAGATCGGCAGGTACACGCGGGCCAGGTAGCGGACCAGGCGGAAGATTGACACCCCTGCCACTGCGCGGAGCAGCACGCCGAGTACGCCGAACACGAACAGGATGCAGGTGATGTGGAAGCATCAGCATCAGCGTCAGCAACTGGGTGACGGCGCTCCAGCCGGTCTGACCGACGACGTTCGCGATCGCGCCGAACGCACCGATCGGAGCGAGCCACAGGATCATGGCGAGCACCTTGAACACCAGCTTCTGCACCGCCTCGATGCCGCGGAGGATGCCGTCGCCCGCGGCACCCATCCCCTGGAGCGCGAATCCGACGAGCAGGGCGACGAACAACGCCTGCAGAACGTTGCCCTCGGTCAGCGACGAGAACAACGAGGTCGGAATGATGTGCTGGACGAACTCCATCGGGCCGCCGGCCTCGTGGGCGGTATCGGCCAACGCACTACCCTTGCTCGACGTCGCCTCGAGGTTGAGGCCGGTTCCCGGGCTCAGCAGGTTCCCCACGACCAGACCGATGGCCAGGGCGACCGTCGACATCGCCAGGAAGTAGACGAACGCCAGCCCACCGACCTTGCCGACGGTCGCGGCGGCCCGCACCTTGCCGATGCCCAGCACGATGGTGCAGAAGATCACCGGGACGATCATCATCTTGATCAGGCTGACGAACATCGTGCCAAGGACGCCGACGCTCTTGCCGACGTCGGGAGCGAGGAGTCCGACGGCGACGCCGGCGACGACCGCGACGATCACGGCGATGTAGAGCCAGTGCGTGCGGTCACGCTTCTTCGGTGGGGAGGACGTGTCCAGCTGGTCGGTCATGGCTGAGCTCCTAATTGCTGCGAGGTTCCTTGGTCGGACCGGCGAATGTGGTCTGCAAGGATGGTGTTCCCATAGGTGACGCGGGTCACGCTTTAGTTCATTTAGTTCGGATTTGCGCCGCAATCCGCGTGATGGACTTGTCGCGAACCGCAACCCGTGTAACCACTTGCCACTGCCGTAACCCGGGTCGGTCCAGTCGGCGCGAGGTACGTTCACCAGCGTGGTGGATGACGTGAACGAGCGGGGAGGCGAAGTCGTCACCGCGGACGGCCGCACGCTCAGCTACCTGCAGGTTGGACACCCCGACGGACCGCTGGTCATTCACAATCACGGGGGCCCCAGTAGCCGCCTCGAAGCTCGCCTATTCGCGCGTTCGGCGACGCAGCACCGGCTCCGCTTCGTATGCGTGGACCGACCCGGGATGGGACGGTCCAGCCCGCAACGAGAACGCACCTACCAAGGTTGGGCCGACGACCTGACGACCATCGCCGATGCGCTGGGGCACCACGAATTCGGAGTGACGGGCTGGTCCGAGGGTGGCCCGTGGGCACTGGCGGCGGCCGCCTACCTCGATCCCGATCGGTTGCGCCACGTCACCAGCATTGCGGGGGGAAGCTACGGAGCGTTCGGTGACAATTGGGCAGCGGATCACCTGTCGAAGGCCGACGCGCTCGGTGGCGCACTCGCTCTGCGCTTTCGCCCCGGCTTCCGGCTCATGTACGCCACCCTCGGCCTGGTCGCCAAACGGTTCCGCGCTACCTACGTGGAGCAGGCCCGGAAGGCCGTCAACGACTACGACCGACGTGTCCTTCTTCAGCCAGAGGTTGCGGCGGCGTTCGGCGAGGCGAGCGCGGAGTGCTTCGCCCACGGCAGCATGGGGTTGGTTCGCGACAGTGAACTCCTCTATCGGCGTTGGGCTTTCGACGTATCCTCGATCACGCGCCCGGTCCACATGTGGCAGGGCAGCGACGATCGGCTCGTCGCCGCGTACATCAACGAAACGGTGGCCGACCGCATGCCTGGCGCCGTCTGGCATCAGGTCGAGGGCGCCGGTCACTTCCTGGCGGTCGGCCGCGCGGACGACATCCTGGAGGTCACGGCCCAGGAACTACATCGGTGACGATCCGCAGGTGGTGGCCACGCTCGTTGGCCGGCCAAGGAATCGCCCTGCAGATCGCGGTGATCGCCGTGGTGGTGTTGGTCGGCAGCGCGCTGGCCCTGGTCGACGCCCGCCGGGATGGCGATTCCGCGGCACGCCAGCAGGTGGTCAGCATCGCGACGGCGCTGGCCGACTCCCCCTCGACGGCGCAGGCGATCGAATCGGGGAAAGCCACGCAGCTGCTGCAGCCCGTCACCGAGGCGGTGCGCACCAACACCGACATCGCCTTCATCACGATCACGTCGCCCGGCGGAACCCGTTTCACGCACACCGATCCCAGCCAGATCGGCGGCCACTACCTCGGGACCATCGAACCCGCGCTGCGCGGCGAGACGTTCAGCGAGGTGTACACCGGCACACTCGGTCCGTCGATCCGGGCGGTCGTGCCGGTGCTTGACTCCTCCGGCCGGGTGATCGGCCTGGTCTCCGCGGGCATCACGCAGCAGACGCTGGCCGAGCGTTAGCGCGACCAGTGGCCGATGATCGCCTACGTCGGCATTGGGGCCCTTGCTCTTTCACTCATCGGAGTGTGGGCGATCCGGCGCCGTCTCCTGCGCCAGACTCACGGGCTTCCGCCCGACGAACTGCGGGTGATGTACGAACATCACGACGCCATCCTGCATTCGGTGTCCGAGGGACTCGTCATGCTCGACCGAGACAGGGTGGTTCTGGTCAACGACGAGGCGCGCCGACTGCTCGGACTGGCGCCGGGCCGGGTGACCCAAGCAGATCTGCCGGAGTTCCTGCGCGACTACGCCCTGGCGCGCGCGACGAGGTGCACGTCACCGACGTCGCCGACTCAGCTCATTCGGAAGTGGTCGCCGTCCGGGACCGTACCGAATTACAGGGTGCGCTGGGCGAATTGAGCTCGCTGCAGATCCTGACCGACTCGCTGCGCGCCCAGGCGCACGAGGCGGCCAACAAGCTGCACACCGTGATCACCATGGTCGAGATGGGCCAGCCGGATGACGCGGTCCGATTCGCGACCGACGAGTTGGCCCTGTCCCAGCGCTTGGTGGACCGGTTGTCGCACGACGTCGGCGAACCGGCACTCGTCGCGCTCTTGCTGGGCAAGACGGCGCAGGCAGACGAGCGTGGCATCGCCCTGACGATCACCGAGGACACGAATCTGCCGTCGGACACGGACGACGTGCCGCTGTCGGCGCAGGAGATGATCACCGCGCTGGGCAACCTGATCGACAATTCGATGGACGCGTGTGACCGCGAGGATCCTTGGGTCGAGGTGACGGTGTCCTTGCAGGAGGCGGAGTTGTCGTTGCGCGTGGCCGATAGCGGTGCGGGTATGGATGACGACGCCTTCGAGCGTTCCATGCAGCGCGGCTACTCGACCAAGTCCGGTATCGAACCCGAGCAACACGGCCTGGGCCCGGCGCTCGTCGCCCAAGTGGTGCGGCGACACGACGGAACGCTGACCGCCGACGTGACGTACGGATCCGTCGTCACGGTGACGGTCCCGGGGAGCAGTGATCTCCGTACTGATCGTCGAAGACGATCCGGTGATCGCGGAAGCTCACCGCACGTATCTGACTCGGCTGGAGGGCTTCTCGGCGGTGGCGGTGGTCCACACGGCGCGCGACGCCATGCAGACCGCGGCGCAGGCCGCCGCCGCCGAGATGCCGATCGACCTCGTGCTGCTGGACCTCGGGCTCCCGGACGCCAGCGGGATCAGTCTGGCATCGGCACTCGCCGGACTACGGCCCGCGCCTGACATCATCGCGATCACCTCAGAGCGCGATCTGGAGATGGTGCGCGCAGCCGTCGCCCACGGTGCGCTCGCATACCTGTTGAAGCCGTTCACGTTCGCGGCATTTCGCGACAGGCTCGAGCGGTATCGGCGCTACCGTTCGGCTCTGCCCGCCAGCGTCGACGCGGCAAGCCAGGCCGAGGTGGACCGTGCCATGGCGGAGTTGCGCATCGCGACCGACAAGTCCGTGGCCCCGAAGGGCGCCGCACCGCAGACCAACGACGACATCGCCCGTGCCGTCCGTGACGGCGCCGACGGTTTGACCGCCGATGCGGTCTCGAAACAGGTTGGCGTGTCGCGGGTCACCGCGTGGCGATATCTCGAGCGACTGGCCGACGACGGCGCCGTGACGCGGCACACCGACTACGGTGGCGCAGACCGACCGAAGACCCGCTACCTGTGGCGCTAGGAGTCGCTCAGGCGCCCGCGGGTGTCAGTTCGCGCGACGTCGGCGCGACGACCGACGGGGCTGCGACGAACTGCGAGTACAGCATTGGCATCGGCGATGCGACCGCGTACGCGCTGACGCCACCGTCGTAGTCGGCGACGTACAGCCGATCGCCGCGAAGCGCGATCGCCGACGGTCGCGCGCCCACCGACACCGTGGTGACGACGCTGCGGTCATCGGTGTCGATCACCGCGACGTGATCGTAGTCGACGACGTAGGCGTGGGCACCGTCGTCGCTGAGGGCCAACTGCGTGGGAGCCTGTGCGACGGTGACCATTCCGGTGATCCGGTTCTTGATGAGGTCGACGAAGTGCAGCGCGCCACCGTCGGCGATGTCGGAGGTCAACACGTAGGCGGTGCTGTCCATGCCGAGCTCGAGACCACGGATGGGTGCACCGATCTCCAAAGTGTTTCGCACCCGCGAAGATTCGACGTCGACGGTCAACAGCCGGCTGCTGCGCGCGTCCGACACGGCGACGTAGAGGCGCCGACCCGTGGCATCGAGGCACAGTGCGTCGATGGTGGCGTCCGCACCCTTGGAGACGTAGATGGTGCCGACGCGCTCGGCGGGGACGTCGATGACGGCGACGTCGACGCCGTCCTCGCCTGCCCGGCCCGCGTAGATGCGCTTGCCGTCGGGGCTGGTCGCCACGGCCGTGACGTTGAAGGAGAGCGGGTATTCCTTGAGGACGTCACCGTTGACGGTGTCGATCACCGCAATGGCGTCGTAGCTTGCCGACGACACCGCAACGAACGCGCGGTCGTCGGAGACGGCGACCGTGGTGGGTTGGCCCGCAAAGACTCCGCCATGCACGGCCAGGGTGTCGGCGTCGAGAACGGCGATCGAGTCGTCTCTGAAGTTGGACACCACGACGGTGTCGGCGTCGACGGCAATGTCGGAGATCGGGCCACGCCCGACCATCGTCGACTTGAGCAGAGCGACGTCCTGATTTCCTACGGTGACGCTGTTCGAGCGCGCAATAGCATTAGCCATGTTTTCTTGGCACCTCCGCCGGCATCACTCGGGCCGGCAATCGATTCGATCTGGTCGCCGCTCCGGTGGAAGCGCGGTCGCAACCGAGTTTAGCGACGAATAGTCGGCCATTCCGCTGCCTCTGCAGGGGGCCGAGCGAGGTATCCGTAAACCTCTCAGGACACGCTTAAGAAAATTTTCGTTACAGCATCGTTATCTTTGTCTCGCAACATCTCCGATCGCCCCTGCCTGCATCTTTGCGTCGCTGGCGAAGAGCGCGCGGGCCCCGTGAGCAAGGGTTCAGATAACGATTCCTTACTCTTCACACTGAAAGTGAGCGGTAGATCACAGGCGACACGACAGCAAATTCTTCGAGTTCTGCTGCGTTAACTGACGTAAGTGGCTGATGAGGCTGTTGTGGCGTCGCGGAAGAGTAAACACTTCGAGGTCAGCCGTTCGCTGGTTGCCCGGTGTTCACCTGGAGTTCGGCATCTCATAGGGAGAATAATCGGGACCCGATCGGCGTTACACCACACGGCTTGGTCCGTTGGCGATTCATCCCCGAGGTCGGTGGACCGGCCACTCACATCTGTTGCACGCGTTCAGGTTTCAGCCCTGTTCGACGACGTTAGAGTTGCCCGAGTTCTCGATCTCGGGCGTACCCGACAGGTACGTCACCCGGTTGTTGAAGCCGGAGGCGCTGATGATGGCAGCCGAGTCGACGGTGACGGTGTTCTCGACGCCGGAGACCGTGACGCTCCGGCACTGCCCGGTGATCACGACCGTATTGTCGACGCCGCTGACGTTCACGACGCTGTCATTGCAGGCGATCGTCTTGTTGTCTCCGACGCCCGCAACGCTGATCTCGCCGCCGGGAGGTCCGACCGGGGCCGTCGGCGCGATGGTCAATGCCGGCGACCGGTTGCCGCCGCTGCGACTCGGTGAGCCGTCGAACGGCCCGCCACCGCCGCCGGACGCCGTCGGGCTGCCCTGAAACGTGTCGATGAACGAGTTCACGTTGGAGAACACGTTCGCGAACAAGATGATCGTGCCGCCGATGACGGCCACCAGCACTGCTGCCGCTACCGCGTAGACGATCCACCCACGGCCGGCTCCCCCGGTCGTCGCCATTGGCACGGGCGGGAACGGCGCGCCGTAGGGCGACTGCGGGGCCGTGTACGGGGACTGCGGAGCGGTGTACGGGGCTTGCGGAGCGGTGTACGAAGGAGGCGCGGTGTAGCCCCCGCCGTACTGTCCAGACCCCATCTCGTAAGAGCTCTGCGTCAGTTCCGATGGCTGTTCGCCAAGGGAGCGTTCCAGGTCTCGGATACGGGCCTCGGGATCGTCTTGCGAGCTCATCCGCAGATGCTTGCACACCAGATGCGGCGGCGGCGCGGTGTCAGCACGATTACCCGAGCCAGTAGTGGGAGTCTGCACCTCTCAACAAGGAGCTTGTTGGTCGTGGCGGCAGCGGCCCCGGTGCACCGACGATCAGGGGGTGCAACAACTCATCACCGGTCGCAGCGTCCCGTCTCGGCGTACTGCGGAAGCCCCACGCTAACGCGACGACACCTGCCCCGGTGGGCATCTCGGTGAAACCGGCGATGCGGCCACCTAATTGGACTTCAGTAGCTGATGCGACACCTCGAGCATCACGCGTCGCGGCGTGAACCGGTAGCCGGTGGCCAGGAGAGCGTTCTTCAAGCCGGAGACCACGGTCGGCGTCGACTTGTCAATCGCGGCCATCGCCGTGTCGACGACCTGCTTCGACGTCTGCCTGCCGCTGGTGAGGAATTCTTCGCCGGTCCGCGCGAAGAACTCGGTCTCGGTGGCGCCGGGGCACAGGGCCAGCACGCGAACGCCACTGCCCTTGCTCTCCTTCCACAGCGCCTCGGTGAACGACAGCACGAACGCCTTGGTCGCGCCGTACACCGCCATCCCCGGAGTCGGCTGAAAGGCCGCGGTGGACGCGACGTTGAGAATCAGTCCGTGGCGGGCCTTCGTCATCGCCGGTAGGTAGAGCGCGGTCAGCTCGACCAACGTCACGCAGTTCAGCTGCACCTGGGCGGCGTTCGCTTCCGCCTCCTGGCCGCCGAAGTCGCCGTGCAGGCCGACGCCCGCGTTGTTGACCAGGATGTCGATCCGGCGCCCGAGCTCGCTCACCTTCGATGCGAGGTCGGCGGCAGAACCGGGCAGCGACAGATCCGCGGCGACGACGTCGACCTCAAGGCCGGGGCTGGTCTCGAGCAGGCTGCTCCGTAGCTCGGCCAGCTTGTCGGCCCGCCGCGCGACGAGGACCAGGTTGACCTGGCGCCTGGCCAGTTGACGCGCGAACTCCTCGCCGATTCCGCCGCTGGAACCGGTGATCAACGCGGTGTCGTTCTTGAGGTCCATGTGGGTACTCCATGCTTGTCAGGGCAAATGAACGTACGAGTTACGGCGGCAATCCTATGGTGGAGTCATGACCTCGGGAAGCGTTCCGGATTACCCGCAGATGGCCGCGGTGCGCGGCCGCGTCGAGCCTGCCCCGCGGCGCGTGCGCGGATTCGTTGGAGGCCACTCGCTCTTCGACACGACGGCGGCGCGCTACGTCTGGGAGGTTCCGTATTACCCGCAGTACTACATCCCGCTCGGTGACGTGAACAACGAGCTGCTGACCGACGAAAACCATCCCCAGCGAGTGCAATTCGGGCCATCGAGGCTGTACTCGATCACCGTAAGCTCCGACGAGACGCCCGCGGCACGGGTGTTCGACGCCGACGGTGACGGACCGGTCGCGGGATTCGTGCGGTTCGAGTGGGAAAGCGTCCAATGGTTCGAAGAGGACGAGCTGATCGTCGGTCACCCCCGCAACCCCTACGTCCGCGTCGATGCCCTGCGCTCGCACCGTCACGTCAGGGTCGAACTCGACGGCACGGTCCTCGCCGATACACACAGTCCGATCCTTCTCTTCGAAACCGGTCTGCCGACAAGGTATTACATCGACCGCACCGACGTGTCCTTCGATCACCTCGTGCCCAGTGACACCGAGACGTTGTGCCCGTACAAGGGCACCACGACCGGCTACTGGTCGGTGCACCTCGGAGACGCCGTCCATCAGGACCTCGCCTGGACCTACGAATACCCGCTGCCTTCGGTGGCGGCCATCGCCGGTTTGGTCGCCTTCTACAACGAGAAACTCGACATCGTGCTCGACGGTGTGAGGCTGCCGCGGCCGAGCACGCACTTCGGCTAGGCGGATACTGACTTCTCAGATGCCTGGGATGCCGAGGCCGGACAGTCCCGGCAGTCTGGACAGACCCATCTGGGCGCCCTGACCGAGCCAGTTGCCATTGGCCAGCGACGCCATCATCGACGGGCAGTACATCGAGATGGCAATGCTGGTGAAGAGGTTGGCCATCCCCGGCGAAACCCCGTTGGTTCCACCCATCTGGGATGCGACGGCGGCGAAGTTGCCACCGGGCTTTACGAGAAGAGGGCAGATGGACTGCGCCATCGTGACGGCCATGTTCGGATCGGCGACCGAGACACCGGAGTTGGTGAGTGCGGACAGAAAGCTGTCGCTCATCGCATCGGCGTGCGCCGGCGCTGGAGCGGCACTGGCTGCGACCACGATGCCCACGGAGATGGCCATCGCGCTCGAGGCCTTCGCCGAGACGTCGATCAAGCCCGAAATGATTGTCATGGGATCTCCTAGTTGGATCACGAAACTGAATCACTGCTGTAACTTCTGGAACACTGCTCTACTCCAGTAACATTTTGAACACGACGCGGCCACGGTTTGCACGCTATGCGTTTCATGAGCGGGGCACGAGCGGGCCCGGTGCGACACTGCCCCGTCCTTGGCCCACGCCTCTCCGCTCCACCGACCGGCACATGAATCACAGGCGCCATCAAGGGAATTGATGCGTCGCCATGGCCAGTACAGGCGCAACCGAACGGAACCTCGGCATCGCGATTCTGCGACGACACGCCGAGCGCGCGGTCACGGCACGGCGAGTCACCCGCGCTTCGGAGTCGAGAGCCCCCACGACTATGCGGGCATTAAGGAATGATGAGAGGATCCGACCGTGGTCGATGACGCGGGAAGCGCTCAAGCGCTGGCACTGTTGGGTGAGCTGTACGGACACGTCGACGACATCTCGCACAAGCTCGAGGCCGCCGAATCTCGCAACCGGCGCGCACGCGCTCGCGGGAACACCCGCAAGGACCCCATCGCGGGCATTTTGCGGCGCGAGCTCTATGAGGCCCATCGTTTGATCGACGGTCTATACCGGCGCTACCCGCAGACGGCTCCGGAGTCGCGTAGGCATTTGAGCGGCCATCATCGTCGAGGGGTCAACGCGTCGCCGCCGTCGGCAATCTCCAGCTGATCTCCACACAACCTCCATGCAGTGAGGTACCGCTGAGCCGCACCATTCATTCGAGTCACGAATCACCAACTGAATCGGAACATCTCCGAGGTGACACGAATGAGAGGAGCGGTCATGCGTACCGCATTGTTCATCCAAGCAGCAATTGCCGCGGCAGCCATCGGAGTGCTTGCCCTGCCGGCCATTCCGGCCAGCGCGGCCGAGTCCGCGATCGTCACGATCGGTCAGCTCGAGGCCCAGGGCTTCGACGTCAAGCTCGACCGCATCGGGAGCGCGCCGCTGGACCAGTGCGTGGTCACCAACGTCCGCAACCCGCGGGAACGGACCGAGATCATCCGAGTTGACGGGGCGGGCCGCGACCGCGTCATTCCGGTCGTCGTCGCCCGCACCGTCACGGTGTCGCTGGACTGCTCGAACCGATAGAGCACCTGTCGGGGATCACGACGCTCTAGCGACCCGGGGGTTCCCGTGTTCTGGCCATGCTCGTGGTTAGGCTCGACGAGTCATGACGAAGCGTTGGGTACTACCGATTCTGCTCTGCGTCCTGCTACTTGGCTCGACGAGTTGTTCGCTATTTTCGAGTCCGGACCCGCAAGACGCGTTTCGCGCGTTCGCCGACGCAATGGCCCGCAAGGACGGCGGCGCGGCAGCCGCGAGCACGGACGATCAGACCGCCGCGAGCGCGGCAATCACCTCGATGTTCAACGGCATGGGCAAGGACGCGACGCTGAAGGTCGACTTCAGCAAGCCGGGTGATGACGAGAAGACCGCAAAACTGACGTATTCGTGGTCGTGGGGACCGAACAAGTCTCTGAACTACGACGCGGCGGCGACGGCGACGCAGTCCGGCGACGACTGGCGCGTCGGTGACCGGATGCAGTTTCAGTGCTGACTGCACCCGCCACAGCAGCTGCGCCCCGGTGGCGGCGGCCTCGTCCCAGAATTCTCGGCTGTAGAACCCACGGTCGGCCAACACGAGCATGCCAGGTTCGACACTGGCCAACAGTGGGCGGGCCAGTTCGCGCTCATCGACGCGCACCCCGCCCAGGTGTGCGTCGATCACGGCATGGGTACCGCATTCGCCCAGGCCGAGCACTTTGACCTTCGGGTAGGGGGCGTCCAGACCAAGGCTGACGCCGCGACCGAACTCGTCTTCGTTGTCGGCGGTGTCGGGGATATCAAGTTGGACACCGTCGATGGCCATAACCCGCAGGTCCCCAAGCCAGGCGCCGGGGGTGCCCGCCCCGGCCAGCGGCCGGGGCACCCGTAGGTAGAGTTCGCGCGTCGGCTCAGCGCCCAGGCGTGCGCGGGCCTGACACAGCGCCGAGGACGTGGGTACTTGCCAGTCGTCGTCCCAGGACCGCAGGAACCGCAGCCCCTCGACGAGTTTGCGCATCACCTCTTCGTAGGCGTCGTCGAAGAACAACGTCATCGCCAGCACGAAATACACGACCACCCGGGCCGGTAGCAGGCGGCGGCGACGCTCGGTGCGGCCGGTGTCGGCGAGCACCTCATCGACAAGATCGCGGTGCACCAGTCTGGTCAGCACACCCAGGCCGATCCGGTCGGTCAACCGGTCCGCGTGACCGTATTCACCACCCGGGTCACTGTCGGTCACAGGTGCTAATGATACGTGGAATCCGTTGTTGCACAACCATTCTAGGAGGCAATATGAGCCCCGAAAACGACCGGGTCCACCGAATCACCTTCGCCAGATCAACCCACAAGTCATCAGCCAAAATGCCACCGCTACAACATGTTTCCCCAACAAAAGGCGCTGAACTGCGGTAACGCTAAAGTTAACGGCATTGATCGTGAAGCCCGACGGTTTCGCCGCCGATCTGCATCGCAAACCCGACGTGCTTCGCCGCCTTGCCGCGACGCTGGCGGCTCGCAACCCGTGGGCCGAGGCCGTTCCGAAGGACGTCGGACGGGTGGTGCTACTCGGGATGGGATCCTCGGCCTATGCGGGGGGCGTCGCCCGCGGCCCGGATGCGCGCACGTGGCCTGGTCGCCTCGTCGGAGCTGGCATCGTCGAAGCTGCTTCCCGATTGGATTGGGGGAACTCTCGTCGTGGCGACGTCGGCCAGCGGCGGGTCGATCGAAACCCTCGATGCCCTGAGCAGACTCCCCGACGCGGTCGACACGATCGCGTTGACCAACACGCCGGGCTCAGTGATCACCGAACGCTGCCACGCCGTCGTCGACCTCGACGCCGAGCCGGAAGTCGGCGGTGTGGCCTGCCGCAGCTACCAGCACACCCTGGCCCTGCTGCTGGCCCTCGAATGCCATCTCCTCGGCGAGGACACCGCCGCGCTGGCAGCGTCCGTCGCCGCCGCGGCCGATGCCTGCGAACACCTCATCGCCACCGAGTCCGATTGGCGGCCAACACTCTCCGAACTTCTGCTGGGACCCGCGGGCACCCACTTCGCCGCACCGGCACACCGATTCTGCTCGGCCCAGCAGGCCGCCCTCATGCTCCGCGAGGGCCCACGCCTACCTGCGGTCGGATGCGAGACCGGGGACTGGAGTCACGTCGACGTCTACCTGACCAAGACCACGGACTACCGACTGCTCGTCTTCGCCGGCTCGGCGTGGGAGGCACAGCTGGCCGAGTGGACCACCGCACGCGGCAGCATCGTCGTGGGCGTGGGCGGCGACGTCCCCGGTGCTTGGCGGCAACTCCGCTACCCCGGCGACGCCGACGACGACGTTCGGCTGCTCGCCGAGGTGTTGGTGCCCGAGCTGATCGCCGCAGCGGTGTGGCGGGCTGCGAACTAGTGTCGGTTCGCGGCGAACGCGGCCGCTTCGTTCACCATCTCCGTCCGGACGTAGGCACCGTGGGCGCACGTGTCCGGGCCGCTCGGTGGCACCTCGGACGAAAGCGATCTCGATGTGATGGCCGGCGAACCCAGCTCTTGCGGACCCTGCGATGTGGGAATCGAACGCGCTGCGGAAGATTGGTGCGGGTCCGCCGTGTTCCCCGTCAAGAACGTTGACCCGCCCAACCCAGGTATCGGCGAAGGAAGATGGCCCATGAGTACTGCTCACTATGTCGACGGCGTCGAGGTGTTGTGGCGCCCCGGCTGCCCGTTCTGCAGGAGCCTGCGCAGGGGGTTGCGGCGCCGGGCCATCACGACGACCGAGATCGACATCTGGCAGGACCACGCCGCTGCTCAGCGGGTGCGCGCAGTCACCGGCGGCGACGAAACCGTCCCCACGGTGTTCGTCGGCAGTCTGGCGCTTGTCAACCCCAGTGTGCGAGAAGTCGTCAACGCGGTCCGGCACGAGTTCCCTGACCGCGCAGCCGAGATGCTCGGCGGCGCGGCGGACACGGCACGACGGAGCTGGTGGTCACGGACGTTCGGGAGCGACTCCGGATGACGGCGCGCTGGGCAGGCACCTGCGGGTACGGCGCCCACCGCCGCGGCTGAGCGAAGGTGTCAGTGGTCGCGATCGGTTACCGAACCCACCCGGACCTGGATGTGTCCGCCGCGCACGGATGCCGCACGAACATTCGATAGCGATTCGACCGCGGTCCATGGATGAGCGCCGATGTCGGATCCGCCGAGCCGGCAGGCCAACCGAGCGAGCGGGGTCCACACCATGGCCCAGCCGACTGGTTGCTGCATGTCAACCACCGCCACCCGGCCACCGACGCGGGTCGCCTTCGTCATGGCCGACACGGCCCGTCGCCAGTCCGACATCAGCGACAACGCGTAGGTGCTGATGGCGACGTCGAAGCCGCCGCCCGAGTCCACGGTCGCATCATCCACCGTGGTCGCATCCGCTTCGATGAGGCGCACGTTGTTCCATCCCGCCGAATCCGCTCGCCGTCGGGCCTGTTCGAGCATCTGCGCGCTGGCATCGACGGCGGTGATCGACCCGGTCGGGCCGATCCTGTGCTGCAGGGGGGCGAAGTTCAAACCGGTGCCACAGCCGACGTCGAGGACATGGTGGCCTGGCCGTAGGGCCAGAAGATCGATCGCCACGACGCGGCCGGCACCGTAGACGGGCCATTCCAACGAGATCCGATCGTAGAAGCGCGCCGAGGCCGTGTATCGGGCTGGTCGTGCCATCGGGCAGTCCGTTCGTCGAAATCAGCACAAATCGTCTCTCACGGGAACACCGGGGGCAGTCCCGGGGGTTTCCTGATGGTGGACCCACCTGAGATCGGCGACCAAAGCGCGCAGGCGGAGGGATTCCGGCGCTTCGTGGAACCCGAGATCGTGGTGTTGCTCCGGGTCGCGCACACTCTCGTAGGGTCCGCGGACGTCGATGATCTGGTGCAGGAAACGCTAGTGCGCGCGTGGCGCGGGATGGACCGATTCGACGGCCGATATCCGCGGGCCTGGTTGCTGACCATACTGAGGAACACGAATATGAACATGCACCGACGCCGACGCCCGGACAGCGTGGACGATGTCGCGTCCTTGGCCGACGCCAGGCCCGCGTTCGGGATCGACCCGCCGAGCACCGAGGACCGGGTCATGGATTTCTTCCTCACCGACGACCTGGAGGAGGCGGTGCAGAGCTTGGATGCCAAGTTCCGGACCGTGCTGTTGTTGGTCGACGTCGATCAACTCACGTACGCCGAGGCAGCTGAAGCACTGGGCGTGCCGGTGGGAACCGTGATGTCGAGGCTCAGCCGTGCGCGCGCCCGCGTCCGTCGTCATCTCCGACCCAACTTCGCCGCCGTTCGGGGGCCCCGATGATCAGGGCTATCCGGATGATGCTGACGTGCCACTGGTCGGCGCGTCGAATCCAGCGCTACCTCGACTCCGATCCCGCGGCGCTGCTCGACCCGAGCGAGATTCGCCGGTTGGAGGCTCACCTGGCCGAGTGCGACAGGTGCCGGGCCGCCGCCATCGAGTTCCGCCAGATCGACACCGCCCTGTCGCGGTGGGCTCTGCGGCGGATGCCCGACCCGCAGAGCGTCACGCACATGCACGACGTCATCGATCGCCTCGTCCGCGGCGATCTGCAGTGACCAGTGCCGCGCACACCGACGCAGGGCATGCGTCTGAGCTGCCCGGGGTGGCCGATCTGGTGGTGATCGGCGGAGGCACCGCAGGCATCGTCGCCGCGAAGACCGCCGCTGGATTCGGTGCGAAGGTCATCCTGATCGAACGCGATCGCACCGGCGGAGACTGCCTGTGGACCGGTTGTGTGCCGTCGAAGGCGTTGATCGCCGCGGCATCCGCGGCCGCCGCGATGCGTGATGGACGCACATTCGGGATCACCGCCTCGACCGTGACCGTCGACTTCCCCCGCGTGATGGAGCATGTTCGGGGCGCGATCGCGACCATCGCCCCCGTCGACTCCCCGCAGGCGCTCACCGAGGCGGGAGTGACGGTGCTCGACTGCGCCGCCCGCTTCACCGGTCCGCGCACGCTCGCCGTCGGCGACGACGCACTCACGTTCGCCCAGGCCGTGATTGCCACCGGCGCCCGCCCCGCCTTACCCGACCTTCCAGGCCTGGAGACCGTCGATTACCTGACGAGCGAAACGATTTGGGACCTCGTCGAGCTGCCACGGCGTCTGCTCGTTCTCGGCGGCGGGAGCATCGGCTGCGAGCTGGCCCAGGCATTCGCCCGGCTGGGCTCCGCGGTCGCGATTGTAGAATCCGCGAATTCCCTGGTCCCACAGGAGGATCCGGCCGCGGCCCGCGCACTCACCGCGTCGATGATCGCCGACGGAGTCGACGTGGTGACCGCTACCACCGCACAGTCGATCACCGAGCAGACGCTCACGCTCGCCGACGGTCGCCTGGTCCGGTTCGATCGTGTGCTCGTCAGTGTCGGCCGCACCCCGCGGACCGACTCGATCGGACTCGAGAACGCCGGGGTCACTCTCGATCACCGCGGCTACGTCAAAGTCGACGACCATCTGCGCACCTCGAACCCGAGAATCTGGGCAGCAGGCGACCTCACCGGTCACCCACAGTTCACGCACACGGCGGGAATGCACGGCAGCATTGCCGCGACCAACGCGATCCTCGGACTGCGCCGCACCTTCGACAAGACCGGCGAACCCCGCGTCACGTTCACCGACCCCGAGATCGCCGTGGTCGGGATCGACCCGCGAACCGCCCGGCGGATACCCGGACTGCACGTACAGACCCTGTCCCACTGCCACCTCGATCGCGCGGTCACCGAAGCCGACACCGGCGGCCACACACAACTCGTCCTCGACCGTCGGCACCGCATCGTGGGGGCGAGCATCGTCGGCCCACACGCGGGCGAGACCATCGGCGAATTGGTGTTGGCGGTCAAGCACGGAATGCGCACGCGCGACCTGGCCGGCGCAACCCACCCCTACCCTACCTACAACGACGGGCCCTGGAACGCCTCGATCGCCGACGTCCGAACCCAACTAGCGCGTCCCACGACATCGCGGCTCATCGCGGCGCTCGCCCGCGTCCGTAGGTCCTGGCTTCGGTTGCAGGACAAATAGTTCCGACTCGGGGACCCGACCGGGAAGGCTTGGCGCCAATCACCGGGTTTCCGCAGTGAGGGGGAGCAAGGATTCCCCCGACACGGCACCGCGAGGAGCAGAACCATGTCATCTAGCACCACTGCGCACACCGACACAAAGGCCGGCTTCGGACGCACCCTGGTCGTCGGCGCCATCGCCGGAGTGATCGCGTCCCTGGTCATGGCGATGTTCGCCATGATCGCCGCCGCCACCTATCAGCATTCGGGATTCTTCACCCCGCTGTATCACATCGGATCGGTGCTCATCGATCCCTCGACCATGATGGCGTCCATGCAGCAGGCGATGGCCGGCTCGAACTTCTACTTCGCATTCGGTCCCGCCGTCGTCGGCGCCGTAGTGCACATGATGGTCGGGGCCATGTACGGGATCGTCTTCGCGGTGATCGTGCGGATGGCCAGACTACGCGGGGTCAACCTGCTGATCGCCGGAATGATCTACGGTGCAATCGTTTTCGCCGTCAGCACGTGGATCGGACTGCCGCTGGCCGCGGCGATCCTCGCGAGTGGCGACCAGATCGCCAACATGGCGTCCATGGTCGGCTACGGCACCTTCGTCACCGAGCACATCATGTTCGGTCTCGCGACAGCGCTGGCCATGTTGCCGTTCACACGCCGAGCAACCGCCTTGCCACCTTGCCCGGGGCGGGGCGGGAGCCTGTCCGCAGTCCTCGCCTACGCCCCGACAACGCCCGCGTGGGAGACACCGTGATCGCGTCTACCGACGACCCCGTCGTCGTCGAAGGCAATGTGTACTTCTCCGAACACGACGTCGCCGACGGCGTACTGGTCGCGAACAAGGCCAAGAGCCTGTGCTTCTGGAGGGGTGTCGCCAGCTACTAGGACGTGGCGACTGACGGCACGCACCTCCGCAGCGCGGCGTTCACCTAAGGCCACCCGTCACCGTTGGCCCGGCGGTGTCGCCGCGTGTAGGCCGCCATCGCCGCGTCCGGCTCGGGCTGGGTGAGCGTGCGCGCCAGCGCGGGTGCGGGCGTATGCCCAGCGAGGAAGACGCGCGCTCGCCGGTTGACCTGCACATTGCCGAACCACTGGGCCCGGGTGCCGAACCCGGAGACCACCAATTAGTCGCCCGACGCAGGATGGTCGAAGACCTCCAGGACGAGGTGACGTTTGGCGCCGGAGCGTCGCGCAATGTGTTCGAGCATCGACATCCGCGACCCAAACAGGAATCCCAGCCGCGCGGTTCGGATGCAGCCGATTCCAGCCGCTCCCCGGGGCACGCGGAACCGTGCGACCGGTGGACG